>NZ_REFU01000001.1:4145785-4464692 GCF_003688915.1 Rhodococcus sp. SBT000017
CGCCGAGGCGACGCGCGTCTCCTGCGGCGGAAGCTGCGGCACGTCGAAGAGCTGCGCGATGCCCTGTCTGCCCTCGACCTCGACCAGCAACACCCGTCGACCGCCCGCCGCGAGCGCCAACGCCAATGCGGCAGCGACGGTCGTCTTGCCGGTCCCGCCCTTACCGGATACGAAATGCAGCCGCGCTGCATCTGCCTTCGCCGGCCATCCCTCTTCGTTCGCTATACCCACACCCCGACCATATAGAGGTCGTCCTCGGGAGTCCGACCGAAGTGTCTAACTCTGCCCGGAGTGTCGGCGGAGTCGGTCGACCAAACTCTGTGTGTACGCGTCGAGATCCGGAACTGCGTCGGGACAGGCGACCATCGCGATCGTCGCCACCGTGCCGAGACCGAAGATTCCGTGATTGAGACACCGGCCGTCTTCGAGGAACGGAAAGCCTGCCGAGAAACGCGCGACGGCACCACACAGCTCGAGGTCCGCGCGGCCACGGTCGACACTGACCACGGTTGTCTGAGCGCCGACGCGCGACGGAGAGCGGTCGTGTCTGCGGAATCGACGTCCTTGCACGAATCGGACGATCGGAGCGGGCACCCGCTCGTCCGCACGCGCGACGCGAAGCAGTGGTGCGGCCGTCCACTCTGGCTCGTTCGACTGCCAGCGACGCACTGATCAGCTCGGCCCGCTTCTCGAGATCGGGTTCGCCGACGTGGAGATCGACCGTTCCGACCACCGCTCGATTCGCTGCGGGCCACTCCACGTCGCGAGGTAGGGCCATCGGTACGAACGCCGCAACGGTGCCTCCGGTCTCGGACAGTGGCTCGAGACCGTCGCCGAGATACCGATCGAGACACGGGCCGATGGCGCAGAGAGCGGACACCGTCACCGACGCGGCACCCGCGCGGACTTCCGTCATCCGCATCGGCACGATGCGGACGACTCGATACGGGCCCACGGCGCTGTTCAGCGACGTGGCGGGCACCGACGGCGGGCCGGGCGGCGTCCCCCGGTAGGCGCGAATCGCTCGGCGGGCCTCCCACCGCGATCGCACGAGATCCACCGGTGCCCGAACCACAGCACCGAGAACGCCGACGACGGGGTTCTCCCGCTCGGGATCGGTCTCCGAAGACGCTGCCGCACCTGTCGCGGACGACGGCTCGAACAAGTGCGCGAACCATCTTCGACACGCCCAGCCCATCGGTCAGAGCATGCCCGACCTGCAGTATCACCACCGTGACCGGACCCTGCATCAACGGAGCAGAACCGATTCCACGCACCACGTACAGGTGCCAGGAGTGTTCTCGGAGATCGAGACGGGTGCGGAGCAGGTCGCCCATCAAGGTCTCGAAATCGGCCCAGGACGCACCGCCGAGATCGTGATCGGACATCCGTTCGGCCAGCGGGGAGGTATCGGGTACCCATCGCGGATAGTCCAGATTCAGCGGTGCCTCCCGAAGCCGCAGTCTCAGGCCGGGAACGAGGGGCGCACGGGCCTCCATGTGCGCGACGATCTCGTCGAACGAGGGCGCGGCGCGATCGACCGAGTCGAACGCAGTCAGGGAGAACTGGTCTCGAGAATCACCGCGGTCGCGCGCGAAGTGATAGATGGCGTCCTTGATATCGAGCCGATCCATGCAACGACTGTAGTTCCGGCACCGCGGGGGCGGAACCGAACGATAGGCTCATCAGTCATGAGCGAAAAGACCATCTGGGAATACTTCACCGCACCTGTTCTGATTCACGCCACCAAGCAGATCCTCGACAACTACGGCTCCGAGGGTTGGGAGCTCGTCACAATCATGGCGGGACCCAACGGCGGCGACACGTTGGTCGCGTACTTCAAGCGCCCGAAGGCCTGAGCGGCCGTGGCGAAGTGGAGCGAACGACTGTCCGAGCTGGGCATCGAGCTGCCCGACGTCGTACCGCCGCTGGCGGCCTACGTCCCGGCGGTGCAGGTGGGCTCGCTCGTCCACACCTCCGGCCAGTTGCCGATCGTGGACGGAAACCTCACGTCCGCGGGCAAGGTCGGCGGCGACGTCACCGCTGAGGACGCCACCGCAGCGGCACGCATCTGCGCCCTGAACGCGCTCGCCGCCGTGCACGCGCTCGTCGGCATCGATTCGGTGGCCCGGGTGATCAAGGCGGTCGGCTTCGTCGCCTCCGCACCGGGATTCACCGGTCAGCCCGGGGTGATCAACGGGGCGTCGAACGTCATCGGTGAGATCTTCGGCGATGCAGGCAAGCATGCGCGCTCGGCCGTGGGTGTCGCCGAATTGCCCCTCGGTGCTTCGGTGGAAGTGGAGCTCATCGTCGAACTGCAGTAGTCGAGTTAACGGTCGTGCAGCGCTGAGCAGGTCTCCTCGATCGCCGTTCGTAGAGTCTCGACATAGCCGGCGTGGTCGGGAACCGTTGTAGGGCAGGCTGTTACGCAGACCGTCACGACATCGCCGTACCCGTAGACTGCGTGGCTCAGGCTGCAGCCGGGACCGAGTGAGGCCGTTCCTGCGAACAGTCTCGCCCGATTCGACCCCAGTTCGAGGGTCAAGCTCGTCCGGTTCACGCTGGACACCGTGGTGTGTGTGGTCGTGCGTTCGGGCATTCCGGTGCGCTGAGCAGCGAGCCGGGTTCGGCGCCCGAAACCGATCAGCAGAGCGGCTGGGTAGCCCTCGGCGGAGCGGGTGGCGTCGACGTGACGGCGATCGTTCACGTGAGCCCGTTGGGGTGTCATTGCGCGCGAGACGGCGTATGCCCGCTCCGTCGCGTCGGTCAGCTGCGGGTGCAGAGCGACGGCAGTGGGAATCGTGCGATTGATGGCCGGCCACTCCACCGACGTATCCAGTGCGGCGGGAACCAGCGCACGGAGATGCTCCACAGCTTCCTCTCCGTGCATCCCGAGGTGTTCACGCAAGGCTGCACCCACTGCGGTGAGTGCGGTGACCGTGACGGTCGCGGTGCCGCTGGTCCATCGATCTTTCGGGAATTGCAATATGTGTACGGCTCGGGTGCCGTCCGGGTGTGCATTGAGGTAAGTGGTCTGCACCGGCTGCGGCGCGAAAATCTCACCCGTGGCGACGGCGGCCGAGTATCCACGCTGCGACCGACGCATCGTCTTCTGCGAGCGCAGCCAGCGGACCGGAAGAAGCAGCAGACCTCGGAGTGCATCGCGTATCGGGCGCGGACGTGACACCGCAGGGTCGTCGGCGAAATGCACGTTCTCCGTCAACTCGTCCGGCCCGAACAGAGCTCGCGCGATGCCCGTGCCGACGGACCCATCGGACAGGGCGTGACTGATCTGAACGACCACCACCGTGGCCACGCCGCGCACGCCCTCGATCGACGGTGCCCCACGGCCGACGTGGACGGTCCACGCGCGGTCGGTTGCATCGATCGGAACGGTGGACAGCTCGGCCAGAAAGGATTCCAACGTGTGCCGGCCGTCCGCCAGATCATGATCGACCACGTGGTCGCGAACGGGCAGCGGATCGTTCACCCACCGGGGGTGCTCGAGCTGGCCGAGCGCCTCGCAGATGCGGATCTTCAATCTCGGAACGCGTCGCGCACGTCGTTCGAGATGCGCCACGACGTCCTCGAAGCTCGGCGCTTCCGCAGCGTCCGAGTCGAACACGATCGTCATGTACTGGTCCATCGAACGATGCGGCGCGGAGACGTAGTGGAACATCGCGTCTTTGACGTCAATCGTGGTCATCGAATCGGGGTGCCCACTTACGCGCCCCGTCAATCACCTTCTGCAGGTGCAGTCCTCGGTGTACCGAGCATTCGTGATCGACACCCTTGTCGACCGACTCGAGGAATTCGTCCAGCAGGACGGCGAAGCAGTCGGTCGACGAGGTCGATCGGTCGGTGAGAGTGGCGACGCCGTCGGTGCCGCTGAGTTCGATTCGCATCAGGGACGGCATGATCGGCGTCCGCACCGACAAGTGCACCGTGCTGCGGGCTCCGCCCTCGTGCTCGAGCACCACGGTCCAACTGTCCGCCGCCACCTCGCGGTGTGAATAGGCAACGTGTGCAATGGTTCCCAGTGCGGCGTCGAGCAGGTCGAACACGTGTGGCCCGATGTCGAGGATCGCCCCGTCGTCGTGTCGCCACTGCGAGTTCGCGTACGCCCCGCCGAGGACGGCACCGGAGAACCAGGTTCCCGAGCCCGCTGCCCACGGTCGCCCGGCGACCGCGTCGAGGAATTGCCTTGTCTCTGGGGCGAACCGGAGAGTCAGCGTCACCATCGAGCGCACGCCTGCAGCCGTCACTGCCGAGGCGAGTTCCTCGGCCTCGGCCACCGTTGCGGCAATCGGCTTGTCCAACAACACATGTTTGCCCGCCTGCACCGCGCGGAGCGCGTACCCGGCCTGCACGGCCGGTGGTACCGCGAAGGCAACCGCGTCGACCGCACCCAGCAGGGCATCGAACGATTCGAAGACCGGTGCCCCCATCTCGGCCGCCGCCTCGGGCCGTCGGGCCCACACTCCGGCGAAGTCGACGCCGGGATGAGCGAGCAACGAGGGGGCTTGAGTCTTGTGAGCCCAGGGGCCCGCTCCGACGAGTCCGATCTTCATAGGTGTCGACGGTAGTCCGCATGGACAGCGCCTGGGGCCGGCGACCTACAGTATTTCAATGGCCGTTTCTAACCCCCAGCATCCCGCGTACGGATTACTCCGGCAGGTGACGCCCACTGCGTCGGTTCTGCTCGCCGACAACCCGGGCAAGATGACGCTCGACGGAACGAACACCTGGATTCTGCAGGCACCGGGGTCCGAGGAGTGCATCGTCGTCGATCCGGGGCCGAAGGACCGAGCCCATCTCGACGCCGTCGCCGCGTCGGGCACGGTGGTGCTGACCCTGGTGACGCATCGCCACGCCGATCACACCGGTGGGCTGAAGCGTTTTCACCGAAAGACGGCGGCCCCGGTGCGCGCGGTCGGGGAGAAGTTCCTGCACGGGGACGGCGTGAGCCTGGCCCACGGAGAGGTCATCGAGGCCGCCGGGCTTCGGATCGAAGTTCTGCACACGCCCGGTCACACCGCGGATTCGGTGAGTTTCGTGCTGGACGACGCGATCCTGACGGGAGACACGATCCTCGGCCGCGGCACCACGGTCCTGGACCCGAAGGACGGCTCGCTCGCGGATTATCTGCAGTCGTTGGACCGGCTCGAAGCAGCCGGAGCAGGGAAGACCGTGCTTCCCGGTCACGGGCCGGAGTTGCCGGACACCGCCGAGGTGGCGCGAGCGTATCGCGCCCACCGTCGGCAGCGGCTGGATCAGGTTCGCTCGGCGCTCGCCGAGCTCGGCGAGAACGCGAAACCGATGCAGGTGGTACGGCACGTCTATGCGGACGTGGACAAGAAGTTGTGGCCGGCTGCGCGGATGTCGGTCAAGACGCAGCTGGCCTACCTCCGCGAGAGCTAGCGAGCTGCTGTCTCGACGGAACTCGGCCTAGCGAGCTCGGCGTGCCAGACGCTCGGAGTCCGAGATCAGCACGGACTTGCCTTCGAGGCGCAGCCATCCGCGGTGTGCGAAGTCGGCCAGTGCCTTGTTGACGGTCTCACGAGAGGCACCGACGAGCTGAGCGATCTCTTCCTGCGTCAGGTCGTGGGTGACGCGCAGCGAGCCCGCTTCCTGGGTGCCGAAGCGCTGTGCCAGCTGCAGCAGCGCCTTCGCCACGCGTCCGGGGACGTCGGTGAAGATGAGGTCGGCCAGGTTGTTGTTGGTGCGACGCAACCGGCGGGCCAGTACGCGCAGCAACTGCTCGGCGATCTCGGGGCGCTGGTCTATCCAGTCCTTGAGTGCCGCTCGGTCCATGCTGACCGCGCGCACCTCGGTGACCGTGGTGGCCGAGGACGTACGGGGGCCGGGGTCGAAGATCGACAGCTCGCCGAACATGTCCGACGGTCCCATGATCGTCAGCAGGTTCTCGCGGCCGTCGGGGGAGCGTCGCCCGAGCTTGATCTTGCCGGAAACGATGATGTAGAGCCGGTCTCCGGGCTCACCCTCGTTGAACACCACGTGTCCACGGGGGAAATCGACAGGCTGCAGCTGCTTCGTCAGTGCCGCAACCGCAGAGGGTTCGACTCCTTGGAAGATGCCGGCCCGTGCCAGGACGTCGTCCACTTGCGCTCCTTTTGGGATGTCGGTGACGCGGCAACCCGCACCACCGAACGCGTTTGTACACAGTTCGTGCCATGCACCGAACTGCGGTGCAGTTCAGGCGTCGACGTCGATCCGATGATCAAACACAACAATTACCTCAGGGGAGTCTACTTCGAGTCGGTGGAAACCGAGTGATCGACGCCACCACAGGTTGCCAGAGGTCTCGGGCGTGTGTTCCCGTTCACCCGAAATTCACCGAAATTACGACCAATGGGACAAAACGTGCGTTCAGCTGGCGCGTTGGTCGACCATGCCGTCGCGCGTGTCGACGGTCCGCGGCGGGGTCTGGCGGCGCTTGCGGGTGTTGAATCGGGCCAATGCATGCGGGAAGCCCTCGTTCGCCAGAGTGGCGACCTCGGACTTGCTCGCCTGATCCAGGAACTCCTGCACTTCCTGCTCCCGGACGCCGAGCTTGCTGAGCCGGAACTCGACGCGTTCCATCGCGAGTGCGAAGAGCATGAGTAGTACCGGAAAGAGCACCACGGCGAGTCCTTGCATACCGGCCAGTTAACACCGAAAAGGTCTCGATACAAACACAGCCCACTGCTGCCGCGAGGAACGTTACTCATTCTTGTCCGTACAGTTGTGGAGTGGATTCGACAGCTCCGAAACGCCCCGACGTGCGCAAACGCGAGGAGACTCACCTCGGGCTCGTGCGCCGGGCTCGGCGGATGAACCGGACGTTGAGCACTGCCTTCCCGCATGTGTACTGCGAACTGGACTTCACCACGCCCCTCGAACTCGCCGTTGCGACCATCCTGTCCGCGCAGTGCACCGACAAGCGCGTCAACATGGTCACCCCGGCACTGTTCGTGAAATACCGCACAGCCCGCGACTACGCAGAGGCCGACCGCGCCGAGCTCGAGGAGTACATCCGCACCACGGGGTTCTACCGCAACAAGGCGAACTCGCTGATCGGCCTCGGACAGAAGTTGGTTGAGAATTTCGACGGCGAGGTGCCGGCGACGCTGAAGGATCTCGTCACGCTTCCCGGGATCGGCCGCAAGACTGCCAACGTGGTGCTCGGTAATGCCTTCGACGTTCCGGGAATCACCGTCGACACGCACTTCGGACGGCTCGTTCGGCGCTGGCAGTGGACCGAAGAGCAGGACCCGGTCAAGGTCGAGCACGCCGTCGGCGCACTCATCGAACGCAAGGAGTGGACGCTGCTCTCGCATCGAGTCATCTTTCACGGTCGACGCGTCTGCCACGCTCGTACGCCCGCATGTGGGGTGTGCGTCCTCGCCAAGGACTGCCCCTCCTTCGGGGCCGGTCCGACCGACCCCGCCGCCGCGGCCGCGCTGGTGAAGGGCCCGGAAACCGATCACCTCCTCGCCCTCGCCGGAATCGTGTCGTGAACAAGTCTGCTCTGCGGTGGTCACTGGTCGCTCTGATCCTGGTGGTCGGGATGGTCTACGCGCTGTGGCCCCGCAACGACGCCGCACCCACCGCCCAGCCCATGGACTCTCCCGGCCTCGGGCAACGAGCGCCGGGGACGGACGAACGTCGCGCAGTCGACACGCTCGAGGCCCTCGCACCACTGAGGCAGGACGCCGGTCTCGCGGGATGTCCGACGCCGTCGGGAACGTCAGCCGGCCCGCTGACGGGCATCACACTCGAATGCATCGGCGACGGTTCGTACGTCGACCTCGGCCAGGCACTCGCGGGCCGCCCGGCCCTGCTCAACATCTGGGCGTACTGGTGCGGGCCGTGTGCCGAAGAGCTGCCCTACCTGCAGCAATACGCCGAACGAGCCGGCGAGAAGATCGAGGTCTTGACGGTCCACAACGACGCCAACGAGGCCAACGGTCTGACGCGGCTCACCGACTACGGCATCACTCTGCCTGGAGTTCAGGACGGCGCAGGCCGCGTCGTCGCCGCCGTGGGAGCACCGAACGTGCTTCCCGTTTCCGTTTTGATATCTGCGGATGGCACTGTCGCCAAGGTGCTGCCACAACCCTTCCGGAGCGTCGACGACATCGCCGACGCCGTTCGCGTGAACCTCGGGGTCGATTCGTGAGTGCACCCGACTGGCTCGGGCGGATGCTCGACGTCGCAGGCAGGGCGGGCGGACTGACCGACACCACCGGCATCAACCCGGTGCTACAGCGTCAAGCGCCGCCGTCCGACCGGCCGCGATCCGCCGCTGTGTTGGTGTTGTTCGGCGGACCTGCCGACGCCGATCCCGGTGCGCCCGGCGGACTGCCCGCCGACGCCGACGTCCTGCTGACCCAGCGTGCGTCGACTCTGCGAGATCACAGCGGACAAATCGCGTTCCCCGGTGGGGCGACCGACCCGGGCGACGACGGCCCGATCGGTACGGCACTGCGCGAGGCGCAGGAGGAAACCGGACTCGATCCGGCGGGCGTCGTGCCACTGGCGACGATGCCCGGCATCTACGTTCCGCCGTCGCGCTTCGACGTGGTTCCGGTGCTCTCGTACTGGAAGCAGCCGACCCCGGTGCGCGTCGTCGATCCAGGCGAGACCGAGCGAGTGGTGCGAGTTCCGTTGCGCGAGTTGCTCGATCCGGACAATCGCTTCCAGGTGCGCCACCCGGCGGGCTACCGGGGGCCGGCGTTCGCTGTGCAGGGAATGCTGGTGTGGGGCTTCACGGGCGGTATCCTGGCGGGTCTGCTGGCTGTATCGGGCTGGGAGCCCGAGTGGGACTCGGGGGACGTACGCGATCTGGAGGCCAGCTTGACTGCGGTAGGAGCGAGGCTCGATCGGTGACAGGTTCAGGGTGGGTCGATATCGCGGTGGTTGCCATCGCACTGCTGGCGGCGTCGTCGGGATGGCGGCAGGGGGCGGTGGCGTCGGCGCTGGCGTTTCTCGGTGTCGTTCTCGGTGCCGTCGCCGGAATTCTGGTGGCGCCGCACGTGCTCGAACACGTCGACGGTTCGCGAACGCGGGTGTTCGTCGGAATCGCACTGATCGTGGTGTTGGTGATCGTCGGTGAGGTGGCCGGCATGGTTCTCGGGCGGGCACTGCGTAGCGGAATCCATTCGCGCGGAGCACGATCCGTCGACAGCACCATCGGTGCCGGGTTGCAGGCCGCAGCCGTTCTCGCGGCCGCGTGGCTGCTCGCCATCCCACTGACGTCGTCCTCGCAGCCCGAGGTCGCCAGTGCGGTCCGCGGCTCGACGGTCCTGGGCAAAGTCGACGAGGTGGCACCCGACTGGTTGCGGCAGGTACCCGAGGAATTCTCGGCGTTGCTCGATACGTCCGGGCTCCCCGACGTCATCGGACCGTTCGGACGCACCCCGGTCGCGAACGTCGCCGCACCCGATTCCGGGATCGCAGCGGGACCGATTCCGGTGCAACTGCAATCGAGCGTCATCAAGATCAACGGCATCGCGCCGAGCTGCCAGAAGGCGCTGGAAGGTTCGGGCTTCGTCGTCGGATCGGATCTGGTGATGACCAACGCGCACGTCGTCGCAGGCACGTCCGAGGTGACCGTCGATTCGCCGAACGGACCTCTGGCGGCCGACGTCGTGTTGTTCGACCCCGAAGAAGATGTTGCCGTGCTTCGGGTTTCGCAGCTCCAGGCCCCGGTGCTGCCGTTTGCGCCTGCACCGGCCGAATCCGGAACGGACGCCATCGTGCTCGGCTATCCCGGCGGCGGACCGTACACGGCGAGCCCGGCGCGCATCCGCGAGATCATCAACCTGAGCGGACCGGACATCTACCGCACGGGCACCGTCCAACGCGAGGTGTACACCGTCCGCGGATCGGTGCGGCAGGGCAACTCCGGTGGACCGCTGGTCAACTCGTCCGGAGAGGTACTCGGAGTCGTGTTCGGTGCCGCCGTCGACGACCCCGACACCGGATTCGTGCTGACGGCGACGGAGATCGCGGACGAACTTGCGCAGAGTTTCGATGCCCCGGTGCCGGTCGCCACGGGCGACTGCATCGTCTAGCTCTCGCGCACGACCCGCAGAATCTCCTCGGACACCACGTCGGGTGCTTCCTGGTGCACGTAATGCCCCACGTCCCGCACCGTTCGACGCGTCAGCCCCGGTGCCCAGTGTCGATCTCTGTCGAGGGTGGTGGGCAGCACATACGGGTCGAGGTCGCCGCTGATCTGCGCGACGGGGATCGAGGTGCGTACGTCCACGGCGTCCATGAAGCGGCGGCCCTCGGCACGGAACTGGCTGCGGAACGCCCAGCGCTGATATTCGAGTGCGCAGTGCGCGGCACCCGGAATTCGGATGGCCGACCGCATCTTTGCCGTGGTGTCCGAGAAATCCTCGGTGCCCTGCCACGCGGACCCGGCGCGGCTGCTCATCAGCTCTTCCACCGCGATGCCGCCTCGACGCGTCAGCAGTCTCTCGGGGCGCAACGGAACCTGGTAGCGAACGAAGTGTGGCAGCAGGGCAGCGCGCTGCGCGGAGTCCTTCAACACGGAGCGACGTAGCGAGATGGGATGCGGGGCGTTGATCAGCACCATCGAACGCACCAGGCGGGGGTGGAGCGCAACACTGGCCCAGCAGACGAGACCGCCGTCTGCATGGCCGACGAACGTGGCGTGCGGATAACCCAGGGCGCGAACCAGTCCGACGATGTCGCCGGCGAGGGTCCACCCGTCGTATCCGCGTGGAGGCTTGTCGGAGTCACCGTATCCGCGCAGGTCGACGGCGATGGCGCGGACACCCGAGCGCGTAAGCGCCTCGAGTTGGTGTCGCCACGAGTACCAGAAGTCGGCGAAGCCGTGCAGCAGAACCACCAGCGGTGCGTCCGGAGCGTGTTCGCCGACCTCCACGATGTGGAACCGGATTCCGTTGGCGTGGATGTCGCGATGGATCCACTGTCCCGGATATCGGACCGTGGACGGATCGGGCTGATTCATACTGCTCGATTCGCCGGGCTACTACTTCTTGTAGCCGGGAACTCCGGGGATGGAATCGTGCTGGTTCGGCAGCACCGTCGACGCCTGCTTGAGCGAGTCGATGGTCTTCTCGGGCTTGCGCAGCTTCTTGACCCTGCGGTAGCCCAGGAATCCGAACAGCGCCGCGGCCAACACCATGAATACGAACACGATGAGGAAGGCGGCCCAACGGTAGAGCCACACATCGAGCAGCTCTGCGGCGAAGAAGAAGAAGAAGAAGGAGCTGAACAGCAGCACCGTCAACGCGATGATGAAGAAGACGCTGCCCTGCAGACCCTTCTTGACCTCGCCGGTGACCTCGGCCTTGGCGAGGGCGACTTCGGCGCGCACGAGCGTCGAGACCTGAGTGGTGGCGTCCTTGACGAGATTTCCGATGCTGGCGCTACCAGGGGTGCGGGCATCGACATCGGTCAGAGGTATCGACGAAATCGTGTTCGGGACGCCGTTTCCGTATCCCTTGTCATTGCTGACGCTCAACTCTCGACCCCTTGTAATCGCTCTGCTCGGTGTTGTGCGGAAGATCGTATCGACAGTAGTGCCTAGGTAGCAGATTAACTGTTTCCTGTATGCCGAGCGACGCCCGGCTGTCGTGGACGGGTACCTCCGCGTCCGCGCGGGCAAACACGAGAATGTTGCACGAACCGGCAACGAACAGCCCCGGGCCGTGAAATTCTCAGGTGTTCATCAGGTAATTTGCAGGGAACTTCCCCCTTCAGGAGCATTCGTGAGTTCAGCACACGCCGTCGCCCCCGACGGCGCAATTCCCGCACCCCAGGTGCCGCGGTCACGCATCGTGATCGCCTCGATGGTCGGCACGTCCATCGAGTTCTTCGACTTCTACATCTATGCCACCGCCGCAGTGCTCGTCTTCCCCCGTCTGTTCTTCCCGGCGGGCAACGACACCACCGCGCTGCTGGCGTCGTTCGCGACCTTCGGCCTCGCCTTCGTAGCGCGACCCATCGGGTCGATTCTGTTCGGCCACTTCGGCGATCGCATCGGCCGCAAGGCGACCCTCGTCGGGTCCCTGCTCACGATGGGTGTCGCGACGTTCGCGATCGGACTGTTGCCGACGTACGCCGCGGTGGGCCTGTGGGCTCCGGCGCTGCTGGCGATCATGCGCTTCACCCAGGGCGTCGGCCTCGGCGGCGAGTGGAGCGGTGCGGCTCTGCTGGCCACCGAAACCGCCAAGCCGGGCAAGCGGGCCTGGGCGGCGATGTACCCGCAGCTGGGCGCACCCATCGGGTTCTTCTTCGCCAACGGCATCTTCCTGCTCATCGTCATCGCGACGGGCTACGACTCGGTCAACTCCGGCGCCGACCATGCGTTCCTCACCTGGGGCTGGCGAATTCCGTTCCTGCTCAGCGCCGTCATGGTCATCATCGGCCTGTACGTCCGGCTCAAGCTAGAGGAGACGCCGGTGTTCAAGCTGGCCGTCGAGCGCGGCCAGAAGGTCAAGACTCCGCTCGCGCAGGTGTTCAAGACCAGTTGGCGTCAGCTGATCATCGGAACGTTCGTCATGCTCGCCACCTACACGCTGTTCTACATCATGACCACGTGGGTGGTCAGCTACGGAACGGGCCAGGTGTCCGACGTCAACGGCCCGAAGCTCGCCATTCCGTACACCGACTTCCTGGAGCTGCAGCTCATCGCGGTGCTGTTCTTCGCGGCGCTGATTCCGGTGGCCGGGCTGCTGGCCGACAAGTACGGCCGTCGTCCCACGCTGATCGTCATCACCACGGCGATCGTGCTGTTCGGTCTGTCGTTCCACTGGTTCGCAGATCCGGCGTCCGCCTCGGCGGGCAAGATGCTGGTGTTCATGTGCGTCGGCCTCGGACTGATGGGCCTGACCTTCGGCCCGATGAGTGCCGTTCTGCCCGAACTGTTTCCGACGAACGTGCGCTACACGGGCTCGGGAATCTCGTACAACACCGCGTCGATCCTCGGTGCCGCAGTGGCACCGTTCATCGCCACCTGGCTGGTGAGTTCCTACGGCGTCGGCTGGGTGGGCGTGTACCTCGCCATCGCTGCGACGTTGACGCTGATCGCCCTGCTGATCATGAAGGAAACACGGGATCAGTCGCTCGACAGCGTGTAGTGCGCGGCGCGCAGTGGTGTGAATAAGTGCCTCAGGGGGCACTTGTTCACACCACTGCCGCAGGCACTCAGCGACCCTTCTTGATCGCCTCGAATACCTTCGGGTCGACGAGGGTGGAAACGTCGCCGAGTTCGCGGCCCTCGGCCACGTCGCGCAGCAGGCGGCGCATGATCTTGCCCGAACGCGTTTTCGGCAACTCCGGCACGATGGAGATCTCGCGTGGCTTGGCGATCGGCGAAATCTCTTTGGAGACCTGTGCTTTGAGTTCCGCGATCAACGCGTCGCCGGTGTTCTCCTCGCCGGCCCGCAGGATGACGAACGCGACGATGCCCTGACCGGTGGTGTCGTCGGCGGCACCGACCACCGCGGCCTCGGCGACACTATGATGGGTGACCAGTGCCGATTCCACCTCGGAGGTGGAGATGCGGTGGCCGGAGACGTTCATGACGTCGTCGACGCGGCCGAGGACCCACAGGGCACCGTCCTCGTCGTACTTGGCACCGTCACCGGCGAAGTACCAGCCTTCCTCGGCGTAACGCGACCAGTAGGTGTCCTTGTAGCGGTCCATGTCGCCCCAGATGCCGCGCAGCATCGACGGCCACGGCTCGTCGAGCACGAGATATCCGTTGCCGCCGTTGCCCAGTGGCTTGGCGTCGTCGTCGACGATCTTGGCGGAGATACCGGGCAGCGGGGCCATCGCGGAGCCGGGCTTGGTGGCGGTGACGCCGGGCAGCGGGGAGATCATGATCGCGCCGGTCTCGGTCTGCCACCAGGTGTCGACGATCGGGGCGGTTCCGCCGCCGACGACGTCGCGGAACCAGCGCCACGCCTCGGGGTTGATCGGCTCGCCGACGGAGCCGAGCAGACGGATCGAGGTCAGATCGTGCGCCTCCGGAATGTCCTTGCCCCACTTCATGAACGTACGAACGAGGGTGGGGGAGGTGTAGTAGATCGAGACCTTGTACTTCTCGATGACGTTCCAATGCCGGTGCTCGTCGGGCGAATTGGGCGTTCCCTCGTAGACGACCTGCGTCGCGCGATTCGAGAGCGGACCGTAGACGATGTAGGAGTGCCCGGTGACCCAGCCGATGTCGGCGGTGCACCAGTAGACGTCTTTGCCTGCCTTGTGGTCGAAGACGTTGTGGTGGGTGTACGAGGTCTGCGTCAGGTAGCCGCCGGAGGTGTGGATGATGCCCTTGGGCTTACCCGTCGTACCGGAGGTGTACAGGATGAAGAGGGGATGCTCGGCCGGGAACGGCTGCGCTTCATGGTCTTTCGACGCCTTCGCGACGGTCTCGTGCCACCACAGGTCGCGTCCCTCGGTCCACGCGACGTCGGAGTCGGTGCGCTTGACGACGAGGACGTGTTCGATCGAGGCGGCTCCGTCGACGGCCTCGTCGACGGTGTCCTTGATGGGGGCGGGCTTGCCGCGTCGCCACTGGCCGTCGGTGGTGATGACGAGTTTGGCTTCGGCGTCGTCGATGCGTGAGCGCAGTGCGGTGGCGGAGAAGCCGGCGAAGACGACCGAGTGGGTCAGTCCGAGGCGAGCGCAGGCGAGCATCGAGACGATGGCCTCGGGGATCATGGGCATGTAGATCGCGACACGGTCGCCGGAGACGAGGCCGAGTTCGGTCAGGGTGTTGGCGGCCTGGCTGACGTCGGCGAGCAGATCGGCGTAGGTGACGTCGCGGCTGTCGCCGGGCTCGCCTTCCCAGTGGATTGCCACCTGGTCGCCGTGTCCGTCGATGACGTGGCGGTCGACGCAGTTGTAGGCGACGTTGAGCTCTCCGTCGGCGAACCACTTGGCCACGGGGGCGTCGGACCAGTCGAGCACCTCGGTGAACGGGGTGTGCCAGTGGAGCCGGCGAGCCTGCTCGGCCCAGAACCCGAGTCGATCCTTTTCCGCGGAGGCGTAGAGGTCGGCTCCGGCGTTCGCCGCAGCCGTGAACTCGGCCGAGGGTGCGTAGGAGGCAACCACGGTCTCGTCGGTTCCAGAGGTACTGGTCGTCATCTCGAATAGCTCACTTTCGTCCGGTGCATTTCGCTCATGAAACTGCACTTCCGTGCCGGTCTCGAGCCCCTTGTGAGGGTAGTCACATGTGATGGCAATCGCACCGTTGCAATCGCCTGCAACCCCCTGATCTGCGGTGATCGGTAGTTTCTGCACGCTGGGCGGTAATCGGGGCCATCGGTGTGAGCCCGTGGCGACACCGATGTCCGAACTGTGAGAAATCGACTTGCCGAAACGTTTCGATCATGTTTCCGGCTTACTCACGGGTCAGCAAAATCTGGGGGAGTTCACATGTTCGTTTCAGGATGTGTCTAAAGTCCATCCCATCAGATCGTTGGAACGGCCCACCTGCCGTGCCATGCGGTCGCCCACGAATCCCCGGGCGTCGCGCCCGAGGAACTGAGCACGGATGACCCCGTGTTCACATCTGGATGGAGGATTTTCTTGCGTATCAAACGTGCCGCGGTCGTCACCACGGCTGTGCTGATGAGTGCGAGCCTGCTCGCCGCCTGTGGTGGCGGAGGCTCGAGCTCCGGTGGCAGTGGAGACGGGATCTACAGCATCTACATCGCCGAGCCGGAGAACCCGCTGGTTCCCGGTAACACTACCGAGAGCGAAGGCAGCCAGGTCCTCGAGGCGCTCTTCACTCCGCTGGTCACGTTCAACGACGAGGACAACAGCGTCGAGTACAACGGCGTTGCCGAGTCCGTCGAATCCGAGGACAACACCACCTGGACCGTCAAGCTCAAGGACGGCTGGACGTTCCACGACGGCACGCCCGTCACCGCCGAGTCCTACACCAAGGCGTGGAGCTACAACGCGTTGAGCACCAACGCATTCGGTGCGTCCTACTTCTTCGAGAACATCGAAGGCTACGCAGATCTGCAGGGCAGCGAGACCGCCGAGCCCACCGCGACCGACCTGAGTGGCCTGAACGTCGTCGACGACACGACCTTCACCGTCCAGCTCACCGGACCGTTCGCCATCTTCCCGCTGACGCTCGGCTACACCGCGTTCGATCCGCTGCCCGAGGCGTTCTACGCCGACCCCGACGCTTTCGGCGCTCGCCCGATCGGTAACGGCCCGTTCAAGGCCGACGAGGACTTCGTTCCCGGACAGGGATTCACCGTCACCAAGTACGACGATTACGCAGGCGACAATGCGGCACAGTCCGCAGGCGTCAACTTCAAGGTCTACACCGAGGTGAGCACCGGCTACAACGACGTTCAGGGTGGCGGACTCGACGTCATGCTCGACCTCCCCGAGGACGCGTGGGCCACCGCTCGCGATACGTTCGGTGACCGGTACGGCGAGCGCGCTCGCCCGGACATCACCTCACTCGGCTTCCCGACGTACGATCCGCGCTTCCAGGATCCGAACGTGCGCAAGGCATTCTCGATGGCCATCGATCGCCAGGCCATCGCGACCGCGATCTTCACCGATACCCGTACTCCGGCAGACTCTTTCGCCTCTCCCGTGGTCGAGGGCTACCGCGAGGACGCTTGTGGAGCCAACTGCGAGCTCAACCCGGACGAGGCCAACCGTCTGCTCGACGAGGCCGGATTCGACCGCAGCCAGCCGGTGGACCTGTGGTTCAACGCCGGTGCGGGCCACGATCCGTGGATGACCGCGGTGGGCAACCAGTTGCGCGACAACCTGGGCGTGAACTACGCGCTGCGTGGCGACCTCCAGTTCGCGCAGTACCTGCCGCTGCAGGACGCTCAGGGCATGACCGGACCCTTCCGCTCGGGTTGGATCATGGACTACCCGTCGATCTACAACTTCCTCAGCCCGCTGTACTCGGTGTCGGCCTTGCCGCCGGCCGGCAGCAACGCCACCTTCTTCAACGACCCGGCATTCGACGCCGCTCTGGTAGAAGGCAACAACGCCGAGGACATCGACGCTGCTACCGAGGACTACCAGAAGGCCGAGGACATCCTGATCGATCAGATGCCCGCGACCCCGCTGTTCTACGGCCTGAACCAGGCCGTGTGGTCCGACCGCGTCTCCGACGTCAAGATCGACAACCGAGGCAACATCATCCTCGAGGACGTCGTAGTCAGCTGACGATGCACCCAGGTGGGTGGCAGCCAAGCGTGATCGGTTGTCACCCACCGGGTCCCGTTCAACCGTGGGTCGTAACCGTCCCACACCGACCTGCGCCGGCAAGACCCGAGGCGCAGGTTCGTCCCTTGTTCAAGGAGAAGACACACAGTGGGTCGCTACATCACTCGCCGATTACTGCTGACGATTCCCGTCCTGATCGGCTCCTCGTTCTTGATCTTCGCGATGGTCTACGCGCTGCCGGGTGATCCCATCCGCGCCCTCGCTGGAGATCGCCCCCTCGCCCCCGGCGTCGTCGCCCAGCTGCGCGACGAGTTCAACCTCGACGACAACCTCTTCGTGCAGTACTTCAAGTACATCGGTGGCTTCTTCCAAGGCGACTTCGGTACCGACTTCTCCGGACGCCCCGTCCTCGACACCATCGAGCGGGCACTTCCGGTCACGGTCCGATTGACCATCGTGGCCGTCGTCATCGAGACCATCATGGGTATCGCCGCAGGCGTGCTCGCCGCCCTCAAGCGCGGATCCTTCTTCGACAACCTGGTGCTCATCTCGACGACGCTGCTGGTGTCGGTGCCGGTGTTCGTTCTCGGCTTCATCGCCCAGTTCACCCTCGGTCTCAAGTTGGGGCTCTTCCCGATCTCCGGCATCAACGACGGCTGGTCGAGTTACCTGCTTCCCGGATTGGTGCTCGCATCGCTGTCGATGGCGTACGTGGCTCGTCTGACGCGCACCTCGGTGGCCGAATCGATGGCCGCGGACTACATCCGCACCGCGAAGTCGAAGGGAATCAGCAACCGGCGCATCATCGTTCGCCATGCGTTGCGCAACTCGCTGATTCCTGTCGTCACCTTCATCGGTGCCGATGTCGGTGGCCTGCTCGGCGGGGCCATCGTGACCGAGACGGTGTTCAACCTGCCCGGTCTCGGCCGCGCGATCTACGACGGCCTGGCCCGCCAGGAAGGTGCCGTCGTCGTCGGCATCGTGACGCTCTTCGTGTTCTTCTACATCTTCTTCAACCTCGTGGTGGACGTTCTCTACGCGGTACTCGATCCTAGGATTCGCTATGAATAAAGAAGATTCGAGCGCAGCTCAGCACGCCGCAGACGAGGGCCAGCCCGGCAACGTCGCCACCGGTGAGGCCGTCGAGCTGGTCGGTCAGGCCAGCCTGTGGGGCAACGCGTGGAAGTTTCTGCGCAAGAGCCCGTTCTTCATCATCGGCACGTTCCTGCTGCTGGTGCTGCTGGTGATGGCGGTGTTCCCGCAACTGTTCGCCCGCGGCATCGACCCGCGAGTGTGCTCTCTGTCGAATTCCGGTCAGAAACCCAGTGCAGCACACTGGTTCGGTACCGACATCCAGGGCTGCGACTACTACGCCAACGTCATCTACGGTGCGCGCATCTCGCTGTCCATCGGTGTGCTCTCGGTGATCGGCGTACTGATCATCGGCGTTCTGATCGGTGCTCTCGCCGGCTACTTCGGCGGTGCGATCGACAGCGTCCTGGCGCGCTTCACCGACGTGTTCTTCGGAATTCCGCTGCTGCTCGGTGCCCTGATCCTGCTCACCGTCACCGCCCAGCGCACCATCTTCACCGTGTCGTTGGCCCTGGTGGCCTTCGGCTGGATGACGGCGATGCGCCTGGTGCGATCGTCGGTGATCTCGATCAAGAACAGTGAATACGTCCAGGCGGCACAGGCATTGGGAGCGTCGACCTACCGCATTCTGGTGCGACACATCCTTCCCAACGCGCTGGCTCCGGTGATCATCTACGCCACCATCTCGGTGGGTACGTTCATCGCGGCCGAGGCGACGCTGACGTTCCTCGGAATCGGATTGCAGGCGCCCGAGATCTCCTGGGGCCTACAGATCAACCTCGGTCAGGCCAGGTTCCTCACGGCACCGCACCTGGTGCTGTTCCCGGCCGCGTTCCTCTCCGTCACGGTGCTCGCGTTCATCATGCTCGGTGACGCACTCCGTGACGCACTCGATCCGAAACGGAACTGACATGGGCATCCAGAAGGACAAGGTCCTGACCGTCACCGATCTGACGGTCGAGTTCGAGGTCGAGAAGGTATGGCGCAAGGCCGTCGACAGCGTCTCGTTCACTGTCGCCTCCGGCGAGGTGTTGGCCATCGTCGGCGAATCCGGATCCGGTAAGTCGACCACCGCGATGGCCATTCCCGGTCTGCTGGCCGATAATTCGCGGGTGTCGGGCAGCATCAAGCTCGGCGAGAAGGAACTGGTCGGGCTGCCCGAGAAGCAGCTCGCACCCATTCGTGGCAAGAACGTCGCGGTGATCTTCCAGGAGCCCATGACGGCGCTCAATCCGGTGTATTCGATCGGCTGGCAGATCACCGAGGCCATCCGGGCGCACACCTCGCTGTCGAAGAAGGAAGCGAAGGCGCGGGCCGTCGAGCTCCTCAAGCTCGTCGAGATGCCGGATCCGGAAACGCGGGTGAACTTCTACCCGCACCAGCTCTCCGGTGGTCAGCGTCAGCGCGCCATGATCGCCCAGGCGCTGTCCTCGGACCCGTCACTGCTGATCGCGGACGAGCCGACCACCGCCCTGGACGTGACGGTGCAGGCCGAGATTCTCGACCTGATGCGCGATCTGCGAAATCGCATCGACGCCTCCATCGTGCTGATCACCCACGACATGGGTGTGGTGGCAGACATGGCCGACCGCATCGCGGTGATGAAGGACGGCGTCATCGTCGAAACAGACGCTGCGCGAACCATATTCAAGAATGCATCGCATCCGTACACGCAGCAGTTGCTCGCCTCGGTTCCGCACCTGGGCAGCAGCATCGAGGCCGTGACCGCCGGGAAGATCGCCGAGCCAAGTGCCGTCGAGGAGACCCGGGCCCTGAGCATCGTCGACGGTGTCATCGAGTACCCGGGCCGCACCGTGTTCCGGGCCGTCGACGGGGTCAGCCTCGATATCGAGATGGGTGAGGTGGTCGGTCTCGTCGGTGAGTCCGGCTCGGGCAAGTCCACGATCGGCAAGGCCGTGGTGGGGCTGAACAAGCTGACCGGCGGCTCGTTGTCGATCGCGGGTGTCGATATCACCAACCTGTCTAATCGCGAACTGCGTTCGGTGCGAAGCAAGGTCGGCATCGTGTTCCAGGATCCGGGTTCGTCGCTGAACCCGCGCTGGCCGATCGGACAGTCGATTGCCGAGCCGATGCTGTTGCACACCGAGCACAGTGCTGCAGACCGAAATCGAAAGGTCGAGGAATTGCTCGACCGCGTCCACCTGTCGCGGACCATGCGTAACCGCTACCCGCACCAGTTGTCCGGTGGGCAGCGTCAGCGCGTCGGTATCGCTCGTGCATTGGCGCTGGAGCCGACGCTGTTGGTGGCCGACGAACCGACGTCAGCACTCGACGTGTCGGTACAGGCCAAGGTGCTCGAGCTGTTCAAGGAACTGCAGCGTGAGTACGGTTTCGCGTGCTTGTTCATCAGTCACGACCTCGCTGTGGTGGAGGTGCTGGCCAAGCGCATCGCGGTGCTGAACAAGGGCAAGTTGGCCGAGTTCGGTACGACGGATCAGATTCTGCGTCGTCCGACCAACGAGTACACCAAGCGGTTGCTCGCGGCTGTCCCGGTGCCCGACCCGGCCGAACAGGCCAAGCGTCGTCAGGCGCGCGCCGAGCTGTTGGCGGCCGGAGCGAAGTAGGGAGTGAGGGGAGGGGGTACCGTCGTCTGTCGTGACGGACCCCCTCGCCCCGCTGCTGGAACTGCCCGGAGTTCTCGACTCCGCCGAACGTGCTCGCGACGCTCTGGGCGCGGTGCATCGGCACAAGGCCAACCGTCGAGGCTGGCCGGCCACCGCCGCCGAGGCCGCGGTGCGTGCGGCCCGCTCGTCGTCGACTCTCGAGGGCGGGTCCATGGACTTCCCCCGCGAAGGCGAAGACGGCGACCCCATTCTGGCGGGTGCGCTGCGAGTCGCAGCCGCCCTCGACGGCGATGCGCTGCAGAACACGCTCTCGACGTGGAAGCGCGCTCCACTGCAGACCCTGGCACGATTGCACCTGTTGGCCGCTGCCGATCTCGTCGACGACGCCTCCGAGCTCGGCCGGCCCCGCAGCGATGCCGGTGTCGGCGAGCGACTCGACCTGCTCGCTCAGTTGGTGACCGGTGGAACGTCCGCACCGGCCCCGGTGATCGCTGCGGTGGTCCACGGTGAACTGTTGACGCTCAAAGCTTTCGGATCGGCCGACGGCATCGTTGCGCGGGCTGCATCGCGACTGGTGGCAGCGTCGTCGGGATTCGACCCCCACAACCTCGGGGTGCCGGAGGTGAGCTGGATGCGTCGGGCAAATGCCTACCGAGACGGCGCGACGGGATTCGCCGAGGGCACGGCAACCGGCGTCGGGAGTTGGGTGATTCTGTGCTGCGGAGCATTCGAAGCCGGTGCGGCAGAAGCGACTTCGATTGCCGAAGCTGCGCAGTAGATGATGTGAGCACATAAAAGGGCGGCGATGTCGACTTGCGTCGACGTCGCCGCCCGTTAGCACGGAGCGCCTGGTTACCAAGCGTGCACAGGTGGGCTGTGATGGACTACCACGTGGCCTCGGCGAGAATTCGACGGTGATGAGGTCATCCCTGCAACCGGTGCAGGGTTCTTGCTGATCACTGGCGAATGTCGCAGGCCCACAGCGCTTCTGCCATTAGGTGGCAAGCTCCGCGTGGGTGCCGGTGTCCGTGCTGGGAATCCCGGTCGGGAGAGCGAATCTTCTCTTCCGATTCGTCCTTGGCCTTCCGTTCTTCCGTACGTCATTTGTACCCCGTGACGCTCCTCACATCAAGGGGTTGGGCGTCATCTTTTTCTTCGGAGCAGTCCGTAGGTGATTGCGCCGGCCGCAAGGGCGCTGAAACCTGCTGCGGCACTTGCCGCTACGGTCTTGCCGGACGGGGTCTGGATTCGTGATCGCAACGAGACCGGGTTGGAGAAGGTGAGAATCGGCCAGCCGCGGGAGGCCGCTTCCTTGCGTAGCGCGCGATCGGGGTTGACGGCCGTGGGATGGCCGACGGCGCGCAGCATCGGCACGTCGGTGATCGAGTCCGAGTATGCGTAGCTCGACGCCAGGTCGTAATCGTGTTGCGCGGCCAGGGAGTTCATGGCGTCGACCTTGCCCTCGCCGTAGCAGTAGAAGTCCACCTCGCCGATGTACTTGCCCTCCACGGTCACCATCGTGGTGGCCATGCTGTGATCGGCACCCAGTAGTTCTGCGATGGGGTGCACGATCTCGTCGCCGGACGCCGACACGATCACGACGTCGTGTCCGCGGAGCTTGTGGTCGGCGATGAGATCGGCGGCTTCGGCGAACACGAGGGGGTCGACGATGTCGTGCAGCGTTTCAGCGACGACCGCTCGCACCTGTTCGACGTCCCAGCCTGCGGTCATGCTCGCTATGTGCGCGCGCATGCGCTCCATCTGGTCGTGATCGGCTCCGGAGAGCAGGAACAGGAACTGCGCGTAACTGCTCTTGAGAACGGCGCGCCGGTTGATGAGTCCTTGGTCGAAGAAGGGCTTGCTGAATGCCAACGTGCTGGACTTGGCGATGATCGTCTTGTCGAGGTCGAAGAATGCCGCGACGCGCGCTGCGCGTCGGCCGGCCGGGGCGTCGTCGGTGCTCGCGCTCTGGGTCACGTTTGTCACCATAGTGGCCGGTGGTGACCGGTGGATGTTGCGCGGTGACACTGGCGGACTCGGTCCGACGCGGTCGAGAAAAACCGACGGTTGAACTTGCAAACAAGGACGTCCACGGGTGTAGTATTTTCTACGAGCCCGGTTCATTCCGGGCGGTGTTCAGCCCGACCCCCCGGGGCTGAACCAGACGACCCTCGCCTCCTCCCCCCCTGGCGAGGGTCGTCCTCTTTTCCGGGGTAGGTCGAAAACTGGTACAGAAGTACCGTTATTCATCCACAGGCCCGAATCTATCCACATTTCCCCAAGTCGCGCTCATCTCGAGCAGATTCTCACGCACGCTTGGCGCATGGAAACGGACTCGCGGCAGCGAATCGCGCACCCGGCAGTGACGATGTCGATCGAACTTCGCGGTCTCCGCGAGGACGTCTATCGAATCGCCGCAGCCGCGGATTGTGTTGTGGAAGAGCAGAACTTACTGGTCGGTATCGGTTCGACACGTTCGATGTGGGACCGCGCCGGAACTATTCTGCTCGATTTTGCGTCCGCAGAGACGGCCCTGTCGACTGGATTTCAGCGACGCTCGGGCGTCATTCTGGTCACGGATGCACCGCCGACACTCGACGACTGGCGAATCGCCACATCGCTCGGTGCCGAGCATGTGATCTCCCTGCCGTGGGACGAGGACGCACTCGTGCGCATACTCGGCGAACCTGCGTCGGCACCGTCGGGAGACGGTGGAGTGATCGCGGTGGTCGGCGCTCGCGGTGGCGCGGGCGCATCCACTTTCGCCGCCGCACTCGGACTATGCAGCAGCCGCTCGGGTCGACGTGCGCTCTTGGTCGAGGGGGACCGGTACGGCAGCGGCCTGGACCTGTTGCTCGGCTGGGAGAGTGCTCCAGGTTTGCGGTGGTCTGGCTTGGTCGTCGAAGGTGGCCGAGTCTCCGGCGACGCTCTGCACGGGGCGCTGCCCTCCCGCGCCGGACTGTCGGTGCTGGCACTGGGCCGATCCGACGACCGGAGCGTCGGACTCTCCGCCGTCGCAGTGGCGGCTGTGCTCGATGCAGGACGCGCAGCGGGTGATCTGGTGGTGTGCGACGCTCCGCGTCATCCCAGCGACGTCTCCGACGCTCTGTATGCCGCGGCGGACCTCGTCGCGCTGGTACTTCCGGCCGAACTACGAGCCGTGACGTCGGCCGAGGCGGTGGCAGCGCATGTCGTGGATCGAAATGCCAACGTCGGCCTGGTCGTTCGTGGGCCTGCGCCGGGTGGGCTGAGGGCCGACGACATCGCTCTCGCCCTCGGGCTTCCGCTGTTGACGTCGATGCGCGCAGAGCCCGCGTTGGCCGAGCGCCTCGAACGAGGAGGTCTGGTGCTGGGCCGACGTTCGCCGCTGGCCGCAGCGGCCAACGCAGTGCTCGATACGTTCGCGCACAAGCCCGGTGGTCAGCGGTGGGCGGCATGAGCGCCGTCGTCACCGCTGATCTGCTCGACCGCGTTCGCGATCGCCTGGCTGCATCGGCCGACGCTCCGGTTCCCGCCACCGTCGCCGCGGCCATCCGAGCGGAAGCAGGTGGAGTCATCGGCGACACCGATATGCTTGCAGCCCTTCGCGTTCTGCAAACCGAGCTGACCGGCGCGGGGCCGTTGGAGCCGCTGTTGTCCGAGCCCGGAGTGACCGATGTATTGGTCACTGCACCGGATCAGGTGTGGATAGATCGTGGGCGCGGACTCGAGCGCACCGACATTCGCTTCGCCGACGAGGCTGCCGTTCGGCGGCTCGCGCAACGGCTCGCCCTCTCTGCCGGCCGTCGACTCGACGACGCACAGCCCTGGGTCGACGGGCGACTGCCGGGCGTTGGGCAGGGGGCGTTCGGCGTCCGCCTGCACGCTGTGCTGGCACCGGTCGCGAGCGGGGGAACATGTGTGTCGCTGCGGGTGCTGCGACCCGCGACGCAGGGACTGGCCGCGCTCCGTGCATCGGGAGCTGTGACCAATGACGGGTACGAGCTGCTGCGTCGAATCGTGTTCGGACGCTTGGCTTTCTTGGTCGTCGGCGGTACCGGCGCAGGAAAAACTACACTCTTGGCGGCACTTCTCGGGGAGGTGGATCCGGCGGAGCGAATAGTCTGCGTCGAGGACGCGGCCGAGTTGGCACCGGCCCATCCGCACGTGGTTCGACTCGTGGCCCGCGCACCCAATGTCGAAGGGGTGGGTGAGGTATCGGTGCGGCAACTGGTGCGTCAGGCGCTGCGAATGCGACCTGATCGCCTCGTGGTCGGTGAGGTGCGCGGGGCGGAGGTGATCGACCTCATGACGGCGCTCAACACAGGTCACGACGGTGGAGCCGGAACCATTCACGCGAACTCCCCGGCCGAGGTACCCGCTCGACTCGAAGCTCTTGCAGCACTGGGTGGAATGGGGCGAGACGCGCTGCACAGTCAACTCGCCGCGGCGGTTCAGGTGGTGCTGCACGTCCACCGCAGCGCCGACGGTACCCGACGCCTCCGTGAGATCGGGGTGGTCGACGTCGACGCGACCGGTCGGGTGCACATTGCGCCGGCCTGGTCGGTAGATGCCGACCCGACGCCGGGCGAAGGTCGGCTCCTCGAACTGCTCGACCGCCGCTGCGGTGACGCCCGATGACGGCCGCGGTGATGGCCCTCGCTGTGGCAGTTGCTCTGTGGCCGAACAGCTTCCGTCGGCTACCCAGCGAAGTGCGGACGGCGTCGAGCGCACCGCGATGGCTGGTGCCGGCGTACTGCGCTCTGGTTGCGGCAGGGGCGGTGTGGTGGTTCGGCGGAATCTGGGCTGTGAGCGCAGCAGCGGTGGCGGGCAGTACCGGATGGCGGCGCTATCGTCGGCGACTCGAACGCGACCGGCGTGCCGAGGAATTGAACTGGCTCGCAACCGGAATCGAGGTGGTCATCGGCGAGCTCCGCGTCGGGTCCCATCCGGCCACGGCCAGCGCAGTTGCGGCGGACGAGTGTGGCGGCGTCGCGTCGTCCGCGCTGCGAGGTGCGGCATCGCGGTCCCGACTGGGCGGCAGGGCTGCCGACGGCATCGCTGCGTCCGATCCGTTGCTGGACGCGGAGCTGGCGCGATTGGCCGCAGCGTGGCGGGTAGCCGATGAGCACGGACTCGCGCTCGCCGAACTGCTCGACGCCGTCCGCGAGGACATGCTGGGGCGCAGACGGTTTCGCGAACGAACCGATGCATCGCTCGCCGGTGCCCGTGCCACTGCGTTGGTGCTGGCCGGTCTGCCGATCCTCGGAGTCGCCCTCGGCCAGCTGATGGGCGCGAATCCGCTGCAGATTCTGCTCGGCGGTGGGCTCGGCGGAATGCTGCTGCTCATCGGCACGGCACTGGGTTGCGCGGGACTGCTGTGGACGGATGCGATCACCGGCAAGGTGACGACGTGATGTGGGTGACGGTGCTCTGTGTGGCAACGGCGTTGATTACGCTGCCCTCGGTTGCGGGCGGGTTGCACAGGCTGACACCTGAGGGCCGGGCGGTCGCCGACACCGTCGATGCGCCGACACCCGACCCGCTCGCGGTGGCCACGACCTTCGACCTGCTCGCCGCATGTCTGCGTTCGGGGCTGCCCGTCTCGACTGCTGCTGCGGCCGCAGCGCATTCCGCACCGATCTCGTTCGGTATCGCGCTCCGCAAGGCCGCCGATCTGCTCGAACTCGGTGCCGACGCCGCGACCGCGTGGGACGCCGTCGCGCAAGATCCCGAGACCGAGGCTCTGGCGAGGATGGCACGGCGATCGGCCCGAGCCGGGTCGTCCATGGCGTCGGCGATGACGGAACTCGCTGCTACCCAACGAACTCGCGCCGAAGACGCATCGGCCGCTGCGGCCGAGCGTGCGGGTGTGCTGATCAGTGGGCCGTTGGGGCTGTGCTTTCTGCCTGCCTTCATCTGTCTCGGGATCATCCCCGTGGTGATCGGACTGGCGGGCAACGTACTGGGCGGCGGTCTGCTGTGACCGCCGCGCACACAGAATTCCGATGCGGAGATGCCGCGTCGGAGAACAGGGAGGGAAATCGAGATGATCGAGAACGCATTGCAGGAGTTGAAGACTCGAATCGTTCTGTTCGGAGTGGAGGACGATGGCATGTCGACGGCGGAGTACGCGATCGGCACCATCGCGGCCGCGGCATTCGGGGCGGTGCTGTACACGGTGGTGACCGGCGACAGCATCGTGTCGGCGTTGACCGGGATCATCGATCGAGCGTTGAACACAGCCGTCTGAGCTTGGGCGATGACGACGGTGCCGTGACGGTGGAGGCGGCGTTCGCGATCGCGTCCATCGTCGCGGTGATCGTGGTGTGTATCGGGGCGATCGTGTCGGTGACGATGCATATCGGGTGCGTCGATGCGGCCAGGGAGGCAGCTCGGTTGGCGGCGAGAGGGGATGCGGCCCGGGCTGTCTCGGTGGGGGAGCGGGTTGCGCCAGACGGTGCGCGGGTCACCGTCACGGATGATGGGGAGTACTTCGTCGCGCGGGTGGAGGTGGCGAGTCCGTTGCCGGGATTGACGCTGTCGGCGGAGGCGGTTGCTGCTGCGGAACCGAGTGCGCCCGAATGAGAATGCAGGACGACGAGGGTGGGGCGACGGTGTTGGCGGCGATGGCGATGTCGGCGTTGATTGCGGTCGTCGTGATGGTGGTCCACGTCGGCTCGGCGGTGGGTGCTCGTCATCAGGCGCAGTCGGCGGCCGATCTCGCGGCGTTGGCCGGGGCAGGGGCCCTGGACCGTGGGGTGGCCGATGCGTGCGAGACGGCGCGATCAGTGGCGAGCAGGATGTCGACTGAGTTGCGGGAGTGCACGATCGAGGCGTGGGACGTGATCGTCACGGTGGGCCAGCCGGTGTTCCTCGGACGCTTCGGAATGTCCGACGCCATCGCCTCGGCGCGGGCGGGTCCGGGGTGAGGGTCCGCCCGCCCAACTGCCCGAACCGCCCGCTCGCCCGCTGGTCGAATCCGCAAATGCGCGCGCGTTTGCCAGGTGCGCGCGAAATCTCCCCGTCTGGCTGGCGATTTCGCACGCGTTCAGCGAAGGCGCGCGCGTTTGCGTCGAAACCCGGCGTCGAATCCCGGCCTCGACGGTCTGTCTCCAACGGTCAGCGTGGTGTGAACGTGCGTGCGTCGAACTGCAGAGGGGCCAACCGAGTGAGTTGAGTGACGTGCTCCGGGGTGAGCTCGGCAAGTGAATTGGCCTGCAGCAGTTGCATGGTGCGGACTATTTCTTCGCGCAGGATCTCGATCATGCGGTCGACGCCGGCGCGACCTCCGGCCATCAGACCGTACAAGTACGCCCGGCCGACAAGGGTGAACGATGCTCCCATCGCGATGGAGGCGACGATGTCGGCACCGTGCATGATGCCGGTGTCGACGGCGACCTCGAAGTCGGAGCCGACCTCGTGCACCACCTGCGGCAGCAGATGGAAAGGGACCGGAGCGCGGTCCAGTTGTCGGCCTCCGTGGTTCGACAGAATGATCCCGTCGACTCCGAGTTCGGCGAGACGGGCCGAATCTGCCACCGATTGAACACCTTTGACGACCAGCTTGCCGGGCCAGATCTCACGGATGACGTCGAGGTCCTCGAACGAGATGGACGGATCCATCGCTGAGTTGAGCAGCTCTCCGACCGTACCGCCGGTCGAAGACAGTGATGCGAACTCGAGCTTGGCAGTGGTGAGGAAATCCCACCACCACCAGGGACGCGGAATGGCGTTGGCGATCGTCGACGCGGTCAACTGCGGCGGGATGGAGAATCCGTTGCGCTTGTCGCGCAGGCGAGCTCCGGCGACCGGTGTGTCGACCGTGAACAGGAGGGTGTCGAAGTCTGCCTTCGCGGCGCGTTCGACCAGCCCGAACGAGATGTCGCGGTCTCGCATGACGTAGAGCTGGAACCAGTTTCGCCCATTCGGATTGGTGGCCTTGACGTCCTCGATCGACGTGGTGCCCAGAGTCGAGAGGCAGAACGGAATTCCGGCAGCACCGGCTGCCGCAGACCCGGCGTACTCACCCTCGGTCTGCATCAGGCGGGTGAATCCCGTCGGTGCGATTCCGAACGGGAGCGCGGAGGGCCCGCCGAACACCGTCGTCGAGGTGTCGACGTGAGAGACGTCCCGCAGGATCGAGGGATGGAACTCGACGTCGCGGAAGGCCTGACGAGCACGCGAGAGCGAGATCTCGGCGTCCGCAGCGCCGTCGGTGTAGTCGAATGCAGCCCGTGGGGTGCGTCGACGGGCGATGGTGCGCAGATCATCGATGGTGAGTGCGGCGTTCAGGCGTCGTCGGCGCAGGTTCAGATCGGGCTTCTTGAACGAGAGGACCTCGCGCAGGTCGGTAGCTTTGGGAATCTGCCGGTTTATGGGCATGTCATGGTCTCGATTCTGTGGGCTGATCCTCGTCCCACCACACCACCCGAGGTGTCGGCAGCGACGAGCAGGGTGGCGCACCCATGCGACCGAGCTGGTAGCTGTCGTCGCCGATCGACCGCCCGGTCTGTCAATCGATCGGTCACAGTCGAGTCGGCGGTGGGCTGGAGATTCGCCAGGGCTCTGCACCGGATCCGGGTGACAGCGCGCCTCGCCTCGAGCTTGCAAACGCGCGCGCGTTCGTCAGGTGCGCGCGGATTGGCCCCGTTCTGGTCGCAATTTTGCGCGCGTTCAGCAAGTGCGCGCGCGTTTGCGGCCGATCTGAGGCGGCCGATCACCCCTCACGAGTGATGGCCGCCAACACTGCGGTCAACACTCGAACGGCACCGTCTTTGTCCAAGGGATCGTTGCCGTTTCCGCATTTGGGTGATTGCACACAGGACGGGCAACCGGTTTGGCATTCGCACGAGACGATGGCGTCTTTCGTAGCGGTGAGCCAATCGGCGATGGCCACGTGACCGCGATCGGCGAATCCCGCTCCGCCGTCGTATCCGTCGTAGACGAAGACGGTCGGCAGGCCGGTGTCGGGGTGCAGGGCCGTCGAGACTCCACCGATGTCCCAGCGATCACAGGTCGCGACCAGGGGCAGCAACCCGATGGCGGCGTGTTCTGCTGCGTGCAGCGATCCGGGGAATCGTTCGTACGGAACACCGCTGTGCTCCAACAACTCCGGGGTGATGGTGTACATGACGGCTCGAGTGTCGAGTGTCTGTGCGGGCATGTCGAGTTCGATCGAATCGAGTACCTCGCCGGAGAGCAAGCGTCGCAGATATCCGACGACCTGATGCGTCACGTTCACCTGCACCAGCGCGACGCGTGCCTCGCCGTAATCGACGGATTCGTGCACCGCGGTGATCGAGATGTCGGTGATCTCGCGGGCCGAGGTGTTCCACTCGGGCTGCTCGGCGTGCACCAGTGCGAGTCCGGCATCGAGATCGAGTTCGTCGACCACGAATGACTCGCCCTGGTGAATGTGGACGGCACCGGGGTGGGCGGTGGCAGGAGCTCTACCGCCGTCCACGGTGCCCAGCATGCGGCCGGACTCGCCGTCGACGATGGCTACCTGCACACCGGTGCCGCCGCGAATGTTCACCGCACCGTGCGGTGAGAGTTGCTGACCCTCGGGCGTGATGAACCACCCGTGCGGACGCCTGCGCACGTAGCCCTTCAGCTCGAGTTCCTCGAGTACCGATTCAGCGCTCAACGACTCGGCCTCGGCCAACGTGATCGGTAGTTCGACTGCGGCGCAGAGCAATTGCGGAGCCAGAATGTAGGGGTTGGTGGGATCGGTGACGGTGGCCTCGACGGGCTTGTCCAGCAGAGCCGCCGGGTGATGCACCAGATACGTGTCGAGTGGATCGTCGCGCGCCACCAGCACCAGCAGCGAGCCCTCCCCGCGTCGTCCGGCCCGGCCGCCCTGCTGCCAGAACGACGCGACGGTGCCGGGGAAGCCGGCGACGATCACCGCGTCCAAACCGGCGATGTCCACGCCCAGTTCGAGCGCATTGGTGGTGGCGACGCCGAGCAGGGTGCCGTCGGACAGATGGGATTCGAGTTTGCGCCGATCCTCGGCCAAATACCCTGCGCGATAGGCGGCGACGCGTCGTACCAATTGCGGATCGACGTCGGCGAGAATTCTCTGGGTACCCAGCGCGGTCACCTCGGCTCCGCGCCTGGACCGCACGAATGCCAGAGTTCGCGCGCCCTCCACCAGTAGATCGGCCATGATGCGCGACGCTTCCGCGCCCGCGGACTTCCTTACCGGAGCGCCATTTTCGCCGGTGATCTCCTTGAGCAGCGGCGGTTCCCACAGTGCGACGGTGCGGGCTCCGTGTGGGGATCCGTCTTCGGTGACTTCCGCGCACGGCGCTCCGATGAGGCGACCGGCTGCTCGCCCCGGTTCGGATGTCGTCGCACTGGCCAGAACGAATACCGGCGATGCTCCGTACCGTGCGCAGAGGCGTCGCAACCGCCGTAGCACCAATGCCACATTGGATCCGAAAACGCCGCGGTAGTAATGGCATTCGTCCACCACCACGTAACGGAGATTGCGGAGGAACCGCGACCACCGCTCGTGCGAGCCGAGGATGCCTAGATGCAGCATGTCGGGGTTGGTGAAGATCCACCGCGCATTGGCGCGGGCCCACTGACGTATCTCGATCGGGGTGTCGCCGTCGTACGCGCTGGGGAACACCTCGGCGAGTTCGTCTGACACCGAACGTAACTCGTCGGTGATCGAGATCGTGGTGCGTAGCTGATCGGCACCGAGGGCCTTGGTGGGGGCCAGATACAGCGCGGTTGCTCGGGCATCGGCGGACAGTGTCGTCAGAATCGGGAGTTGATACGCCAGCGATTTACCCGAAGCGGTGCTCGTCGAGAGCACCACATGATTGCCTTCGGCCGCGAGTGTTGCCGCCTGTGCCTGATGCGTCCACGGTTGTGAGATCCCACGAGAGGTGATCACCTGCACCACTTCCGGGCCCACCCACGACGGCCAGGAGGCGAACTGCGAGGCCCGTGCCGGCAGTTCGGCGACGTGGGTCAACGGGCTTTCGCTCGCGGGCGATCCAGCCAACACTCGATCCAGCAACCGCTGCCCGTAACTCCCGGCATCCGCACCGCCGTGCGGATGTTCCTCGCTCACTGCCGGTCTCCATGCATTCGTTCGATCTACAAGTGCCGTCGGGCTCTTCGCGACCTGGGATCCCCATGCTAGCGCGGACCCTGCTGGGCTCCTTCGCGCCCTGGTGAAAGCTGCTTTTCACCTGTCCGAGGTTGTCCGTTTCGACAACACGGACAAAATGTTCGAAAACGGTCGACTTTCGACTGTTGCGAACGCGAATCTCATGGTTCACTTGAGCCGGTCGCAGCTTCTGTGTTCGTTCTACGCTCGCAGGATCTATCGTTGCGGGCGCGGTACTGGAAGAGCTCGTCCGTCAGGGGGAATCCTGTGGGGGATTGTTGGAAAGTGCAGCGGTCGGAACCGGCCCGATGGACCGAAAGTGCGCTCCATCGAATCCGGTGTTAGAAAGAGAAGGAAAAGCATGGCTCAGGGAACTGTGAAGTGGTTCAACGCCGAAAAGGGCTTTGGATTCATCGCACCAGAAGACGGCTCCGCTGACGTCTTCGTCCATTACTCCGAGATTCAGGGCAGCGGCTTCCGCACCCTCGAGGAGAACCAGCGCGTCGAGTTCGAGGTCGGCCAGGGCACCAAGGGTCCTCAGGCAACGGGCGTTCGCGCAGTCTGATTCTCTTCTTTTCGGAGACGAGAACCGTCATCCCCCTTTTTCATCGGTCGTACAAGTCCGGTGGAAAAGGGGGATGTTTCGTTTCCGCGAACCACCGGGGAGCGTCGAAAACAGTGAGCGCGGGCGTCGATGTCCTAATGTCCATGCTGTGAACCAGCTGTCCTTCTTCTCCGCCGAGTCGTTGCCGCCCGCGGTGACCGATCTCAGTGGGCTGCTGGCTGCAACCGGCCATGTCGTCACCTCCGCGGGTGCGGCCCGAATCTCCGTCGTTGTCGACGCGCAGTGGCGCGCGGATGCCATCGCCGAACTCATCGAGCAATGCGGTCTGACGCCGGAGCTCGGTCGATCGGAAGAGGACAGGCCACTGGTGCGTACCGCATCGGTGCCCGAACTGTCCGCGTTGGCGTCTCTGTGGACCAAGGGCGCTGTCAAAGCCGTCCCGCCCGGTTGGGTACCGGGTTCTCGCGAACTGCGCGCCTGGGTGCTCGCGTCGGGTCGTCCCGAGGCGGAGGGGGAGCGGTACGTGCTCGGCCTGGATCCCCATGCGCCGGAGACTCACGCCGTTCTCGCTCAGTCGCTGATGCGCGCGGGTATCGCGCCGACGCTCATCGGCACGCGTGGATCCAATCCGGGCCTCAGAATCACCGGTCGACGTCGGCTGTTGCGCCTCACCGAGAACGTCGGCGAGGCTCCACGGAACGTGGACGCACGTACCAATTGGCCCCGCGCCGAGTAGGACGATCTGTGACTGATCTGCGAGTATTTGGCCGACGTATGTCAGTCTGTTAGTAGTGGGACAGGCAAATCTGCCTGTGAAAACGCACTAGGGAAGGTTCGGCAGCAAGGTGGCAGCACGTAACAACGGCACGGGGGACAGCTCCGCCGAGCCACGTCGTCTGGTCATCGTCGAGTCTCCGACCAAGGCAAAGAAGATCGCCCCGTACCTCGGGAGCAACTACGTCGTCGAGGCCTCCGTCGGCCATATTCGCGACCTTCCCCGCGGTGCCGCGGACGTTCCCGCCAAGTACAAGGGTGAGCCCTGGGCGCGGCTCGGCGTGGACGTCGACCACGACTTCGAGGCCCTGTACGTCGTCTCGCCCGAGAAGAAGGGCAAGGTCGCAGAGCTGAAAAGCCTGCTCAAAGACGCCGACGAGCTCTATCTCGCCACTGACCCCGACCGCGAGGGTGAGGCCATCGCCTGGCATCTCCTCGAGACCCTGAACCCCAAGATCCCCGTTCGACGCATGGTGTTCCACGAGATCACCAAGCCGGCCATCCTCGCCGCTGCGGCCGATACTCGCGACCTGGACCAAGACCTGGTCGACGCCCAGGAGACCCGTCGTATCCTCGACCGTCTCTACGGCTACGAGGTCAGCCCGGTGCTGTGGAAGAAGGTCATGCCGAAGCTCTCGGCCGGCCGCGTGCAGTCCGTCGCCACCCGCATCGTCGTCCAGCGTGAGCGCGAGCGGATGGCTTTCCGCAGTGCCGAGTACTGGGACATCTCCGCCACGCTCGACGCCGGAGCCGAGGCCGCGCCGCGCAGTTTCGGTGCCCGTCTGGTCAATGTCGACGGCAATCGCGTCGCCGCCGGACGCGACTTCGGGGCCGACGGCAAGCTCAAGTCCGACGCGGTGACCGTCCTGGACGAACCCCGTGCCCGACGCCTCGCCGAGGCTCTCGAAGGCGTCGATCTGACAGTCGCGTCCGCCGAGGACAAGCCGTACACCCGCAAGCCGTACCCGCCGTTCATGACGTCGACGCTGCAGCAGGAAGCCGCCCGCAAGTTGCGCTTCAGCTCCGAGCGCACCATGCGTGTCGCGCAGCGGCTGTACGAGAACGGCTACATCACCTACATGCGTACCGACTCGACGACGCTCTCCGCGTCGGCGATCTCGGCGGCACGAACCCAGGCGACCGAGCTCTACGGACCGGAGTACGTCCATCCCTCGCCGCGTCAGTACACCCGCAAAGTCAAGAACGCGCAGGAAGCCCACGAGGCCATCCGCCCGTCCGGTGATGTCTTCCAGACGCCCGGTCAGTTGCACTCGGCCCTGCAGACCGACGAATTCCGCCTCTACGAGCTGATCTGGCAGCGCACGGTCGCGTCGCAGATGGCCGACGTGCGCGGCACCACGCTGACACTGCGCATCACCGGAACGGTCGGAACCGGCGAGGAGTGCACGTTCTCCGCTTCGGGGCGCACCATCACGTTCGCCGGCTTCCTCAAGGCCTACGTGGAGAGCGTCGACGATCAGGCCGGCGGACAGTCCGACGACGCCGAATCACGTTTGCCCGCACTGGTTCAGGGTCAGGCCGTCACCGCCACCCAGCTCGATCCCGACGGTCACACCACAAACCCGCCCGCGCGTTTCACCGAGGCGTCGCTCATCAAGACGCTCGAGGAACTGGGCATCGGTCGGCCGTCGACGTATTCGTCGATCATCAAGACCATTCTCGACCGCGGTTACGTCTACAAGCGCGGCAGTGCACTGGTGCCGTCGTGGGTGGCGTTCTCGGTGGTTGCGTTGTTGGAGGCGCACTTCGGGCGTCTGGTGGACTTCGACTTCACCGCAGGCATGGAGGACGACCTCGACGCCATCGCGGGAGGCCGTGAGCGACGCGGCAATTGGCTGCAGAGCTTCTACTTCGGCGGCGACACCGGTGCCGAGGGCTCGGTGGCTCGCTCCGGTGGCCTGAAGAAGATGGTCGGCCAGAATCTCGAAGAGATCGACGCCCGCACCATCAACTCCATCCGTCTGTTCGACGACTCCGAGGGTCGCGAAATCCATGTGCGCGTGGGCCGTTACGGTCCGTACCTCGAGCGCATGGTCAAGAACGATGACGATCCGGACGGCGATCCGATCAGCCAGCGCGCCAACCTGCCCGACGATCTTCCGCCGGACGAGTTGACGATCGACTTCGCCGAAAAGCTTTTCGCCACACCGCAAGAGGGGCGCAAGCTCGGTGTCGATCCGCTGACCGGTCACGACATCGTCGCGAAGGAAGGCCGTTTCGGGCCATACGTCACCGAGATCCTGCCCGAGCCGGAACCCGAACCCACGCCCCCCGAGCCCGATATCGTCCCGGTGCCGTCCGGCAACGACGGTGACGGTGGCGGCGGAGTCAAGACCGCGGTGAAGAAGGCGGCGGCCAAGAAAGCTCCGGCCAAGAAGGCGGCTGCGAAGAAGGCGACCGGCCCCAAGCCGCGCACCGGTTCTCTGCTCAAGTCCATGGACCTGGCGACCATCACGCTCGAGGATGCGCTCAAGCTGCTCTCGCTGCCTCGCGTCGTCGGAGTCGATCCGGAGTCGAAGGAAGAGATCCTTGCGCAGAACGGTCGCTACGGCCCGTACCTGAAGAAGGGCACCGACTCTCGCTCGCTCGCCGACGAGGATCAGATGTTCACCGTCACCTTGGAAGAGGCGCTGAAGATCTACGCCGAGCCCAAGCGTCGGGGTCGTCAGGGCGAAGCCAAGCCGCCGCTGCGCGAGCTGGGCGTCGACCCGATCAGTGAGAAGCCGATGGTGATCAAGGACGGTCGCTTCGGGCCGTACGTCACCGACGGCGAGACCAACGCCAGCCTGCGCAAGGACGACGAGGTCGAGTCGATCACCGACGATCGTGCGTCGGAGTTGTTGGCGGACAGGCGTGCTCGTGGTCCGGTGAAGAAGAAGGCACCGGCGAAGAAGGCTGCCGCCAAGAAGGCTCCGGCCAAGAAGGCCGCAGCGAAGAAGGCTCCGGCAAAGAAAGCTGCTGCCAAGAAGACGGCCACCAAGACCACTGCCTCCAAGACCACTGCCGCGAAGAAGTCACCGGCCAAGAAGGCCCCGGCGAAGAAGACCGACACCGAGTAACCGCCGAGCTCGAAGTTATGGATGTGAAAACGGTTCAAAGCCGCCGTAACTTCGAGTTCGCGGGTTCGGGTTGTCGGCCCCAACCACTAGGGTTGCGTGCATGGCGGGTGTGTTCGATCGATTGGTCGGTCAGGAAGATGTCGAGGCCGATCTGACGGCCGCTGCGGTGGCTGCGCGCACCGGCGTCGACTCGTCGGCGATGACGCATTCGTGGCTGTTCACCGGCCCGCCCGGGTCCGGCCGATCCATCGCTGCCCTGTGCTTCGCTGCGGCATTGCAGTGCACCACCGAGGGCACTCCCGGGTGTGGGCACTGCCAGGCCTGCTCGACCACCATGGCTGGCACTCACGGCGATGTGCGACGCGTCGTGCCCGAGGGGTTGAGCATCAGCACCAAGGAGATGCGAGACATCGTCTCCATCGCCTCGCGTCGACCCAGCACCGGGTTGTGGCAGGTGGTGGTGGTCGAGGACGCCGACCGGCTCACCGAGGGTGCCGGAAACGTGTTGCTCAAGGTCGTCGAGGAGCCGCCGGCCAAGACGGTGTTCCTTCTGTGTGCGCCGTCGGTCGATCCGCAGGACATCTCGGTGACTCTGCGCTCGCGGTGCCGTCACGTCTCGCTGGTCACGCCCACGGTGCCGGCGATCGCGCAGGTGCTGCAGACTCGCGACAAGCTCGACGCCGAGACGGCGGAGTGGGCCGCGTCGATCAGCGGTGGTCACGTGGGCAGAGCGCGTCGCCTCGCCACCGACGAGGATGCGCGGGCGCGTCGCAAACGTGCCCTGGCGCTGGCGTCGGCTGCAGCTCGGCCCAATCAGGCGTACCTCGCGGCCGAGGAGTTGGTGAAGGCGGCCGAGGATGAGGCCAAGGAGATGAGTGCCTCGCGCGACGAGGCCGAAACCGAGGAATTGCGTACGGCTCTGGGTGCGGGCGGTACAGGCAAGGGCGCGGCGGGTGCGCTGCGCGGCTCGGCCGGGGTGCTCAAGGATCTCGAGAAGCGGCAGAAGTCGCGTGCCACCAGGACCGGTCGCGATTCACTCGATCGCGCGCTGATGGATCTGGTGGGCCTGTATCGAGATGCGCTCGCTCGCTCGTACGGATCGACCGCCACGGCAACCCATCCCGACATGGCCGAGCAGGTCGAGCGCATGGCGAAGGCCGTCTTGCCCGAGGCGCTGCTGAAGAGCATCGAGGCGATCCTCGAATGCCGAGAGTCGTTGGCAGTCAATGCAAAACCCAAGTTCGCGATCTATGCGATGGTGGCGACGCTGGGCGACGTGCTCCGCTAGGTCTGCGCTTTCTTGCGCGCCCGCGAGGCGCGGAGATTGGCCACGTTGCCGCAGGTCTTCACGTCGTGCCAGACGCCGCTGTTGTTGCGGGAGCGGTCGTAGAACGCCGATCCGCACGCCTCGTTCTTGCATCTCTTGAGCCGGGGCCAGGTACCCGATTGCTGGGCGAGCAGTATTTCCGCCCAGATCTGTGACGCGATGTAATCGGCCCCGGTGCCGGTGGGCGCGAGCCGGACGCTGCCGTCGGCGTCCGCTACGAGTTCGACTCGAACGGCCGGCCGTGCGGCCATGTCGCCTGCGATGGCCGCTTCCACGTCGGATCGCAATGTCCGTAGCGCCGCTGCATCCTCGTCCGAGAGCGTCGTCCCCCAGGTAGTCGATGCGGTTTCACCGTCGGCGATGAGGTCGGGTAGTCCGTAGGGGGCGATGGCGCGCGTATTCAGCAGATCCTGGACGACGTGCAGCCCATCGGGTGCAGAAGCGAGGTGGAAGCGCTCGGTGGGTGTCGGCGACATAGGTGAACACTATTTGACTATGTCGAAGCGGTCAACTATGAATGACAGAATCAAAAGCAATTGACCTCTGTCTCGAAGGGTGAACTTCATGGTGTCGATTCAAGGAGCAACGGTGTTGGTGACCGGCGGTCAGCGCGGCCTGGGCAGAGCGACGGTCGACGCGTTGCTCGAGCGTGGGGCCGCGAAGGTCTACGCAACGGCGAGGAACCCGCGCGAGGACTCCGATCCTCGGGTGGTGCCGGTTGCCCTCGATGTTGCCGAAGCTGATTCCGTTGCAGCGCTTGGTGATATCGCGTCCGACGTGTCGATCGTGTTCAACAACGCCGGTGCTCCCGGAACGACACCGTTGCTGACGACGTCGATCGACGACGTTCGCGCAGTGTTCGAGACCAACGTGTTCGGCGCGCTGCGAATCGCTCAGGAATTCGCGCCGATCCTGAAGGCCAACGGCGGCGGCGCGCTCGTCGACATCCACTCGGTGCTGTCCTGGCTCGGCGGCGCAGGCGCGTACGGGGCGTCCAAGGCGGCGATCTGGTCGGTCACCAACTCGCTTCGGCTCGAGCTTGCGCCGCAGGGAACCCTCGTCGTCGGGGTGCATCTGGGGTACACCGACACCGACATGATCGCCGAGCTGGATGTCCCGAAGAACGACCCACGCGATGTAGTACGCCAGGTGCTCGACGCCGTCGAGGCAGGGGAGAACGAAGTGCTCGCCGACGCTGTGACCAGGCACGTCAAGTCGCTTCTCGGTGGGCCGGTGGAGGGACTAGGTCTCGCCGGCTGACCCCGTCGCGGGAGGCGATTTTCGTTTCGATGTGCTGCTCCGTTAGACTCACCAACGCCGAAAGGCACGCCGCCTTAGCTCAGTCGGTAGAGCATTTCACTCGTAATGAAAAGGTCAAGAGTTCGATTCTCTTAGGCGGCTCCACCAGCAGGCCCTCGATACGCACCAGCGCGTCGGGGGCCTTTTTGGTTGTCGATCCAGCGCTGCATCGGCCTGTTCGTGACGTCGGTCCTGCAAGATGACTTCATGCGAACCGGAAGAGCCAGCGGTGACCTGATGACAGCCATCGTCACCACCGGCATCGGTGGGTACGACAAACTCGTCGTGTCCGAGGTGCCGATACCCGTGCCGGGCCCTGGTGAGGTGCTCGTTCGAGTGTTGGCCGCGGGGATGAACAACACCGAGATCAACACACGCGTGGGCTGGTACGCGGACGGCGGGTGGAACGACGCGACGCCGTTTCCGCTGATTCAGGGCACGGACTGCTGCGGTCTGGTGTGTGCGAGTCCCGGGACGGACGAATCCATCGTCGGTAGCCGAGTCCTGGTTCGACCGTGCATGCGTGTCGACGGCTTCTCGTCGGGCGAGACGCGCTGGTTGGGTTCGGACATGGACGGCGCGTTCGCGCAGTTCGTCGTCGTTCCGGCGAGCGAGATCTTCGCGGTCGACTGTGGGTGGACCGACGCCGAGCTGGCGACCATTCCGTGTGCCTACGGCACGGCGGAGAACATGATCGCTCGCGCGGGAGTGCATCGAGGGTCGACAGTGCTCATCACCGGCGCGTCGGGCGGAGTCGGTTCTGCCGCAGTGCAACTGGCTGTTCGACGCGGTGCCCGCGTGATCGGCGTCGCGAGCCCTACCAAGCACGACCAGCTCCGCGAACTCGGCGTCCACGAGGTGTACGGGCGCGATGTCGACGTGGTGGACGCCCTCGGCAAGCGCAGCGTCGATGTGGTGATCGACAATGTCGCGGGCGACGGTTTCGGCCCTTTGCTCGACGTCCTCGTTCGTGGGGGAACATACGTGTCCTCCGGCGCGATCGCAGGACCCGTCGTCGCGTTGGATCTACGGACGATGTACCTGAACGACCTGACTCTCCTTGGCTGCACAGCGTGGGACGAGGACGTGTTTCCGAACCTCGTGTCGTACATCGAAGCCGGTGAGATTCGTCCCTTGTTGGCCGAGTCGTTTCCGCTCGAGCAGATCGCGGCCGCGCAGCAGCGCTTCCTGGAGAGGGACCACGTGGGGAAGTTCGTGCTCGTTCCTCCGGTGGTCCGCGATCAGGCGTGATCTGCAGGCACACTGGACAGAGTGTTCGCCTCCCTCGCCCCGGCTCGCCGTCGTCTCGTGTTCGTCTTACTCGCTCTCGTTCTGGTCGGGATCGTCGCGGCTGTGGCGGCCTTCGTCGCATCACGCCCCGCGAACGACCCCGTCGCCAGCGTCGACCAGTCCGTTCCCGGCCCGGTGCTGCTGATCCCCGGGTTCGGCGGATCCACCGACTCGCTGGAGGTGCTCGCGGCCGAACTACGGGAGGACGGTCGCGACGCCACCGTCGTAGCTCTGCCCGACGGTGGCGTCGGCGATCTGACCGTGCAGGCGCAGACCCTGCGCGACGCCGTCGACGCGGCTCTGGTTCGGACGGGAGCGACTTCGGTCGACGTCGTCGGGTATTCCGCCGGTGGGGTGGTGGCCCGGCTCTGGGCCGCCGACCTGGGCGGTGCCGAGCAGGCCCGACGCATCGTCACTCTCGGCTCCCCGCACCACGGCACTCAGGTGGCGGCTCTGGCGGCCCAGTTCGTGCCCGACCAGTGCGCCACCGCCTGTCAGCAGCTCGCCCCGGACAGTTCCGTGTTCGCCGCCCTGAACTCCGGGGACGAGACCCCGGAGGGGCCGCAATGGGTGTCGATCTGGACCGAGTTGGATCAGGTGGTGACCCCGCCGACGTCGGCCGAACTCGACGGGGCCGTCAACATCCCTGTCCAGAGCGTGTGTGCGGACTCGACCGTCGATCACGGGAACCTGCCCCGCGATCCTCTGGTCGGCGCGATGGTCTCTGCCCAGTTGGACGGCGACTCCACCACCCAGCTCGGCGCAGGTGATTGCAGCCGTCTCAGCTCGTGATGTCCTTGGTGGTGAAGTTCGCCCACGCCGCGCCGAGAAGAACGACGACGTAGACGCCCTGCACACCGACGCCGCGCATCAGGTCCCGCGTCGGCACCGGGTCGCGGAACAGGTCGACGAAAGCCAACCAGTATCGCGTCGGTAGGTACGGCGCGATGGCGTCGGCGGCGTCCAGCGTCAGCAGCAGCGAGCTCGCGATGAGGAACGCCAACGCGCCCAATGTCGCGGCGAGCGGGGAGTCGGTCAGGGTCGACAGGAACAGGCCCATGGCGGCGACTCCGAGCATGGACATGGTCACGTAGAGCACGGCGATGACGGTGCGCGCGGCGACCTGTTGATCGGTCAGCACCGTGCCGGACACGCTGGAGACGCCGGCCAACGACGTGGTGTCGAACAGCGTCGTACCGACGAAGTACGCGACAGCGGCCACGATGACCACGGCCAGCATCACGAAGGCGGCCACCGAGATCAGCTTCGCCACCAGTAGCTTGGTGCGTCCCACCGGGCGGGCGAGCAGGTAGCGCAGGGTGCCGGCCTGAGCCTCACCGGCAACGGAATCGCCTGCGATGACGGAGACGGCGACGGGCAGGAACAACGGCAGCACGATGGCGAGCGCGGCGAGCGGATAGAGCTGGCCGTTGGTGAGCACCGCGGACAGAAACGCAGGGCCTTCGCCGGGGCGCGGACCGACGTCGGTGAGGGCCAGCAGACCCGCGACGATGGTGGGCAGCAGATTGAGCAGCAGAATGACGACCCAGGTGCGGGGTCGGCTCAGCATCGCGCGCAGCTCGACGCCGATCATGCGGTCACCTCCGTCCGGGTGGAGCGGACGGGACCGTCGATTCGGTCGGCACTCGAGCCGGTAACGGCCAGCACGGATTGCTCCAGACTCATCTGCTGCGTCGTCAGCTCGCTCACCCGCACCCCGCCTTCGACGAGCAGTCGATTGAGCAGGGCCGAGTCGGGGTGTTCGATCACGAGCTGCTGCCCTTCACGGTGGAGCACGGTGGCGTTCTGGACTCCCGAGAGCACGGTGACGGCCTCGGCCGGGTCCGGGGTGCCCACCAGCACCCGGCCGGTGGGCTGCTGGAACGCGGAGAGCTGATCCTGCAGAACGAGGCGACCCCGATCGAGCACTCCCACTCGGTCGCACAGTTGCTCCACCTCGGCCAGCAGGTGACTGGAGAGGAACACCGTGGTGCCCGCCGCATGCAGACCCAGGAGCAATTCTCGAATCTCCAGGATTCCCTGTGGGTCGAGACCGTTGGTCGGCTCGTCGAGGATCAGCAGCTCGGGCGTGCGCATGAGCGCCGCGGCCAAGCCGAGGCGCTGCCGCATACCGAGCGAGTACTGCTTGACCGGTCTGCGTCCCACCCCGGCAAGGCCCACCTGCTCGAGGGCTTCGCCGACGCGGGCGTTCCTGGTGCGCCGGGACCCGCCCGGCCCGGCCGCGTCGAGCAGTGTGAGGTTCCGGCGGCCGGAGAGGTTGGGGTAGGCGGCGGGGTTCTCGATCAGCGCCCCCACCCGCGGCAGCACGTTTCTTCGTCGCCGCGGCATTTCCTCGCCGAGCACCTGCATCTGCCCGGAGGTCGCCAGGACCAGCCCGAGCAACATCCGCACGGTCGTCGTCTTGCCGGAGCCGTTGGCACCGACGAAGCCGTAGATGTCGCCGGCGCGCACGTCGAGGTCCACGCCGTCGACAGCCTGCACCGATCCGTAGCTCTTGGTCAGGCCGGTCGTGCGGATCATGCGACTGCTCCTTCGAGCTGCTGGGCGGCGGTGGCCAAGGTTTCCGCGGTGACGGTGCCGGAGAGCAGGTAGCGACGCCGGTCGGCGGTTGGCTCGGTGATCAGGACGTTGAGCGGGCCGATCGTCAGAGCGACGCTGCTGCCGGTGACGACCGCGCCCGGAGCTGCCCACAGCTGATCGACGAGCCCACGGGCGGCGCGACGCGGCAGCGGAGCGGCGATCAACGCCGTCACTCCGCGGCCGTAGATTCCCACCGCACCCTGGCCGCCGCGGTCCCTCAGACCCAGGCCGGAGAGAGTCGAAGGAAGACGGGCGGAGTCGATCCGGTCGGCGAACGAGGCGATGTCGAGACCGTCCTGCTGCTGCACATCGGTACCCGGTGGTGGGACGAAACGGACGGTATCGGCGTCGGGGGTCGCGGAGGAGAAGTCGAGGAATCCGGTGCTGACGATAGGGCGAGTGGCCCCGTCGCCCAGCACGTCCACCTGCAGCGGCAGCCCAGTCTCTGGGTCGGCCCACACATCGACCTCCGTGATGGTGCTCTGCGGCTCGTTGGGAATCAGCCGCAGGCCGGGGGCGTCCCGGCCGGCAATCCGACGGGTCGGCAGCCGGGTGACCTCGTCGGCGGTCGCCTCGCTGAGCAACCGCTGCCCGAGCTCCGGGGGTAGCAGGTCGGCTTGGCGAGGCAGGCGCAGACTGGGCTCGGGGACCGGGGTCACCACGGCCGTGTTCTGTTCGTAGTCCCAACTCCACAGTCGCGCCGGGCTCCGGTAGAGACCGCGCTCACCGGCGAGGCGCACGGTGTCGACGCGCCAGCTGTCCGGGCTGCGATACCAGGCACGCAGGGTCGTGGTGTCGCCCAACAGATCCGGTAGCCCGCCGAGTCCGTCGGTGACCGGCAGGGTGACACCGCCGACCGACTGGGCGTAGCCCGAGTACGGGGTCGCGGTGGAGGACTGGACGCGGGAGAGCAGTTCGGCCGCACCGATGTCCGACGCGTCGACGGGCAAGCGCTCGATCACCGAGGGCGTGGCGACGAGCACGGCGATGCCGAGCACCACTGCCAGCCACCGCCACTTCTTGTGCACTACATCGACCGTACGGACGTACCCGTTGTGCCGCAGGTGGGCGGTACAAAGCCCGCGTCAGCCGACGAGCACGAACTCCGCGAGACCGTAACTCACACCGTTGATCTGAAGCTCGATCGAGTGCGGACCGGGGTAGTACTTCCGTGTGGTCAGCGTCTTGAACGAGTGTTGCCGCGCAACGTCGATGCTCTCACCGGGTGCGATCGTTTTCGTCGTCAACTTGAACGTCTTCCCTGTCACCCCACCGTTGGCTTTGGTGTGGTGGACGATGTAGTCGATCGCGACCTTTGCCGGTTCGGTGCCGACATTGCGGATCGACGCATCGAAGTGCACGCTGCCGCCGATCCGTAGCTCCGCAACGTCGAGGGTGGGTCCTGTCACCTCCAGGTCGGCCGGAGCGAAGCCCAATAGTGCAAGGGCGTCGGTGTTTCCGTTCTTGATCACCGTCCGAAGCGCGTGTCGCACGAGCCGGTCGGTGTGTGCGTCCGGGTCGTCGAGCCACCGGGCCGCGGTCCGGACGACCAAGTCCGCGACATCTCGGCTGAAGTCGTTGAGGTGGTTGGCCACCGACCGTCGAACGTAGTCACTGTCGTCTCGGTAAAGCCGGTCCAGGATCGAGACCGTGACGCCCGGCCGCGCAAGAATCTCGGGGACGCGCACCGACCACGGCAGGTACGGCCGGGTGCCTTCCGATGCCAGACGACGCACGTGCTCGTCCGAGTATTGCGTCCATTCGAGCGCGATCGCGAGAGCCCGATCCGCATCGGCTCGCAGAAAAGTGCGGATGGCGAACTCCGAGGTGAGTCGCCCGGTGAGTTCGGCCAGCAGCGACATTCCGTCGTCGAACGCGGCGGATGTCTGTTCGTCCACGGCCTTCATGGCCACGGCGCTCGTCACCGGCCAGATCGACCAGCCTTGCAAGTCCGGATTCTCGGCAGCCCGGCGGATGGTGCGAGCGAACTCCGCGTAGTCGCCGGGTAGTCCCGTGAGAAGGGCATCGCGCAACAGATCGGCGCGGGCCCGAAGCGCGAGCGGCCGCAACCGGTCGATCGATCCTTCGAGTACAGACAGATCTGCGCTCGGTGCGGCGGTCCGGATGGTCCGCAACAGAGTGCGGGCTGCATCCGGGCCGATGAGTTCGTCGGCAAAGGGCATGAGAGCTTCTTACCCGAGATCCATGAACCGCGAAATTACCGGAGCTGAATTGGACAGAATCTGAGCTGCTGTTATCGGGAAGGTTTGACCGTCCCCGGGCGTTGACCAGAGGTAATGGACAACGTTCTCTCCGCCCCTGCTCGACTGTGGACGCCCTCTCGCGTCCTGGTCACCCGGTCTGCGTCCGAGCTTCCCCATACCGCGGAAATCATTCGTCGATGCGAAGCAGCCGGAGTGACCGAGATCGATGTGTTGCCGGGGGACCGTCTGACCGGCCTGCGCGGTGAGTCGGAGCGGGAGAACTATGCGCGTGCCAAGACGACGATGGCGGTGGTGGTGGCACCACCGAGTGTGCTGAAACCACAACCGATTCCGCCGAGTGCAGATTGGCGTATCGACCTGGCGAAGGGATGCCCGGCGCACTGTCAGTACTGCTATCTGGCGGGCTCGTTGTCCGGGCCGCCGATCACCCGGGTGTTCGCCAACCTCGACGACGTCCTGGCCGGTATCGGCACCCATGCCGGCCGCGGCACCATCACCACGGGAACCGAGGAGCGTGGACACGAGGGCACTACCTTCGAACTCTCCTGCTACACCGACCCTTTGGGGATCGAGCACGTGACGGGATCGCTCGCCGAGGCCGTGCGCAGGGTCGGCGCAGGAACCTACGGCGACGACGTGTCGCTGCGTTTCACCACCAAGTTCGACGACGTCACCGAGTTGGTGACGCTCGATCACGGGCGAAAGACCCGAGTTCGCTTGTCGGTCAACGCCGATGGCATCGCGCATCGACCGCCGAGATCATCACCCATCGATTCACGCCGTCCAGCAAGGATGTCTTGTTGAGCTGGTACCCGGGGACGAAGCTCGAGATGGACGAAAGTGCCCGCACGGCAAAGAGAAACAAGTTCGGCGGCGTCAAGTACGTCTATCCCAAGGACACCATGTCGGAGATGCGTACATGGTTCGTGGAAGAACTCGAGTCCGTGCTCCCCGAAGCGCAGCTTCTCTACTGGACGTGAAGACGCCCGGCTAGTGTTCCCCGGTCAAAAATCGTGATCGGGATGTGGAACGGAGATGACCGTCAGCCCGTCGATTCCCGTGAAGTCGTTGGGGTTGCATGTGAAAAGAGGCAAGTCGAGGGACAGCGCTGATGCTGCGATCAGGGCGTCGTACGCTCGTGCAGCCGGCTTCCTCCCCGATTCGCGAAGAGAGGCTGCGACGCGTCCGAAAGTTCGAGCAGCGGCTGCATCGAACGGCATCGCGTCGAAGTCCGACTCGGCCTGCTGAAGGTGTAGTTGCCTTGCCGCGCGTTCAGTTCGAGAGCCAGCAACGTGTGGACCGACCGACAACTCTGCCAAGGTCACTGTACTGATGGAACACTCGGCCGGGAGTGCATCAACGTCGCGAATCCTTCCGAGCAAGATCACGGTGGATGTATCCAGCATGCCCCGCGGGTGCCGAGCGCTCACAGTGAAGCGTCCAAGACCGAATCGATGTCTCTGCGCATCGACATAGGGTCGACCTGCGGCAAATTTCTGCGCCGACTGATCAGCTGCGCCGTCGAGACGCTGCGACGGGGAATCGGCCGGAGTTCGGCAATTTCCGTTCCGTCTCGGGTGACGATCAGTGATTCCCCCCGCTCGACACGTGCGAGGACGTCGCCACCGTGGTTCCTCAGATCGCGCATGCTGACCGGTTCCATGCTGTGACTGTATCACCGGTGATACGGGTAAGTCAGGGTTCCTGCAGGTCGCATTGTCGGCGTGCGAAGTCGCCCGGCCTCCACCGTCGTGGGGTGGAGGCCGGGATGGGAAACGGGAGGGGCTAACTCATCTTTCCGAACGTGGCGTCGATATCTGCCATCTCCATCTCGGCGGTCTGCTGAATCGGCTCCATGAGGTCGGTGTCCAGGCCGGGAGCGAACTCCTCGAGCCGCTCCGGTGAGATTTCCATCGGAGCGCCGGCGGGGGCCTGCTGCTGCGCTCAAGTAGTGGGTGCCCCGTATGTCTGCACTCGAATCCTGGGCCCCCTCGGCATGGCCGTCGACCAGGCGATCTATTCCTTGCCCAGCGCCCGGTACATCGAACCGGCGCTGTTTCGCTCGAGGAATCCGGTGTCGACGAGTTCGCGTCGCAACGTGGCGTAGTCGTCGTCGAAGAACCGGCACAGTTCGTTCACCTGATGCTCCGAGGACCACGTCGTCGAACTCAATTGCTGTGCAATCACCTTCAGGAATTCGGCTCGATCACGGCTGTATCGAGGTATCTGCGTCGGCTGCGGCTTCGTTCGTGGAAGCTTCAGAAATTCCTCGAATGTCTTCTCGTCGATGACGAGTCGATCGTCCACCCGAGTCACCACCGACATAGCGAACAGGCGCGCGATGGCCTTGTGTAGTGCACGGCCCGGCAGTCCGGTGTGGGTCTGGAGCGCAACCACTGTCGAGAGTCCAGTGCCGATCGCGAACAGGACCGTCCGAAGATCGGGATCTGCGAGAACATGGAGGACTCCGGTGGCGCGGTCCAGTAACGGCGCATCGTCGTGGACCCCGATGGACTCGAACCGCAAGGGAACCCCGGTGGCGGCCACCATGTCGTCGGTGAAACTCACCTCTCGTACGGAGTCGGATCGTCTCCTCAGAAGGCCGACCCCCATCGAATCCTCGCCGTCGACTCTCGGGAGCGTCAGGGCCTCGACGTCGTCTGCGCAGAACCGCAGTATCGCGTTCCACAGCGGGTTCGCCTCAGCCGGCAGGTACGAGTTCTCGATGGCGAGAATGCCGTTCGGCCCGACATGTGGCCACAGTGCACGCACGAATCGTGCATCCGTAACGAGCGATTCGCCGTCGATCCACACGAGATCGAACGGGCCGACGTCTCGCAAGTGTCGCGGTGGCATGTCGAACAGCGAGCCGTCGATCGGCTCGACGAAATCGAACCTCGGTCGATTCTCCCGAGCGAAACGTTCGACGCCGGAATCACCGCCGTCGTCGTCGGCGAAGCTCAGGAGTCGGGGAGTGATCCCGCTACCGACCGATTCGAGTGCGCGTGCCAGAGCGAGCGTCGAACTCCCGGAGCCGACGCTGAGCACGCTCGTCGGTCGCAGCAGTCTCACGAGGCCGGACAGGATCTCGAACGAGCTGTCGATGCGATCCCAGGAACTGGCGGACACTGTGGCTCCTTTCGGACGTCCTCGATGTGAGAGTTGCTGCGCGTGCGTTCGGCGAACTCACCCTCCCACGGGTGGCGGCGGCGCTCTATGGTCGGCCGATCGATGTAGTCGATTGCTGATACGATACGAACCGTGTCGTATCGTAAGGCTGTCGTCGTCCCAGAAGCTCGCGCCGGGCGTCCACGGGATGATCAGCGTGAGTCCGAGATCCTCGCGGTCGTCAACGCCGTACTGGGTGAGGTGGGATACGACGGCGTCACCTTCGAGGGTGTGGCGCGTCGTGCGGGAGCGTCCAAATCGACGCTGTACCGACGCTGGAAAACCAAGCGGGAGATGGTCATTGCGGCCGTCAAGGCTGGACCCGCCTCTCACGTAGGTTCTGATGACGTCGATACCGGCACTCTGCGCGGAGACTTGCTTGTTCTCTGCAAGCGCCTGGCACAGACCATGGCGGCCGCCGACGGGTCGATGCCTCTACTGCTGTTGCAAGCAGGACTGGAAGATCCCGAACTGTGCGATGAGATGGAGAGGTCCGTGGGCACGACCGGTGCCCGTCTTCCCGCTGCGGTCATCGCGGCCGCCGTCGAGCGTGGCGAACTCCTCGAAGGAACCGATCCGTTCCCCTTCGATGAGGTCGTCGGTTCCGTCATTCTGCTTCGTCGGCTCAATGGTTTGGACATCGGCGACCGCTACCTCGAAGCACTCATCGATTCGGTGATCCTTCCGGCCCTGCGCTCAACTGCCCTCGACACCGACGAACTACCGCCGGGGATATTCTCCGGCCACCCTGCCCGTGCGTCGGACCCCCAGAACTGAAGGAGCCACAATGAATTCGCTGACCATGGACGGATTCCGGTATCGAATGGTCCCCGTGGACGAGAACGTCGAACTGAACGTGGCGGTTGCCGGGACCGGGCCGGCTCTGGTTCTGCTGCACGGCTTTCCGCAGACCCACTACATGTGGCGAGACGTGGCGAGTGAGCTCGTGTCGCGGCACACCGTCATCGTGCCGGATCTCCGCGGGTACGGTGCGAGTGCGAAGCCGGCAGAACGTGATTCGGACACGTACTCGAAGCGGACGATGGCGCGGGACATCGTGCGGGTTGCGGGGTCGCTCGGATTCGATCGTTTCGGGCTGGTGGGACACGATCGCGGGGCGCTCGTCGGAGTCCGCGCAGGACTCGATCATCCATCTGCTGTGCGGTACCTCGGCATCCTCGATGTGCTTCCCACCGCAGACAGCTGGGAAGTGTTGCGCGGGGTCGATGCGAGGGTGGCCTGGCACATGTATCTCATGGCTCAGCCCTCGGGATTGCCGGAAAAGATGATCAGGGCTGTCGCTCCCGAGTTCTTCGGCTCGTTCCTCGACGCGTGGGATCCCGATGGTTCGACCTTTCCGCCTGCTGTTCGGCAGCACTACATCGACAGCTCGGTCGACGCAGTGGATTCCGTCGTCGCCGACTACAGGGCCACTGCGGGAGTCGATCTCGCGATGGATCTGCAGGACCGAGCCGATGGAGCGCGACTGACCATGCCGGTGGGAGTGATCTCGCAGGACTGGGGTTCGCAACTGGGCTTCGACGCGGCGTCGCTGTGGGGTGCCTGGGCGTCGGATCTGACCTACGAACCCATCGACGCGGGACATTTCATGGCCGAGGAGAAGCCGAAGGAGATCGCACAGTTCATCACTGCGCTATCGGAGCGTGTAGAAGCAGAGCCTCGGTAGTCGGCATCGATCGAATGCGTCGTGGCCGGTGAATAGTCGGGCTCGACGAGGTCAGTACCCACGATCCCATCCGACTTCAGGAGTGACATGGCAATTCTGACGTACAACATGCACGTTTCTCTCGACGGCTTCATCGAGGATTCCGCGGGCAGTCTCGACTTCTCCATGCCGGACGACGAGACACACAGCTTCTCCAACCGGCAGACGGAGGCCACTGCTGCTTTTCTCTTCGGACGTCGACTGTACGAGGCCATGGAGGACTACTGGACAGCTCCGGAACGAGCAGAGGGCGACGACGTCGAGGTGGAGTTTGCGCGACTGTACGTGGACACCCCGCGGATCGTCTTCTCCGACACTCTCGACTCGGTGGCCGACGGGTGCCGGTTGGTGCGCAGTGCCGATGCCGTCGCCGAGGTCCAGCGTCTGAAACGGGAGACCGAAGGGACGTTGGCGGTGGGCGGTGCCGCATTGGCAGAGTCGCTGGTCGACGAGATCGATCAGTTCGAGGTCATCCTCCTGCCGACCATCCTGGGCGGCGGCAAACCGTTTTTTCCGGCCGGTCATCACCTCGATCTGTCACTCGCGGAGCAGAAGGTGTTCGCCGCGACGGGGTGGCTGTATTTGCGCTACAGCGTGTCTCGCTGACATCTCGCGGGTACGGGGCCGGGTTGAGATAACCTCGCTGCACGACACCGGCGGGCGGGCTCGTCCGCGTTCTCGGTCCGGCCCACACCCCAGCAGTTCCAGACCCGCGGAGGTCATCGATGCTGCACTTCCCTTTCGACGCGGACCGGGACGCAACCGACAGTGAGTCCGTCGCATGAGCGGTTGGCTCTGGGTCGTGATCTTCAACGCGATCACTGCGTCGGCGTACCTCGGGATCGTACTGTTCATCGTTCGCGGGCTGAGTCGCACAGCCCAGCTTCGGAAGAACCGATTGGCGCTCGCAACCGCCGCCATCTTCACCACCTGCGCGGCTCACCACGTGCTGCATGCGGTTCACCTGCTCGCAGGGGCCGGGCACGGCGAACACGCCGGCGGCGGAACGATCGCGATCATGCGGGAATCCATGGGCGGCGGTCTCGATATCGCGGTGACCTTGTCGACAGCGTTGGCAGGTGTCGTGTATCTCGGAATGCGCCGCTCCTACGGGCCACTGCTTCGTTCGCCGGCGATGTTCGACGACGCCGGTGAGGCTCGGTACCGTCAGCTCGCGGTGAACCTGCCCCATACGACCGTGTTCATCGTCGACCGCGATCTTCGATTCGTCCTGGTCGAGGGTGCCGATCTGGTCGCCGAGGGCTACGACCCGCTCCGGATGGAAGGGAAGTTGCTCGAGGACACGGTGCCACCGGCGGTCTTCGCGCACGTCGAGCCGTACTACCGGGCAGCTGTCGAGGGGAAGGAATCCTCCTTCGATTCCGTCAGCGCCGGAACCGGAAGAATCTTCCAGGTACGAGCCCGGCCGCTGCGCGACGAGGCCGACGCCATCGTCGGTGCCATGGTGCTGTCGGAGGACGTGACGGCAGAGCGTGAGGCGCGGGCGGAGCTGGATCGGGCGCGAGCATTTCGCGACGCCGTGTTGACCGCTTCGCCGGATGTCGCGACGGTCGTCGACGTCGACACGGGGAACCTGACGTGGGCGTCGCGCAGCCTTCGCTCGTTGATCGGTATCCCGACCACCGACGATGCGGAGGGGCGTCGCGACAGTAATTCGACGGTGGACGGTGCCGAGGATTCTTCTGACATCGCGGTGCTACCGGAAGACCTCGACATCGTCGCGGCGGCCGACCGGGACGCTGCATCGTTGGCCGATGGGGAAAGTCTCACGATCCAGTACCGAGTGCGCGGCCCCGGCGGGGAGACGAGGTGGCTGTCGCGACGAACCACGCCCTTTCGCCGGACACCGTCGGGAGAAGTGCTGCAGGTGCTTTCGGTCCTCCGTGAGGTGACCGACGTCGTCGAGGCCGAGCGCGCTCTCGAACGAGCGGCGCTGCAGGATCCGTTGACGGGACTACCCAACCGCATGCTGCTGTTGGACCGGATCGGCTCCGCGATCGACCGTGGCGCGCGTACCGGTACCGCCGCGGTGGTGATGTTCTGCGACCTGGACGGTTTCAAGGACGTGAACGACAGCGGCGGGCATGCGGCGGGTGACGCGGTGCTGGTCGAGGTGGCTCGGCGTCTGCGCGCGATACTGCGAACCGACGACTTCATCGCCCGAGTGGGCGGTGACGAATTCGTCCTCGTCCTCGATGCCCAGATGGACGACCCGGCCTCGGACGCGGACGGACTCGCCGGCAGCGTGGCCGCGCGGATCAAGGCCGCGCTGTCCTCGGTGATCGAGTTCGAGGGACAGCAGTACGAGGTGTCGGCGAGCATCGGAATGGTTCTGGCTCGCAGAGGTGCCACGGCTCAGGATGTGCTTCGGGACGCAGATTCCGCGATGTACCGGGCCAAGCAGACGGGCAAGGATCGAGTGGAACTGTTCGACGAATCGCAGGAAACTGTGGCTTCCGTCGAATAGGCGATCGCGGGCACCGCACAATGAACGCATGACTCCAGGAGTTCCCGGCAGCTGGTGGACGCTTCCCTCGCATCGACTGTGGCTCGACGCCGAATCGACTCGCCTTCTCGGTTTCGGAAGCACGCTCGACCACCCAGCCGGTGGAGCTGTGTGGCTGGACGAACGCGGGCACCCCGATCTCGATCATCCGGCGCACACGTACATCACCGCGCGGATGGCGCATGTGCATTTTCTCGCGTCGTTGCTGGGTCGTCCGGGGTCCCGACGGCAGGCCGATCGGGTGTTCGACGGATTGCTGACGACGTTGCGGGACAACAAGAACGGCGGCTGATTCGAGTCCATTGCCGACGCGTCCTCGCCCGGTGCAGTGAAATCGGCCTACACGCATGCCTTCGTGGTGCTCGCCGCGTCGGCTGCCACCGCTGTGGGGCACCCACGCGGCCCAGCTCTTCTCGACGAGGTACTCGACATCGTCGACTCTCGATTCTGGGACGAACGATACGGAATGTGTTCGGACACCTGGACTGTCGACTGGACCGAGCTCGATCCGTATCGTGGCATCAACGCCAACATGCACATGGTCGAGGCGCTGCTGGCGGCCGCCGACACCGGTGCCCCCGAGATCTGGCGCGAACGCGCACTACGTATCTGCGACAACGTATGTCGATGGTCGGCGGCCAACGAATGGCGCATCCCGGAGCACTTCACGGCCGAGTGGATCCCGCAACTCGAACACAATCGCGACGACGTAGCGAATCAGTTCAAGCCGTACGGGGCCACCGTCGGCCACGGCTTCGAATGGGCACGACTCCTCGTGCAGGCAAGTCTCGTCGCGGGCGGGAGGGACTACGTCGACGCGGCCAAGTCCCTCTACGACCGCGCTGCCGTCGATGGCTGGCAGCCCGGACCGACGCCAGGGTTCGTCTACACCACGGACTGGACAGGGCAGCCGGTTGTCACCGGACGTCTGCACTGGGTGCTGTGCGAGGCGATCGGAGCGGCGGCGACGCTCGCGCGCTGCACCGGAGAAGACCGGTACGGCAACGACTATCGAACGTGGTGGGACGTCGCGGCCGACTACTTCATCGACCGTGTCGACGGCTCCTGGCATCACGAACTCGATTCCGACAACGTACCGGCGGCGACGGTGTGGAGCGGTAAACCCGATCTCTACCACGCCGTCCAAGCGACGTGGATCAGCCGATATGCACCGAACTCGAGCATGCTGGCGGCGCTGCAGGCCGATTCGGACTGAGGGCACACCTCACCCGAAGAATGCATCACCTGGAAATCTGGTGTTCAGGTGTCGTTGTGTGCGGTCTATACCCTGGCGTGACCAACCCACCTCGAAGGGCAGATCATGGAGCTCAGGCATCTGACGGCGTTCATTGCCCTCTCCGAGGAACTGCATTTCGGACGCGCTGCCGCCCGCCTGCATCTCACCCAACCGTCGCTCAGCGCGCAACTGCAGAAGCTCGAGAAGTCGCTGGGGGTGACGTTGGTCGCCAGGACTTCCCACGAGGTGAGGTTGACGCGTGCGGGGCGGGAATTCGAGAGTCAGGCACGCCTCATCGTTCGGCAGATGGAGACGGCGGCGAAGGTCACCAGGGCGATCGCGACCGGCGAAGAACGCTCGCTGAACATCGGATACAACCTGCCTGCGAGTCGGCACGTGCTACCCGACGCCTTGTCTCGGATGAGCCGTGATCACTCCGACGTCGTGGTCTCGTTGTGGGAGAAACGAACCGGACCTCAGCTGGCGGCACTGAACGACGGCACCCTCGACGTCGCGTTCGTGTACGGCCGACCCGGCTCACCGGAGCTTCGCCACCGCCGAGTGCTGCAGGGGGTGCCGCTCGTGGCCGTGGTCGGTCGAGCGCACAGCTGGGCGGATCGGTCCGGAGTTCCGTTCGCGGAGTTGGCAAGTCAATCCTGCGTATTGTTCGAGAGGGAACAGTGCCCGGCGATGTACGACTCCATTTTCGCGGCTGCCGCCGACAACCGTATCGGACTCCACGTGGCCCAGACTGCCGATGACCCAGGTGCGACGGCTCACGTGGTGTCGGTGAAGCCATTGGTCGGCTTCGCCTCGTGGTCGCGGGCGACCTCGGCGGGGATGGGAGCCGTTGGATCGAACACCGTGGCCGTCAAGCTGTTCGACCCCGTTCCGACAATCGATCTGTATCTCGTCTGGCGAGGCAACGAGTCGAACCCCGCAGTCGACGCCTTCGTGCGCTGCATCGAACCGGCATGATCATTTCAGGCCCGACCTGACGAACGCGTCGACGATGTGCCGCTGCAGCACGACATAGAGCAGAAACACCGGTAGGCACGCCATTCCCGCGACGGCCATCATCGGTCCCCAGTCGGTGCCTTCGGTACCCATGAAGCTACGCAGACCCAACTGCAGGACTGCGTTGCTCCGCTGCAATACCACTGCAGGCCAGAAGTATTCGTTCCAGGAGTTGATGAACAGCAGGATCGACAGAGCTGCGAGTGCAGGCCTGAGGTTGGGTACCACCACCGTCCAGAGGATCGACCACGACGAACGCCCGTCCATCCGGGCTGCAGAGATCAGCTCCTTCGGGAAGCTCGCCATGTGTTGCCGAAGCAGCAACACCGCCAACGCGGAACAGAGCGTGGGTACGACGACGCCGGCCAGGGTGTTGATCAGTCCCAGCTGGTACAGCAGAACGTAGTTCGGCAACATCGTCACCTGGAACGGCACAAGCCACGTGCCGACGAACGCGAGATAGAGCACCTTCTGGAATCTGAACGTGTACATCGCGAAGGCATACGACGCCAGCAGGGCGATCAGCAACTGTGCCGTCGACGAGACCAGAGCGACAGCGAACGTGTTGCCCAACAGCCCGAGCAGGTCCACCTTGGTCGCTGCGTCGAAGTAGTTGGCCAGGGAGAGTGGCCACGGCACGGGAGAGAGGGAGTAGACGTCCTCGGGTCGACGCAACGATGTCGCGAACAACCAGTAGATCGGGAACGCGCACCCGAGTGCGGTGATGCCCAGTACCAGGTGTCCACGTAGGCGAGAGAATTCAATCATCATGGAATGCAACCTTTTCCGAGAGCCAGACGAGTCCGCCGGCCAACGCGCCGAATCCGAGGAACAGTACGATCCCCGCGGCGGCGCTCAGGCCGGCGTCGAAGGTGCGGAAGCCGTAGTCCCACAGCAGGTAGTAGATGTTCGTCGTCGATCGAGAGGGGCCACCCTGGGTCAGGGTGTCGATGAGCGGAAAGGTCCACTGCGCGCTGAGCAGCACGGTCATCAGGGCGAGGAACACCAACGTCGGCGACAGCAGCGGCAGCACGATCCAGCGGTCGATCTGCCACTTCGACGCGCCGTCCATCTCGGCTGCCTCCTGGTAGGAGGCGTCCACACCGGCCATCCCAGCCGATACCACGAGGACCGCGAAGCCCAGGAAATGCCAACCGGTGATCACGATGATGACGAACTGCGCGGTGTCGGCATCCTGGATCCAATTGCGATCGGATCCGATGATGCGATTGACGATTCCGGCACCGGGATCGAGCAGCCACTGCCAGACGGCCGCGCCTGCGACGGGCGCGATGAGAAACGGCGCGAACACGACACTCTGATAGACCACTCGCGCACGTCCGTTCACGTTGCGCGTGGCGAACGCGATGACCACCGGGAGAACGATGGAGAAGGGCAGCAGTCCGAGAATCAGAATCGCTGTACGCCAGAGAGAGTCGCCGACGGCAGGAAGCTCGAGCAACCGCCGATAGTTGTCGGCACCGACCGGCACCATCGGGGTGGTCGGCAACAAATTCCACGAATACGTCGACAGCTCCGCTGCCTGCATCAGTGGCCGATACGTCCAGACGATCAACAATGCGACGGCAGGCGTCAGATACAGGTATGGCTGCGCCGACCTGGCCACTCGCCGCCACCGGCCGGGCCGGGCTTGTTGCTCCCGATCCGGGTCGACCACGAGCAATCGCGGTGGATCCTCGACGGTGACGAACACTCTTCTCACCCGGCCCGGCGCGAGAGATCCGCCAGCTTGGCGAGTACCGACTGCTGAGACTCGTCGTAGACCGTAGCTGCGGGGCTCGCTTCGACAGCGGTTGCGGTGAAGCCGGATTCGAGTAGATCGATCCGAGTGAAACCGAACCCGGTGAGCCCGCGGTGCCGTCCCAGCGGGGGAGCAGTGTCGACCCGATACGACATTGCGGGCCCGATCCACACCGGGACTCCGTCGATGGCCCCCGCCCCGGTGTGGTGGGCATGGCCGCAGAGAACCATGCGCACATCCGAGCCCGCGATCGCGTCCGCAAGCTCGTCGGGGTTCTGCAACCTCAGATAGTCCACCGTCACCACCGGCGACGAGATCGGCGGGTGGTGCAGCACCAGAATCGTCCCGCGCAGGGATGGTGTCGCCAATCGATCTGCGAGCCAGCGCAATTGGTGCGGCTCGATCCGGCCGTCGTGCCGGCCCGGTGTGGAGCTGTCGAGGACGACGATGCGGACGCCGTCGACGACGTGCACCGCGTCCAACGTGCGATCGGAATCCGTTGCCGCACCGTCGGCTAGCAGTTCGCGAGCGAACCCGGCCCGTTCGTCGTGATTGCCCATCGCGTAAATCGCGGCAGCGCCCAACGATTCGGCAACGGGTTCGACGGCGTCGCGCAGCCGACGGTATGCAGCTGGGTCACCGTCGTCCGCCAGATCTCCGGAGAAAACCAACGCGTCGACGCGTTGACCCGAGGCCACGAGCAGCTCGAGAACGGATGTCAGATTCGCGAAGGTATCGACCCTGCCGTGTACCAGCTCGCCCTCGGCGCGCAAATGCGTGTCGGTGAGCTGCACCAACGTGAAGTGCCCGTCGATCGGTCGTTCCTCCGTCATGACGCGGGGAGAAGGGTCGTCGCCTGCTCCCGGGCGGCAGTCAATGTCGCAGCCGGGTCCGCCCCCTGATAGACGATCGATTCGACGGCGTCCATCATGCCGTCCCGGATCTGCAGATAGTCGTTGCCGGGCATCGAGATCCACGGCTCCATCGATTCCAGCTGCGTCAGGTTGGGGCCGATCAACGGGCTGGACTCGGCCCAGTCCTTCAATCCGTCGGGATCGTCGACGAGGCCGGTGCGCAAGGGCAGGTAGCCGATTCCCTTCGAGATCGCGGTGTAGGACTCCTCACTGGTCAGAAACTCGATCAGCTCCCACGACGCACGTTGCTTCGCGGGGTCGGATGCGAAGGTGAACAGCGATGCCCCGGAGTTGGTCGGCACGACGGGCTTGGAGCCGAACGATGGCATCGTGGTCGCGCGCAGGTCCCACTTGCCCTGTGCGCCTTTGATGAACGTGCCTTGAATCGCACTGGTTTCCAGGATCATCCCCATGTCGCCGCGAGCGAAGGCCTCGTACCCCTGTTGTTGGCTGAGCGTCGGGGTGGCTCCGGCGTCGACGAGGTTGCGGGCCATGGTGGTCGCTTCGACGGCGGGTTCACCGTCGAACTCGAGCGTCGACCGGTCCGGTGACAGCACCCGGCCGCCGTTGGATCGAACGAGGCTCTGGAAGCACCAGTCCTTTGCCGACTTGGTGAGGCAGTCCAGGTACACCCCGCCCTTGCCGGTCTTCGACGCGATCGCCGACGCCGCGGACGCGACCTCGTCCCAGGTGGTGGGCGGATCGGCTGGATCGAGGCCGGCTTGCTCGAACAATGTTGCGTTGTAATAGAAGACAGGAGTCGAGAAGACGAACGGCACTCCGTAGGTCTCGCCGTCCCAGTCGGCGAGGACTCGCGCGGTAGCAGCGTACGGGTGACGTGCTCCGTCGAAGTTGCGCTGCACCTCGTCCTTGCCGACGAGATCGTCGAGCGACTTCGCACCCAACTGGTTGATGGTGAAGTCGAGGTCGCTGAAGCCGAGCTGCGCCACGTCCGGAGCGGCCCCGGCGACCATCTGACTCTGGATGCTCGACACCGTGTCGGTGGCTGGATTGGGGCTGTTGCCCTGAGGCTTCTGTGCCGTGACGGTGATGTTCGGGTGTTGCTCCTCGAACTCGGCGATCAGGGCGTCGAAGGTATCCGTCCACGCACCCGCCAGTCCGTAGTTGTAGCTCTCGAAGACGATGGATACCGGTTGATCCGGCGCGAGCTCGGGAATCGGTGCCGATCCTGCGGCCGAGGTGGATGCAGTGGTACTGCCAAGTCCTCCGCATGCGGTCAACAGCAGAGCGCTCACGACGAGCGCCCCCGATCCGGTCATGGTGCGTTTCACTGTCGGTACTCCATTCGATAACAGGGGATGGTCGGTCAGGCGACGTACAGGGGTGTGCCGGTGCGCACGGGTGCGTCTTCGGGCCTCCACGTCAGGCGTCGACCGCTGTCGCGGTCGAACAGATGCACGTCCGCAGGATTTATGCGGACCGTGATCGGAGCTCCGGCGCGGGCGGTGGACGGGCGAGGTGCTCTGATGCACAACGGGTTCGAGCCCGCTCGAATATGAACCAGCTCCTCACTGCCGAGGTTTTCGACCGTGGCGACGACGGCGTCCACGTGGGCGTGTGAGTCCGCGATCTGCATCTTCTCGGGCCGAATTCCGACCACGATCGGGTGTTCGGTGTGCGAGCCGGCCTCGATTCCCAGGGGAATTTTCACTCCGGGAGCGACAGCGTGGAGTTCGCCGCGATGCTCGGCGACGGTCGCGTCGAACAGGTTCATCGGTGGGGCACCGAGGAAACCGGCGACGAACGTCGATCGTGGGGTGTCGTAGAGCTCGGCAGGGGTGCCGACCTGCTCGATCCGGCCGTTGTCCATCAGAGCGATTCGGGTCGCCATGGTCATGGCCTCGACCTGATCGTGTGTGACGTAGAGGAAGGTGGTGCCGATCCGCTCGTGTAGTTCGATCAGCTCGGTACGCGTGGCACTGCGGAGCTTGGCATCGAGATTCGACAGAGGCTCGTCCATCAGGAATGCGCCCGGGTCTCGAACCATGGCTCGCGCCAGTGCAACTCGTTGTCGTTGTCCGCCGGAGAGCTCGGCCGGTCGGCGGTCGAGCAACTCGCTCAGGTCGAGGGTCGAGGCGACCGCTGCCACCGAGTTCGCGATGACCGTTCGGGAGAACTTGCGCGATCGAAGCGGAAAGCCGATGTTCTTGGCAACGCTCAGGTGCGGATAGAGCGCATAGCTCTGGAATACCATCGCAAGATCGCGGTTGCGCGGTGGAGCGGCGGTGATGTCGTTGCCGTCGAGCAGAATTCGGCCGCCGGACGGCTGGATCAGTCCGGCCACCAGGCGCAGCAGGGTCGACTTTCCGCAGCCACTCGGTCCGAGGAGAACCAGGAACTCGCCGTCTGCGATATCGAGATCGACGTCCTCGATTGCGTGTGTGTTGCCGTACTTCTTGGACACGGACTCGAGCTGTATGCGGCCCACCGCAACCCCTCACCTGGTGCTGTCGAATCGATGGCCATATGCCAACACCCGGTGATGTATCGAAGATGAACGGAGTGAGGTCGTCACGGTCGGTGGGACCCACAGCAGCTGCGATGAGCTGGAACGATAGGTTCTCGCACTCGACCGATCGTCGACGCAAGAACGTGAGAACCTTCCGATGGGTCTGTATTGTTTCCTCGTGCCCGAAGGTAGAAGACACGACGTCATCATCGACATATCCGTGATAGTCACGGTGGTAGCCCTCGGCGTCGTCGCGGCGGGGCTGCTTCGATCGCCGGAGTCCGCTGTGGCCGAGGGTGATTCCGCTGTCGTGTCCGAGCCGATCGAATACCCGGTGGACATCCCGGGCTGCCCGGAGGTCGAGCCGCCCCCGTCCGATGAAGGTGATCTGGTCATGTCGTCGTCGATCGTGGATGGCACCCCGTCGTACGACGATCCCGCCTTTCCATGGCTCACTTCGGGCAAGGCGGGTGCAATGTCCGACGCCGTTCTCGCCGCTCTACCGGCCGATGTCACCGTCGTGTTGGCTGCTCCTTCCCAATCCGTGACCTTTCAGCCGGTCGATGACTTCGGCGATGCAGCACCGGACGGCTTCGAGCCCAGCACCAGCGCACGGGGAGAGCTGGCTAGGGCCGACTCGTCCGCCTACACGAGTATCGACGTCCGGCCCTCCGAAGCCGGTATCCCCGCGTGCGTCGCTGGCGCTCTCGATGCGCGAATCGCCGATTCCGACGGCACCGTCATCGACACCAACGACAATTGGTACGAGTACGGCGGTAAGCGAACGCACTTCCGGACGGCCACGGCCTATCACCCCGACGGGACTCAGGTGACCGCCAGTCTCACCGGCGCATCGGGCGAATTCCCGCTGGAGACATCCGAACTGGCCACCGTCGCGGCGCTGCCGGATCTGCGACTCACGGTTCCGGCTCCGGCTGGTGCCTCTGCGCCACGACAGGATTGCTACGTCTCTTCGGGCGAGACCGGAACTGTGGCCGACATTCGGCCCGGGTCCGTCGAGGCGGCCGACGACGCGTTGACGACCACGTGGGAGTCGCTGCCCGACGCACCGCCGTTGAACCGACCGATCGGGTCTCTTGTTCCCGGTTCGTACGGTTCCGGGGTGTGCACCGATCTCGAGGTCGTCGGCACCGATATTGCACTGTCGATTTCCGTGTCCGGGGGATCGGCACTTCCGGTGGCGTTGGACCCTTACGATCCCGAGTCCGCATACGGACCTGTCATCGAGTTCCGAACGCTGCCCGACGGTTCGGTGGTCGAGAGCTACGACGTCGATATCGCGAACAGTCTCGTGTCCGAGGACGGAACCACTGAGCTCACTCGGTCGGTCACCGTGACCCGCCCGTCCGGCGTGCAGGTGTCGGTGCGGTCGTCGGTGGCTCTCGACTGGACCCAGTCCGCACCGCTGGTGTTACCGGACCCACTGCCCTTCGACGTCCTCGACGCCGTGGCACAGGCCCCGATTGTGCAGTGGCCATGATCAATTCGAGATGGAGCCCGAACATCAGAGCTGGAGTTGCGGTGGCTGTCGCCGCCGTATCCGTCGTCGCTGCAGTCGTCGTGGTGTCGAAGCAGGACGTGTCCGTCGAACAGCCGTCGGACAGCCAGGCGATGACACCAACTTTCTCGGAGGAGACGATCACCACGCAGGTGCCGTCCGGGCCCGTCCTCGACCCGAGCTGGCAGATCGACGCAGAAACGGTGTACGGACGTCGGTTCGCCGAATTTCGTTCTCCTGCAGCAGACCTCTTGTTCGACTCGGGTATCACCGGCGCGGTCGATGCCGGTGATGTTCTCGTCACTGCCATCGGCCTACCGAATCCGCGTTCGTACTCGGTGGATGCGATCGAGTTCGTGGCCGTCGATGCCGAGGACGGCGATGTCCGCTGGAAGAAGTCTCCCGGCAGTGTCGATCAGTGCGCGAGCGAGCCGGTTCGCGACGACATCGTCTGTCTGGATTCGTATTCCGACGCCCCGTCGATCGTGAGGATCGGCGTGGACGACGGGGAGGCGCAAAGAACGCCGTTTCCCGAAGCCTGGTTCCCGTACGCGATCGAGAGCGACGGGAAGTCCGTTTTCCTGCTCGAGGGCAACCCGGAGGACGGCGAATCTGTACTGTACGGCGGTTCTGTGGATGCTCTCGACGACATGTGGTCGCGTCCGATCACCTCCTCCGCGGGGTGGGAAGGCGTCGGCAGCGAGCTGATTCATGTGTCCGACGGGCGCGGTCTCGTCACCCTCGGTGGCGAGGCGACATTCTTCGATCCCCGCACCGGCACCGCGATCGAGGGGCTCGAATTGACCTCCGATTCAACCGTCGTCGACGAGAGCGGTTCGGACGTGTGGACGCTGCGCGATCCGTACGCGTCCGAAACTTTCGTCGGAAACACCGTCTACTCGTTCGATGAGAACGCACTCGTGGCCACCGCGAATTCGCGTGACGTGCGATGGCGGTGGCCACTTCCCGAAAGGTCCGACGGTTTCACGGAGTCGGGTTCGATCGTCGAGACCGCGTCGGGGGTGCTCTTCCTCGGAACCGATTCGATGGTTCGTCTCGAATCGGTTCCATCATGACTGATTGATCGACCGAAACGGCATCATGTGGAACTACTCGCGGTGCGGAGTTCTCTCACCCGTATTGGGGTCGACGTCGAACAGTTGGTCGGTGTTGTCGGGGGCGTAGACGACGGTGTTCGATTCGAGGGCGCGTCGCCTGGCGCCGTCCCGAATGGCGAAGAATCCGCCTGCGAACAGCACGATCACGGCGATTCCGGCGATGATCGCCCAACCTTCGAAACCGCCCGCCAATGCGGCGATCAGACCGCCTGCGGCGGCGATCCCGGCGAAGATCAGTACGACGGCCAGCATGTTCTCGACTGCTCTGGCCCAGCTTGTCTTGGTAGGCCTTTTCTCGACCATAGGGGCAATTCCTTTCCATCAGCTCGGACGGCGGATACCCGAAAGCCCGTCGTCTAAGCCCCCGTAGTGCTATTGGGCCTTACGTGCCCGATACGCGGCGACGGCCGCGCGGTTACCGCAGGTGGTGCTGCAGAACCGACGCGACCGGTTGCGCGAGAGGTCGAGGACGAGCCCGTTGCAGTCCGGATCGGCGCAGACGTCGAAGCGCGAGAGCTCGTCCGCTCGGATGACGTCGATCATGGACATCGCGGTCTCGACGACGATGCGGGTCGCGAGTGGACTGTCGTCGGCGACGGCATGGATGTGCCAGTCGAGATCTCCGTGCCGAACCAGTCGGGGTAGGGCCGAGGACTCGGCGAGCAGACGGTTTACCTCGACCACGGCGCCGTCACGGCTGCTGGTGAGCAGCGCGCGCAGGGTCGGCCGCAGTGCCCTCACCGCCTCGAGCTCGGCGTCGTCGCCGTCGAAGCGGCCGGAATAACCCTGTTCGGTGAAGAACTCGGCGAGCTGCTCTCGTGTGGTCAACGTGTCCGGCTCCTCGGCGGAATTGACCAGAGCCACGGCCGCCAGCAGTGACAGTTCCGCGTCATGAGCAAAAAGCATGTTGACACCTTACCAAGTCACTCCCTACTGTCACATGTCATGACGGCTTACACTCATGACGCGAACGTGGATCTCGCGGCTACCCGCGATGCTGCCGCACGGTCGCGTCGACTCTCGGGACTCGGTTTCGCGCTGCTCTCCGCGGCGTCCTTCGGGCTTTCCGGCTCACTCGCCAAGGGATTGCTCGACGCCGGCTGGACGGCCGGGGCCGCGGTCACCGCGCGGATTCTGCTCGCCGCAGCCGTCCTGCTGATTCCGTCGATCCTCGCGTTGCGCGGGCGGTGGAGCTTGCTGGCGAAGAACTGGAAGCTGCTCCTCGCGTACGGAGCCTTCGCGGTAGCCGGGTGCCAGCTCGCCTTCTTCAACGCCGTCGGACGGATGGAGGTGGGGGTGGCGCTGCTGATCGAGTTCACCTCGCCCGTAGCCGTCATCGGCTGGATGTGGTTCCGTCACCAGCAGCGTCCGGGCCGCCTGACCGTGGTGGGCGCACTGCTGGCCGCGATGGGTCTCGTGCTCGTGCTCGACCTGATCTCCGGTGCCGACGTCGACAGCGTCGGCGTGCTGTGGGCGCTGGGCTCGATGGCCGGTGCCGCTGTCTACTGGGTGCTGTCGGCAGACGAGAGCAACGGACTCCCGCCGATCGTGCTCGCCGGCGCAGGCCTGCTCACCGGTGGGCTCATCCTGCTGGTCGCCGGACTCGTCGGCATAGTCCCGTTCGCCGCCCCGCTCACCGACGTCACCTTCGTCGACGCGGTTGTGCCGTGGTGGGTTCCGATCATCGGCCTCGGCGTCGTGACCGCCGCGCTGGCCTATGTCCTCGGGATCGCCGCGGGCCGACGCCTCGGGTCGCGGTTGGCGTCGTTCATGGGATTGATGGAAGTCGTTGCCGCACTTGTATTCGCGTGGCTGCTGCTCGGGCAGGCTCCGGCACCGATCCAATTGGCCGGTGGCGCACTGGTTCTGCTCGGCGTGGTCGTCGTCAAGTCCGGCGAGCGGGCCACGGCGGAGGAGCCGGTGGAGCCGCTGCAGAGCAGGGCTTGAAAACTCACTAGCCGTCGACGCGTCCGAACACCACCGCGGCCAGGATGGTGTGGGCGCTGGCGATCACCGAATCCAACGGCTCACGTTCTGGGGAGAGCAGCCATTGTTGGGCGATGGTGAGGACCGCGCCCACCAGGCCCATGGCCAATGTTCGACGGTTGGGCCCGGCGAGGCCACGGCTGGACCCGACGGTCTCGGCCACCTGAAGCACCGTCGTGGAGAACGAGTTGGTGGTCTTGCGATACAGCGCGTCGACGGTAGGGGATACGCCGAGGATTTCCACGAAGGCGATTCGAGCCGATTTGGGCTGCTCGGCGACGAACGTGAAGAAGCCGGTGAGGGCCCCTCTGAGCACCTGTTCGCTGGAATCCGTTTCTGCGGCTGCGCCGACGAGGATGCTCTCGCGCATCGCGTCGGTGGCGCGAGCGTAGGTCGCCATCAGCAGGTCCTCGCTGTTGGTGAACGACTCGTAGAAGTAGCGCTTGGTCAGGCCTGCCTCGCTGCAGACCTTCTCCACGGTTGCCGTCCGGTAGCCGGTGGTGCCGAAGACTTCGACGGCCGCGTCGAGCAGGCGGATTCGACGCTCCTGTTGCCTCTGCTGCGGGTCGGCACCTCGGTAGGTGCGGCCGACTTCACTGTGATGAGTGGTCACACACAGATCTTGACACCGCTCGGTATCAGATGCAAAGTGTTCGCAGACAAGCATTCCGATCGAGGGGGAGCACATGGCGGCGACGACGCTACGCAACAAGGTCGTTCTGATCACCGGAGCAGCGCGGGGAATCGGTGCCGCCACCGCGCGGACGCTGGCGGGCAAAGGTGCCCGGCTGGTACTCGTCGACGTCGACGAGGCCCCGTTGCGAGAGCTGGCGACGCAGCTGAAGGCCGAGGCGTTCGTGGCAGACGTACGGAATCTGGACGACATGCAGCGGGCCGTCGACGGCGGAATCGAGGCGTACGGCGGCATCGATCTAGTGCTCGCCAACGCCGGAATCGCCAGCTACGGATCGATCATGCAGGTCGATCCCGCGACGTTCCAACGTGTCATGGACATCAACGTGATGGGCGTGTTCAACACCGTCCGCGCCGCCTTGCCGTCGCTGATCGAGCGCAACGGCTACATCCTCGTCGTCTCCTCGCTCGCTGCGTTCACTCCGTGCCCCGGCCTGGCCGCGTACAACGCCAGTAAGGCTGCAGCAGAACACTTTGCGAATGCCCTCCGGCTCGAGGTCAACTACCGAGGCGTCGACGTCGGTTCCGCGCACATGGCATGGATCGACACACCGATGGTGCAGGACGCCAAATCCGATCTCACCGCATTCCAGGATCTGCTCGCGGTGCTGCCCGGCCCGCTCGGCAAGACCATGACCGTCGAACAGTGCGTCGACGCGTTCGTCGACGGCCTGGCCAAGCGCAAGCGTCGCGTCTACGTGCCCCGGTGGGTGGGCGCAGCGTCGTGGTTCAAGGCCGTCATCACCTCGCGGGTCGGCGATCGCAGCATGCTCGAGCACGTGCCGACGATCCTGCCGAAGATGGACGAAGAAGTAGCCCGCCTCGGCAGGTCCGAGAGCGCTCGCAACAAGACCAGCTGACCCAAGACATCGAAGGAATCGTTGACATGACTGCAGTACTGTCCTCTCCCGAGGTCGACGTCCTCATCATCGGTGCCGGCCTTTCCGGGATCGGGGCCGCGCGCCACCTCGGGCACGATCTGCCCGGCAAGACCTACGCCATTCTCGAGAGCCGCGGCGCGATCGGCGGAACGTGGGATCTGTTTCGCTACCCCGGGATTCGCTCCGACTCCGACATGTACACCCTCGGATACAGCTTCAAGCCGTGGATGGGTGAGAAATCCATCGCCGACGGCACCGACATCCGCAACTACATCGTCGAGACCGCACGAGAAGCAGGCGTCGACAAGCACATTCGGTTCCATCACAAGGTCGTCGCTCTCGAATGGTCGTCCGAGCAGCAGTTCTGGACGGTGACGGCGCAGCGTACCGATACAGACGAGACGGTTACCATCACCGCGTCGTTCGTGTTCTCCTGCAGCGGTTACTACAACTACGACAAAGGGTTCACCCCCGAGTTCGCCGGTCGCGAGAACTTCGGCGGCCAGGTGATCCACCCGCAGCACTGGCCCGAGGATCTGGACTACTCCGGCAAGAAGGTAGTGGTGATCGGTAGCGGCGCAACGGCAATCACGTTGGCCCCCAACCTGGCTCGCGACGCCGAGCACGTCACGCTGCTGCAGCGCTCGCCCAGCTACGTTCTCTCGCTTCCGTCGCAGGACCCGATTGCGCAGACCCTGCGCAAGCGCCTGCCGAAGAAGTTGGCGTACAGCGTCACTCGGCTCAAGAACGTGTCCATGGCGATGCTGATCTACACCTTGAGCCAGAAGTACCCGGAGTTCATGAAGAAGCGGATCCGGACGATGCAGGAGGGGTGGCTGCCCAAGGGTTACGACCTCGACACCCACTTCACCCCGTCCTACAACCCGTGGGATCAGCGTCTGTGCCTGGTGCCCGACAACGATCTGTTTCGTTCGATTCGCAAAGACGAAGTCTCGATCGTCACCGATCACATCGAGACGTTCACCGAGACCGGCTTGAAGCTGAAGTCCGGCCAGCACCTCGACGCCGACATCGTCGTCACGGCAACGGGATTGAACCTCTCCGCGCTCGGCGGCGCGACGTTCCGTGTCGACGGCGAGGACGTGGAACTGCCCAGCACGATGGCCTACAAGGGCATGATGCTCACCGGTATCCCCAACTTCGCCTTCGTCGTCGGATACACCAACGCCTCGTGGACGCTCAAAGCCGACATGGTCTCGAACTACGTGATGCGACTGCTCGCGCACATGGACGAGAAGGGATACAGCACCGTCGAACTCGAGCGCGACCCGTCGATCGACGAAGAGCCGTTCCTCGACTTCGCAGCGGGCTACGTGCTGCGAGCGGTGGACAACTTCCCGAGGCAGGGCAGCGAGACCCCGTGGAAACTGCGGATGAACTACTTCCGCGACCTGCCGGTGCTGCGCTACGGCAAGGTCGTGGACAAGGCCATGAAGTTCGGCCGTCCGCGGTCGAAGGTCTCCGTCGGATCCTGACGGGAATTGTTTCGGGTCGGGTGTGTTGGTTCTCGATATGAAAATTGGAATCATCGGTAGTGGATTCATCGGCGGCACCCTCGTTCGTCGGTGGGCAGCGCTCGGTCACGAGGTTCGATTCTCGAATTCACGTGACCCGGAGACCTTGGCGGATCTGGCTGCGGAAACCGGGGCGATGGCAGTGTGGGCCGCCGACGCAGTGCAGGACGCCGACCTGGTGCTGCTGAGCATCCCGCAGAAGAACGTTCCCGATCTTGCCCCGGGAATTTTCAGCGCCCGCAAGCCGGGGGCCCCGATCATCGAGACCAACAACTACTACCCGCAGCAGCGCGACGGGTTGATCGAGGACATCGAGGGTGGGACGCCCGAAAGTGTGTGGGTGTCCCAGCAACTCGGTGAGCCGGTGATCAAGGCGTTCAACGGAATTTGGTACAAGCACCTGCTCGAGAAGGGCGTGCCTGCCGGAACCAGAGGTCGGATCGCACTGCCGATCGCCGGGGACGACGACGATTCCAAGAAGATCGTGTTCTCGGTGATCGACGAGCTCGGATTCGACCCCGTCGACGGCGGAACCCTCGCCCAGTCATGGCGTCAGCAGCCAGGAACGCCCTCGTACGGCAAGGACTTCGGAGTCGACGCCCTCGTCGAGGCGCTGGGGCAGGCAACCGACGAACGCAGTGCGGAGTGGAAGGCCTGAGCTCGATTCTCGGGCTACTCGACGCGGCAACTACTTGACGCGGCCTTCGCGGAGTGTGCGCTCCGCGAGGTCGCGTAGTGGCCCGGTCAGGTTCGAATCGCCCACCCGGCACGAGTGCTCGCCCACCGACACGCTCCAGACAAAGGTGTCGCGGGCGTTCGACTCGGCTGCGTCGGCGGCTTGCTGATCGGCAATGTACGGCTGCGCTGCCTCGACCAACGACTGCCATTCCGGCTCGTCGGTCTCGACGACTCCGCGTTTGGACATCCCGGCGATACCACCGGTTCGCAGTACCTCGATGCGCAGGCTCATCTGCCCTCGATCACACCCGATCGTCGCTCGGCTCCCGTGTTGACTGAACTCCCACGGTAGACCAACCCTGGGCCACGGCCCTGGCAACGTCGGAACCGGCCCCGAATCGCTTGGTTGCTGCTGCAAGGGTCGCGGCGGAGAACCCGGCGAAATCGACTGTCGGGGAGAGTCCGCCGACGGTCATCGTGTCGAACCAGACCTGCCCGACGCGATCCCAGGCCGGGCCACCGAGCGTGGTGGCAGCCACGGCGAACGCGCGATTCGGGATGCCCGAATTGATGTGCACCCCACCGTCGTCCTCGGTGGTGACGACGAAATCGTCCATGCTGGCCGGCTGCGGATCCTTACCGAGAACGTCGTCGTCGTAGGCGGTGCCGGGTTCGATCAGCGAGCGCAACGCCTTGCCCTGCACCGCGGGCAGGAACAGGCCTTCGCCGATCAGCCACGACGCGTCCTCGGCGTTCTGCTCTGCCGTGTACTGCTCGACCAGTGCGCCGAACACATCGGAGATGGACTCGTTGAGCGCGCCGGCCTGGTTCTTGTACTCGAGCGGGGTGGTGTACTGCGTGAACCCGTGCGCGAGTTCGTGTGCGATGACGCCGAGCGAGACGGTGAATCGAGCGAAGACCTCGCCGTCACCGTCGCCGAACACCATGCGCGAGCCGTCCCAGAACGCGTTGTCGTAGTCCTGGCCGTAGTGCACCGTCGCGTCGAGGGGCAGGCCGCTGCCGTCGAGACTCGAGTACCCGTAGACCTTCTCGAAGAACGCATAGGTGGCCCCGAGGCCGTCGTAGGCCTCGTCGGTCGCAGCGTCGCCGGTGGGATCCTCGCCCTCGGCCCGCACCTGCTGGCCGGGTAGATCGCGAGTGGACTTGGCATCGGAGATCGTGCGCTCGAGCGTGCCGCCGGTGCGCGGAGCGATGGCGGTGCGAGCCTGCACCACCTCGCGTCCGGCGCGCATCTCACGATCGGCGAGCAGCGTGGCGCGAGCACCGGGACCCTGCAACCGCTCGAGCAGAAACGGTGGAACTACGGAATGGAACGTCATGCGGACCCCCTACGAGTTGGCGTGACCCCAGTGTGCACGAGACCACCGACACGTCCGCGAGCTCGAATGGCGGTTCGCCCGTGTTCGCCCCCCGGCCTGTCCCTGCCGAAGGGATGAATGGCCCATTCAGTCGATCTGAGTGACTCGGACCGACATCGATCCCGACCGGGGCTCGTCAGAAACGACGACGCAGGCGCATTCCGATCGGGCGGCCGTCGGGGTCGACGAACAGGCGGTAGGCGAATGCGGCCAGTCGCTGCTGCCACACGGGTGGCACGGAGATCTCGTGTCGGCGAAGCCTGCCGGCGGGGCGCGGGCCCGAGGACGGGTTGCGGTGCCACTCGTCGAGCGCGGTTGCGCTCGCCGAGATGGCGTCGAAGAACTGCTGCGGATCCACCAGATCGGCGTCGTCACCGTCGGCGCGGCCGAGGTGCTCGCGAGTCAGTTCCAGACGCAGGTTGCGGGCGTGAACACGCGCACCGTCGCCCAGACCCGCCGGGTCGAGAGGTTCGCGGGTGTCTCGTTCTTCGTCGACGATCGCCGCAGTCAGCTCCGAATCATGGGTCCAGGAGCGGCGATTGAAGTTGTCCGAGCCCACCGCTGCCCAGACGTCGTCCATGATGCAGACCTTCGAGTGCACGTACACCGGTATCCCGCGGTCGTTCTCGATATCGAGAACCAGCACACGATCACCACCGGCAGCGCGGATCACCTCGAGCGCGGCCGAGTGTCCCAGCAGCGCAGAGGGAATGGTGAGTGGGCTGTCGTCGTCGAGGTGCTTGGGAACCACCACCACCAACCGCAAGTTCGGCTTGCGGCGCAGTGCCGCGGCGAACACCCGCGCCACGTCGACCGACCACAGGTACTGGTCTTCGATGTAGATCAACTCGGTAGCTCGGTGCAGAGCCTTGGCGTATGCACGTGCCGCGCTGCGCTCGCCCTTGGTGGCGAACGGGTAGGCGGGTCGCCGACGCGGGTAGGTGCGCAGCAGCTGCACCGAGCAGGTGCCCTGCGGATCCGGCGGCGCAGCCGCAGTCGGTAGCTCGGACGGTTCCCGAGTCACCCCGCGCAGCATGTCGGGTACGGCGTGCCAGGGGAGGCGGGACAGCGCTGCGGGATCCTCCCAGCGCTCTCGAAAGACATCCTCGACGTCCCGCACTGCGGGTCCCTCGAGCTGGACCTGAACGTCGTGCCAGGCCGGGATCTCGCCGTACTCGGGAGGGAAGGGACGTGAGACCGGATCGCCGAAATGATCGGCGTCGTCGCGTCGGGCGCGGGCCAGATCGATACCACCGACGAAGGCGACGTCGGGCAGATCTTTCCTGCCGTACCGCACGACGACGAACTTCTGGTGGTGGCTTCCGGTTACCAGCACGCGCTGGTCGAGGATCACCTCGCCGCCGGCCTCCTCGAGCCGTAGGGCGAGCTTGCGATTCTTCGGGCCGGTGAAGCCGAACGTCTCCATGTGCGAGCGCCACACCATGCCCTTGACGACGCCACCGCGGTGCGCCACGCCGGTGAGCGCATCCTCGACGGTCACGCCGTCGTCGGTGAGCAGCTGTTCAGGGTCGCCGCGCCAATCGGTGAAGAGCACCAGATCGTCGCGTTCCGTCCGCGCGAGTGCCTGCGCAAGCGCCGCAAAATACGTCTTGCCGTGCACGAGGTTCTCGACGCGGTTGCCCTCGGTCCAGGCTGTGATTCGAGTGTCGTCGTTGCCGCGCTCGGTCGCGGTGAGGAACCACGGGTGCGCAGGATCGAAGTGCCGAGTCGGGGCGGTCAGAGCTGCGGTGGACCGGCCGAGATTCTCGGCAACCCCATCGACGACGCGCCGGATGCGCTGCACTATCACGTTGGCATCATTCCATCCGGTTTGAAGCGGGGGGAGGTCGGGCACCCGAGCGATATGACTCAGGTACCCAACGTCACGCTCAGAAACGGCAAGCAGATCCCGCAGCTCGGCTTCGGCGTGTTCCAGATCGATCCCGAGAAGACGGCCCAGGCCGTCGAAACGGCCCTCGAGATCGGCTACCGCCACATCGACACCGCCGAGATGTACGGAAACGAGAAGCAGGTCGGCGAAGGTATCCGCAACTCCGGCATCGACCGCGAATCGGTCTTCGTCACCAGCAAGCTCAACAACGGCTTCCACAAGCCCGACGATGCGCGGACGGCATTCGACAAGACGCTCAGCGACCTCGGCACCGACTACGTGGACCTCTTTCTGATCCACTGGCCGCTCCCGACCCGCTACGACGGCGACTTCGTCTCCACCTGGAAGACGCTGGAGGAGTTCGTCGCCGACGGCCGAGCTCACAATATCGGCGTATCCAACTTCCAGCCCGCCCACCTGGACCGGTTGGCGGAGGAGACCGAGACGGTCCCCGCGGTGAACCAGATCGAGGTGCACCCGTACTTCGTCAACAACGACGTGTGGGCCTACGGCCGTGAACACGCCATCCCCACCGAGGCGTGGTCACCGATCGCCCAGGGCAACGTTCTCGACGACGCGGAACTGAAGCGAATCGCCGACGCCACAGGCAAATCCGTCGCACAGGTGGTTCTGCGCTGGCACATTCAGCGCGGCAACATCATCTTCCCGAAGTCGGTGACGCCGGAGCGCGTCAAGGCCAACTTCGAGATCTTCGACTTCGAGCTCAGTTCTGCCGATGTCGACGCCATCACAGCCCTTGACAAGGGTGAGCAGGGCCGTAACGGCCCGAACCCGGATACCTTCGACATGATTCCGGACTAGTACCTCGAACTGTGGGCTCGAACGTGTTCGTCACGTTCGAGCCCACAGTTGTGTCACGTGATTGACTCACGTGATCGTGAGCGCCGATCCCGTTGCGGCGGTGACCTCTTCGGATGTCACCCCGGGTGCGAGCTCGGCGAGTGCGAGTGTTCCGTCGCCGACGACCTCGATGACCGCGAGGTTCGTGATGATGCGATTCACGACGCCTTGGCCGGTCAACGGCAGAGTGCAGGCGTTCAGGATCTTCGGGTTCCCGTCGCGATCGGTGTGTTCCATGACTACGATGACGCGCCGGGCGCCGTGCACGAGGTCCATCGCACCGCCCATGCCCTTGACCATCTTGCCGGGCACCATCCAGTTGGCGAGGTCGCCGGTTCGCGAGACCTGCATACCGCCCAACACGGCGGTGTCGATGTGGCCGCCGCGGATCATGCCGAAGCTCAGCGACGAATCGAAGTACGCCGCACCGGGATTGATGGTGACCGTCTCCTTGCCCGCGTTGATCAGATTGGCGTCGACCTCGTCCTCGGTGGGGTACGGCCCGGTGCCGAGGATGCCGTTCTCCGAGTGCAGGGTGACCTTGACCGAGTCGGTCAGGTACCCCGGGATCAACGTCGGCAGTCCGATGCCGAGATTGACATATTCCCCGTCGACCATTTCCGCTGCGGCGCGCTCGGCCATCTGGTCGCGTGTCCATCCTGCACTCATGCTCGAACTCCTGAACTGACGGTGCGCTTTTCGATGCGCCTGTCCTGTGGCCCGGTATGCACGACACGTTGGACGAACACGCCGGGAAGATGTACGTGGGCCGGATCGATCTCGCCCGGCTCCACCAGATTCTCGACCTGCGCGATGGTGATCCTGCCCGCCATCGCGGCGAGGGGATTGAAGTTCATCGCAGTCTTGTCGAACACGAGATTTCCTGCTGTGTCACCGATCTCGGCGTGTACAAGCGCGAAGTCGGCGTTGATCGACTCCTCGAGAACGTAGCGCTTGTCGCCGAACACCCGAGTCTCCTTGGGTGGCGACGCGATCGAGACGGAACCGTCGGCGTCGTAGCGCCACGGCATTCCGCCGTCGGCGATGGGACTGCCGACTCCTGCTGGGGTGAAGAACGCGGGAATTCCGGTGCCTCCGGCGCGAAGTCGCTCCGCCAGAGTTCCCTGCGGGGTCAGTTCGACCTCGAGCTCGCCGGCCAGGTACTGCCGGGCGAACTCCTTGTTCTCGCCGACGTAGGACGCAGTGACACGGCGAATTCGTCCGGCGGCCAGCAGGATTCCGAGCCCGTAGCCGTCGACGCCGCAGTTGTTGGAGAACACTTCGAGCTCGTCGGCGTCGGTGTTCGCGATGGCGTCGATGAGGGCGTCGGGGATGCCGCACAATCCGAAGCCGCCGACCGCGAGGGTCGCTCCTCGGCCGATGTCCGCGACCGCCTCGGCGGCGGACGCGTAGGTCTTTCCAGTCACTGGTAGCTCCTGATGTGTTCGTTGAGCAAACGTTGTAGTCAGTGAACCTGAGCTGTGCGTACAGGTGAAGTGAATGCCGGTTTTTGCTCGTTCGGTGAACGGATGCGAACTTGGCGTCCGCTGAGTGGACGTACGATGGCCGGGTGACCTCAGCGGATGCCAACGCAAGTGTGATCGGCAAAATCTGTTCGTTGCTGCGCGCAGCGGGAAGTGAGGAGCCGTCGGGTGCCTCGACCACCGCGCTCGCTCGGGCGACCGGTATCGCGAGACCGACCGCACATCGCCTCCTGGCGTCTATGGCCGACCAAGGATTCGTCGACCGCGACTCCGCCACCGGCCACTGGTCATTGGGCCCGGAGATCTATCTGCTCGGATCGATGGCGGCATTGCGGTACGACATCACCGACCAGGCTCGAAAGATAGTGCAGGCGTTGGCCACCGAGAGCGGAGAAAGTGCGTTTCTGTCGGCCCGGCGAGGGGTGGAGACCGTGTGCCTGCTTCGGGTGGAAGGGAGCTTTCCGCTGCGCTCCCACGTGCTGTACGAGGGAATTCGGCTACCGCTCGGGGTGGCGTCCGCAGGCCTGGCAATTCTTGCGCACCTTCCCGATCGGGAGGTGGACGGGTACCTGAGCGGAGTCGATCTCGTGCCCGAGTGGGGAGACAGTCACTCCGACAACGAGATTCGACGCCGCATCGCACACACCCGCACCACCGGATTTGCCGTCAACCCGGCGTTGCTGGTGGAAGGCAGCTGGGGCCTCGGCGCTGCCGTGTTCGACCGTGCCGGAGGTCCTGCATGGGCACTGAGCCTGACGGGTGTCGAGACGCGATTTCGCGACGACCGACGTCGGGAGTTGGGCAAGCTGCTGCTCGACGCGGCACACCGACTCACCGTGCAATTGGGGGAGCGGCCCGCTTAGCTGTCGAGTTCCTCCAGGATGTCCGCGGCGTCTTGGCTACCTGCGGCGGCCAATCTCTGCAGCTCGGCGCGGTCGCCACGTTCACCGGCGAGCTCGACGAGGATGTCGACGGCATCGCTGCTGCCTGCATCGGCGAAAGAGCGGAGTTCGTCGAGGTCGTGTCGAGAGCCTGCGAGTTCGACCAACTCGTCGATGGCATCCTGATCGCCGCGGGCGGCACGCCGGCGCAATTCGACTGGTTCCGACGACGTGGAATCGGGCTCGCTCATGGAGTGGAGTGTAGAACGATTCGGCGGATAGCTGCAGGTCAGCTGCATCATTTTCAGCTCGAGCGTTCTTGTCGGTGGGTCGAGATAGTCTTCACCTGGTTCGAACGCACGTTCTGAAATTGTTGCTCACCGGGGGGTGAAAAATGGGGGCAGTACCGACCGTGTCACTGGAGGCGTTGACCGCTGCCGCGCGTGAGGAGAATCGGCAGGCGGCACGCAAGATCACCTCCTGCTATCGGGTGCACTACGACTGGATCACCCGCGACACCAAGCACAAGCACTACAGCCGATACGGACGGACCGAGATGGCTGTCGCGTTGGGCTGTTCGGCGATGGTCGCCGAATCGTACGTCTCCGTCGGCGTTGCTCTGCACACCCGACTGCCACTGCTCAAGGCAGCGTTCGAGGCCGGGGAGATCGACCTCCCCCGCGTGCGGACCGCATGCCGGATCCTCGACAATCTCTCTGACAACATCGTTACCCGCGTCGAAGCCGAGGTCGTCGAAGCAGCGCGGCGGTCGTCACCGGGTCCGCTCGAGCAGGCGATCTGGGACATCCTGCTGCGGGTCGCACCCGAGGAAGCAGCGGCACTGCGGGAGTTCGCGAAGAAGTTCCGCACCGTCACCTACACCCCGGCCGGCGAACTCACCCGCATCCGAGCGGAGCTGACCGCACCCGAAGCCGCCGCCGCATGGCAACTCCTCGAGGAGATGGCAGACACCCTCTGCCCGAAAGACCCGCGCGGGAAGAAGGAACGCCTGTGCGATGCGTTCATGGCCCCGCATGCACGGCGAACCCCGACTGGCATGCCTGTGCCAACGGGAAGATTGTCCCAAGAAGGATGCGGTGCTGCCGGATCGGCGAGTGCCGTTGACGATGATCACCGTCGACATCGCCACCCTCATCGGACTACTCGCCAACCCCGCCTACCTGGCCGGGCACGGCTCCATCGACCCCGATCTCGCGCGGGAGTTGGCCCGCAACAGTCAGTGGCAGATCCTGCTCACCGAAGCAGTGACCCTCGCCGAGAAGCTGGGCCTCGCCGTGCAGAACCCGGAGACGGGGGATTGGGAACGAGCACCGAAGGACCAGAAGCAGGAACCGGACTCAGTGTCGGATACAGACGAAGATGCTGATACGGCAACGAACACCGGCTCGGCAGCACACGGGACCGAGACGCGTAGCCGCACCGGCAGCGACTCGGAACCGGGGACCGAGGCCGAGTCTGGGTCCGAGGCCTGTAGTGCCACAGACGCTTCCACCGACTCCGAGGCGACTTTTGCACCGAGAACGGAACCGGCGAACGAGTCCGCCACGCGCAGTTGCCCCGACACCGAATCAAACCCAGCACCATCACCAACCCCCGCGCCCTCTCCGACCAGTGCGACGGCAACGACCACGCCCACCTCGCCCTCGCCCTCACCGACCACCGTGACAGCAGCGGCAACCACGACTGCCTCAGCACCGCCGACGGCTACAGAATCCGCAGCTTCGGCTCGAGGTCCGGTCGGCACATCAGATTCACCGCACGACCCGACCGGCGAACCACCTCGAACACCGGATCCAGCACCTGCGCCGACGCCGATGCCGCCCAGCACTGCACCCGATCGAACCGAGTCGTGCACTGCTTCAGATCGACCTGAGCAAACCAGGACAGCCCTGCCGATATCTGGGCCACCGCCGGCAACGAACAACGCGGCGACCTGTCCAGACGCAGACACATCCCCACCCACACCTGATCGCAGCGACAACCAACGACGGACGCAGTCACTGACCTCCGCCGCAGCCCTGTTCTGCACCCACACACCCGTCGGCCGGGGCGCACGGCACAGCTCTGCCTTCGACCTGCCCTCCACAATCCGGGGAAACAACCGGACGATCCCCACTGCAGGCCACACTCCCGCACACCGCACACCCTCAGGCATCTACCTCGGCACCGCATCGCTGGCCGCAGCACTCGAAGCCGCCATCGCCGCCGACCCCACCCTCGGCAAATCCATCGGACGCGACCCGCTCACCGACCGAGCACTGATCTACCGACCCGACACCCTCACCACCGCCGCCGTCCGACTCCGCGACAAACACTGCCGCTTCCCCGGCTGCCACCGACCCGCCGCACGCTGCCAACTCGACCACATCACCCCCTTCGACCACACCAACCCACTCGGCGGCGGCTGGACCACCGTGGGCAACCTCCAATGTCTGTGCGAGTTCCACCACACCGTAAAAAACGGCCGGCTACTGGACAGCAGTCATGCTCCCCGGCGGAGCCATCCTCTGGACCTCCACCTCGAAGACCACCCGAATCACCCTGCCCACCAACGGCACAGCCGTACCCATCCTCGGCAACGACCTCAGACCACACATCCCCACCAAACCGAAACGATCCGGCGTCATCGCCTACCCCAACCCAGCCGACAACCAACAGCCCGAGACAGACGAAACGGCAGCACCGCCGTTCTAGGCGATGCTGCCGTGGATCTCGGCACTCGATCTGTCAGATCAGGTGCTGAATGTGGTCGCGGGTGAATTCGATGCGCTCGTCGACGCGTCCGTCCCCGACCTTGTTCACCCACTCGGGGTCGGACAGCAGCGCACGTCCCACGGCCACCAGATCGAATTCGTTGTCCTCGAACTGACCGACCAGTGCATCGAGTCCGGTGACACCGGACGCGGCATCCTCCGACCATGCAGACGTGAACACCGAGTCGAGGCCCACGGATCCGACAGTGATCGTCGGGACGCCGGTGAGCTTGCGGGTCCACCCGGCCAAGCCCAGCTTTCCGTCGTTGCCGTCCAGCTCCGGGAACGCCGGATCCCAGTGGCGACGGGTCGAGGCGTGCAGGATGTCCACCCCGGCGTCGACCAGAGGAGTCAGGACTCGTCCGAGTTCCTCCGGATTCTGCGCGATCCGCGCGTCGAAGTGGTTGCTCTTCCACTGCGAGAAGCGGTACACGATGGCGAAGTCTTCGCCCACTGCTGCGCGGATCGCGGCAACGACCTGCGCGGGGAAGCGCGTCCGGGCTTCGAGGGAACCGCCGAACTCGTCGTCGCGCACATTGGTGGTGGCCCAGAGGAATTCGTCGAGCAAATACCCGTGCGCGCCATGCAGCTCTAGGCCGTCGAAGCCGGTGTTCTTCGCGTTGACCGCAGCCTGCACCCACTGCGAGGTGAGGTCGTCGAGATCGGTGTCGGTGAATGCCCGACCCACCGAAGAACCGTCGAGTGCAATGCCCGACGGGCTCACGGTGGTGACGTCCGGGAACAGGCGAGGCTCGGTGCCGCGCTCGACGCCGAGGTGCCACAGCTGCGGGATGATCGCGCTGCCCTCGGCGTGCACGGCGTCGACGACACCCTTCCAACCCTCGAGGCTGGCGTCACCGTAGATCCGCGGGACGCGGGTGTGAGGGCCGGCGGCGGGATCGGGAATGTAGGTGCCCTCGGTGATGATGAGGCCGGTGCCACCGGCTGCGCGCTTGCGGTAGTACTCGGCGACATCCGGGCCGGGAATGCCGTCGGGAGAGAAGGCGCGCGTCATCGGGGCCATGGCGAAGCGATTGCGCAGCTTCAGCGACTTGACCTCGAACGGCTCGAAGAGCCCGGCGGTGGACAGATGCTGTGTCGTGGATGCAGTTTCGGTCACGCCTGCCCACAACCGGCATCCACACCGAGCTATTCCCGGCACAGGGCTGTTAGCGTCGGAGCCTTATGAGCCCTTCGCCGCTGATTTCTGCCGCGCAATTGCACGACCTCTTCGAGATGGGACGCGGCCCGGTCGTCCTCGATATTCGATTCGTGCTGCAGACCGGCAGCGACAGAGCCGGATACGAGGCCGGTCATATCCCGAACGCGCAATTCGTGGACCTCGACGCGGAGCTGGCGGCTCCGCCGGATCACGGGAGTGGAGCCGGCAGGAACGACCCAATTGGTCGCGGCCGCCACCCGTTGCCCGACGCCGAGACGTTCGTCGCAGCGATGCGCGGTGCCGGGGTCAGTGACGATTCCTCCGTGGTGGTCTACGACGCGGGACCCGCAACTGCCGCGGCGCGCGCGTGGTGGTTGCTGCGCTACTTCGGGCACCGCGACGTGCGTGTCCTCGACGGTGGCCTCGCCCAGTGGACCGCCGCCGGATTCCCGATAGGTACCGAACCGTCGATCGTCGCGGCCGGATCGTTCACTGCGAGGCCACCCCTGGCGTCGGTTCTCGAGGTCGACGATGTGCTCGAGTTCGCGCAGAACAACATCCTGCTCGATGCCCGGGCACCCGAGCGATTCCGCGGGGAAGTGGAACCGGTGGATCCCGTGGCTGGTCACATCCCCGGCGCGGTCAATCGGCCGACGACCGAGAACGTCGATGCGGACGGGCGGTTCCTGGCGCCGGAGGTACTCAATGGCACATTCAGTGGACTTGTGCCGGAGGGGAAGGACGTCGCCGTCTACTGCGGATCCGGGGTGACTGCGGCACATCAGATTCTCGCGCTCGAATTGGCGGGCATCGATGCTGCCTTGTATCCGGGCTCATGGTCGGGATGGATCACAGATCCGACGCGTCCGCGGGCCTAGAGTGCACCTCTGAGCAGCGTGTTCATGCAACCAGGGTTGAACTTGAATCCGACTTCAACTATACCTGGGGCATGAAGGTAGAAGGTAAAGTCGCCATCGTCACCGGAGGTGGTGGCGGAATCGGTGGGGCCATCGCTGCCCGGCTCACCGAACACGGGGCGCGAGTCGTCGTCTCCGACCTCGACGAAGCCACGGCCCGATCCGTGGCCGACGCCATCGAACGCGACCGGCCGGGAACAGCCGTCGCCGCTGCGGCTGACGCGTCGAACACAGAGGACATCCAACGGCTGATCGCGGTGGCCGAGGACTCGTTCGGACCGGTCGACCTCTACTTCGCGAATGCAGGCATCAGCGGCGCACCCGGACTCGACGCCGCCGAGCAGGACTGGGACCTCTCGTTCGATGTCAACGTGCGCGCACATATTCGCGCAGCGCAACTGTTGGTGCCGGGTTGGCTCGAGCGCGGTGAGGGCTACTTCGTCAGCACCGCGTCCGCGGCCGGCTTGCTCACCCAGATCGGCTCGGCCACATACGCGACGACCAAGCACGCGGCCGTCGGATTCGCCGAATGGATGAACGTCACCTACGGCAACCGCGGGATTCGCGTCAGCTGCCTGTGCCCGATGGGTGTCAACACCAAACTGCTCTACGAGGGACGTGAATCCGGAGATGCATTGGGAGCGGCGGCAACTGCCGCGGTCCTCAGTGCCGGCGCCGTACTCGAGCCGCTCGATGTCGCCGATGTGGTGCTCGACGCAATGGACCGCGAGCAGTTCCTCATCCTGCCGCACGAGAACGTACTGGACATGTACCGCAACAAGGGTGCCGATTACGACCGGTGGTTGCGCGGCATGCGTCGCTACCAGGACAGCTTGCTCGACAACAACCGATAGGGGCCCACCGTGGCATTTTTCGAGACCTCCGACCGTGCGAAGAAATTCGAATCGGATCTGTTGGAGTTCATGGACTCTCACATCTACCCGGCCGAGGCGGTGTACGAGCAGCAGATGCTCGAGTCGGGTGACCCGCACTTTCAGCCGCAGATCATCGAGGACCTGAAGAAGGAAGCGCGTTCGCGTGGACTGTGGAATCTGTTCCACCCGCATCCCGAGTGGGGCCCCGGTCTGACCAACCTCGAATACGCACCGCTGGCAGAAATCATGGGACGCAGCCTGCTCGCCCCCGAGGCATGCAACTGCAACGCACCGGACACCGGCAACATGGAGGTGTTCACGCTCTTCGGCACCGACGAGCACAAAGAGAAGTACCTGAAGCCGTTGCTGGACGGCACCATTCGCTCAGCCTTTGCGATGACCGAACCCGACGTGGCCAGTTCCGACGCCACCAACATCGCGATGAAGATGGACCGCGACGGTGACGACTTCATTCTCAACGGGCGCAAGTGGTGGACGTCCAATGCGATGCACAAGAACTGCAAGGTTCTCATCGTGATGGGCAAGACCGATCCCGAGGCGGCCACCCACCGTCAACAGTCGATGCTGGTGGTGCCCATCGACGCACCCGGTGTCACCGTCCTGCGCAACCTGCCGGTGTTCGGCTACATCGACCGCGAAGGTCACGCCGAGGTGCTCTTCGAGGACGTTCGGGTGCCGGCGAAGGACGTGCTGAAGGGGCCGGGTGAAGGATTCGCCATCAGCCAGGCCCGCTTGGGGCCGGGCCGTATCCATCACGCCATGCGCACCATCGGAGTGGCCGAACGGGCGCTCGAATTGCTGTGTCGCCGTGCGGTATCGCGAGTGACGTTCGGCAAGCCGGTGGCGATGCGCTCGAACATCCAGGACTGGATCGCCGAGGCGCGCATCGAGATCGAGAAGACGCGACTGCTCACGTTCAAAGCCGCGTACCTGATGGACACCGTCGGAAACAAGGAAGCGCGCACCGAGATCGCAGCAATCAAGGTGGCGGCACCGGAGATGGCTCTGAAGATCATCGACCGTGCCATTCAGGTCCACGGCGGAGGTGGAGTGTCCAACGACTTCCCGCTGGCCATGATGTACGCCCACATCCGCACGCTGCGGCTGGCAGACGGTCCGGACGAGGTGCACAAGATGTCGATCGCGAAGATGGAGCTGAAGAAGTACTTCTGAACGTACGTCTATCGACCCGGCTCCCAGGCCGGGTCACGGCCGATGAAGGCCATCAGCTTGTCCTGTGGGGAGGCAACGTCGGCGACGGGGACGGCGGGGCCGTACTGCCCGCTGTCCCGCAGCATCTGTTCCATCGGTCGCATGGCCTCGAGTGCTGCAGCGCAGCGTTCCTGACCCAGATCGGGCTCTCGGCCGAGGGCTTTCGCCAGGTCCCATGAGTGCATCCAGACGTCGGCGGTGTAGAAACTGTCGATGGCCTTGTCCACCGGCATGTCTCCGGTGTGCGGGTTGCTCAGGATTCGGTCGGCGGGGTCGTCGAGTATTGCTTGGATGTCTGCGACGTGGTGGGTCCAGGCTGCGGCCGGGTCGGCTTCGATGTCCAGTATCCGGAATTCGATACCGGCCCCGCCGGCGAGGAAACCGCGGGACCACTCGATCAGGTGCCGCACGATATCGATTGCAGTCCAACCTGATACCGGGCTCGGCCGCGACCAGTCCTCGGATGAGGAGGACTCGACCAGCGCGGTGAACATCGCTGCGTCCTGCCGGTGCTGCTGGGCCGGACCTGTGCTGTGCACGAGCAGTTCGTCGAGCTTGTCGTAGCCCTCCTTCACTCCGACGTCCATGCCACTGGACAGCATGCCGTCGCGAGAGGCGAAGTCCGACATCACGCTCAGTACCCTCAGTCGTGTACCGCCATCGTCTCGGGTCTCGAAGGTGAGCGTCTCGAGCGCGACCGAGTCGGGTGCGCCCTCCCAGGTGAAGGTCCACACGATTCGCTCGTTCGCACGCACCTCGTGGAAGCTGCCGTAGAAGGCAGCGATCTCCTCACCGTCCCGGTCGTTGGCGAACGACCATGCACCTCCGGTGCGCCCCTCCCACTTCAGGATTCGGGTCGTCAACGATCGCGGCCCCACCCACTGGCGATACAGCTCCGGGTCGATATGAGCGCGAAACACCCGCTCCGGCGTCGCATCGAACTCTCGGATGATCTCGATCGTGGGGACTTTCTCGTCCGCAACGATCTCGGTTTCGTGTGCAGTCATGACACTTCTTTCGTCTCGGTGGTCTTGTCGTCTGCGATGGTTTCCAGCAGGGCATCGAGGCGTCGATAACGTTGCTCTGCTTCCTGGCGATAACGTTCGATCCATTTCGTCATCAGGCCGAACACCTCGGCGTCGAGATGCACCGGTCGACGCTGGGCATCCTTGCTGCGCGTGACCAATCCGGCCTCCTCGAGCACTTTCACGTGCTTCGACACCGCTTGCAGGCTCATCTCGTACGGCTCGGCCAATTCGCTGACGTTCGCGTCACCGCCGGCGAGGCGGGCGACGATGTCACGTCGAGTGGGATCGGCCAGGGCCGCGAACGTTCTGTTGAGCTGCTCTGTTGGATCGTTCATGGGGTTCCTCGCTGTGCGTTGTGGTCGAGAGTAGGCCGCTCACCGGTCGTAGTCAACCGTTTGGTTGATAAAGCGGTCGCCTACCCTGGCCGCATGAGCGTCGGTGATGACATGGTGCGGGACGTACTCTCCCGGGCTCCGGGGTATCCGCTACGGGTGGCGATCGACGGGGTGACGGCTTCGGGTAAGTCCACCTGTGCGCGGTGGCTGGTGAATGCCATTGCAGCGCAGGTTCGTCCGGCACTTCATGTGACAATGGACGGCTTTCATCACCGGCGCGCCCACCGGTATCGACAGGGTCGGGCGTCGGCTCTCGGCTACTACCGGGACGCATATGACTTCGACGCGCTTCGTGCACACGTGCTGATCCCGTTGGGGCCGAACGGAAGCGGCGAAATTCGCCGTCGAATCATCGATCTGGCGACGGATGAGCCGGTCGACGATCCGCTGGAATCGGTGCCGGCCGACGCGATCGTGGTGGTGGACGGAACCTTTCTGCATCGGCCGCCGCTGCCCGACTACTGGGACTACACCGTCTTCGTCGACACCCCTATGGACGTCGCACGGGCTCGAGGTACGGCCAGGGATGCGGAGGCGCTCGGTGGCACGGAGGCGGCAGGCAGGGCCTTCGATCAGCGTTATCACGCGGCATGCCGGATCTATCTGGACGAGGTGGATCCTCGTGCACGGGCCACTCGGGTGCTGCCCGGTATTGACAGGATGCTGTCCAAAAGCGATGATTGACAGCATCCTGTCAATCGATGCGAGGACGTTCCGATGACCACCATTGCGCTCTATGCCACCGACACCATGGCCGACTGGGAGTACGGGTACCTCACCGCGGGCCTGGCCATGGCCCGCGAACAGGACCCGGACGCCAACCGGTTGATCGTCGTGTCCGAAACGGGGGAGGCCGTCACGACGAAGGGAGGGTTGAGAATCACTCCCGACGTCGCGCTCGCCGACCTTCCGATCCTCGATGCATTGATTCTGCCGGGCGCGGACACTTGGGACTCCGGGCACGACACGGTACTGAAGGTCGCCGTCGAACTGGTTGCGGCGGGGAATCCGGTCGCCGCGATCTGTGGCGCAACATTGGGTTTGGCTCGAACGGGTCTGCTCGACGATCGGCCACATACCTCGAATGCCGCCGAGTTCCTCACGCAGGCAACCGAATATCGGGGAGCTGAGCACTATCGCGAGGAGAAGGCGGTCACCGATGGCACCGTGATCACCGCAGGCGGCGTTCACCCGTTGGAGTTCGCGAAGCTGGTGTTCGAGCGGCTGAACGTGTTTCCGCAACCCGTCGTCGACGCCTGGTACGGCCTCTACACGACAGGGGAACGCAAGTACTACGACCAGCTCGCGGGCGCATGAAACAACGCACCCCCGAGGGCGATGCGCTGACAGCGTTGGTGTTGCCCATCTTCGAGCTCAACGGCGAATTCCTCGCTGCCGCGCACGACATCACCGAGCCTGCGGGTCTGACTCCGGCGTGGTGGCAGGTTCTCGGAGCCACCCTGGACGAGCCGCTGTCGGTCGCTGACATCGCGCGACGCGTCGGACTGGGGTTGGCACGGCAGAGCGTGCAGCGGACGGCAAATCTGTTGGTGGACAAAGGCTGGGCCGTGTACGTCGACAACCCGAACCACAAGCGCGCGAAGTTGTTGGAACCCACTCCCAAAGGGCGCGACACCGTTGCAGAGCTGCGGGATGCGCAACATGCATGGTCCGATGCCGTGGGAGCCGCCGTGGGAGAGAGTGAACTGCATGCCTTCGCGGCCACTCTCAGCAGGATCCTTGCGGCATCACGGGACTATCGCGGCGGCAGTGCATAATTCGGGCATGGTGGCGCTCGGGGTACTTCTGACCGGATTGCTGGCCGGATTGTCCATGCAGTCCGACGGCATCGACATCTTCGGCGACGCCAGATTCGGCGGGCTGCTGTTCTCCAGTGGCGGCGGGGGAGTCGCGATCGCAGTGATTCTGGCGTCGGTTCTGGCAATGGTGGTTCGTCGACGCAGCATTCTGGCCGCACTGTCCATCGCCGCGGCTGTCGTGATCGGGGGCTCGGCACTGTTGTTCTCGTCCGACTTCGCCGAGGTGGTGGCAGGCGGAGTCCTGTTGGGATCCAGTGCAGTACGAGCGAATCGTGAACGAGTTCATCAGGCGCTGCTGATCGGGTCGTTCCTTCTCGGCTTACTGTCTGCCGGCGCGGTCGAGGCGTTGCACTACCCCGACATTCCCCGGCGCTACGCCGATTACCTCACCGAATCCGATATGGGCACACCGGTGGTCGTGCCGGTGCTCTGTGTACTCGTGGTGTTGGCAGTGGCGTGGGCAGCTCGCGTCGAACACCAGGCCGAAAGTCCGGCGACCGATCGCAGCGTTCGCACAGTCGCGGCGATACTGCTGGTGGCAATCGGTGGGCTACTGCTCAATATAGTGTTCGTGTACAACGTTTTCCAGACAAGTGGAGGTTGGTACTTCGGCCTACTTGTCATCCCTGTGTTGTTCGCTGCCGCTGCTCTGCTGCCAGGGCGAGGCGGCATCATGGTTCTCGCCGGAACAGCCGTGTTGCTCACCTCGACCACCACGTCGGGGGTGGGTATCAGTGTCTCGGCCTGGGTCTGGACACTCGGACTCGTAGCTGTCATTGCAGTGTCGGTGGCGGCGGGTGCCGCACTCGGATTGCGTTGGGGGCGTCCGCTGATCGGTGTCGCAGCTCTGGCGGTGGTCTGCTCGACGGCACTGTTCGAGCAGCCGCCGCTGGACAACATTCACTATGTGGCGAGTCTGATCGTCTTTCCGGCCGCCGCGGCCTACCTGTACGTAGCGTGCACACCGCCCGACCCCACACCGGCGGCCCTCGGCCTCGCGGTGCCGGTCGCGATCACCGTGCCGATGGTCGTCACCTACGGCTGGACGGCGTACACGCCATTGACGTCTGCCATAGGGAGCACGTCCTGGCCGGAAATGTGGCTTTCGACGGGTGGTGCATTCGCAACGGTCGTACTCGCCGGCGTCGGGATCGGGGCTCTGAACCGCTACCGGACTGCGCGGTAGACGACGTGTAGCACCTGTTCCGATCCCACTGTGTCCGTTCGCTCGAATGCTGTCGCGTCCCGAAGGGGTCACGGCAGGGCTGGAGCCGATATGTCGGCGTCGACGGAGGCTTCGAGAGCGGCCGCAACTGCGAGAGCGATGGCATCTTGCCCAGGTGCGGCCGCGACGGTCAAACCGAAAGGCAAGCCGCTCGTCGTGCTACCGATAGGGATCTGAACCGAGGGCGCACCGGTGTTCGCACTGATACCGCACGCTGCCGTGCCCGCCCACTCCGCCGATGCTGTTTCCGGCGTCGTCGGGTAGATGAGAACGTCCACATTCCGGGTGGCCATGAGGTCGGTCAGCGCCTGCGTGCCCGCCTGTTGTTTCTCGAGGATCGCATCCTGCGCCGGATTGGGCAACGGGGGTGCCGCCAACCACTCGGTGATCGTGTCTGCTTCCAGCGCACTGCCTTCGGCCACATCCTCGAAAGTCAGAACATCCGAAGGGAGAGCCTTCGCGGCGACCTCGGGATCGTAGGCGGCGTTCGTCGAACTGAGAAACTGGTCGATGGATGGCCGTGCATCCTTGTAACCACTGTCCGTCAGAACGTCGGTGGCGAACTCCTGGTTCAGCTCGGGGAGGTCGACCAACTGCGGTCCCGATTGAGCGAGGGCCTCGACGGCCGCATCCGAAGCGGTACGGATCTGGGGCCGCACGGCCTGGTCGGGACTGTCCGGATCAGCCCCACGAGCATCGAACGGCCAGGTGAGGTACGCCGCCGTCACGGATGTCAGGTCTATTGCTGCTGCGGAGTCGGACCATCCGTTGTCGTTGCCACTGGTCAGATCGGCCACGGCCGCTGCGTCGGCGACGGAGTGCCCGATCGGCCCGACCACGTCCTGCGAGAGAGACAGGGGAACCACGCCGTCCCTGCTGATCGCATCGTGACTCGGGCGAAATCCCACCAGCCCGGCGTGGGCAGCCGGCCCGACCACCGAGCCGCAGGTGTCCGTACCCAAGGCGATCGGGGCGAAGCCCGCCGCCACGGCTACTGCGCTTCCGCCACTGGAACCGCTGGCGCTGAGCTCGCGGTCGAAAATATTCGCGGTCGTACCTTCGACAGAACTCTTGGTAAACGTTCCATGCCAGGCAAATTCGGACATGTTGGTGGTTCCGAGGATGATTGCGCCCGACTCTCGCAGGTTGCGAACCACCGGAGAGTCCTCGACGGGACGGAACGCACTCAGATCGACGTTTCCCGCCGTCGCGGCAAGTTCCGAACTTCCGATGTTGCCCTTGATCAGTACCGGAATACCGTGCAGCGGGCCCCGTATTGTTCCCGCAGCGCGCTCGTCGTCCAACGTGCTCGCCTCGGCCAGTGCGTCGGCATTGACGTCGACAACAGCATGCAGCGGCGTCGGGCCTGTGTCGTCGTACTTGTCGATCCGGTCGAGGTACGTCCGAGTGATGTCCGCGCTGGTGTACTGACCCGACTCCAAGCGCAACCGAAGATCGTCGACGCCGAGTCCCTGCAAGGCCAGGTCGGAACCGTCGTCGGGAGTGCTGGTCGATTGACAACCGACGGCGCTGAGTGTGAGAGCGGTGATCAGTACGAGAACACCCTTGCGGTCTGTGATGGACACGGTAACGACGCTAACGACGCCGTATGCACACGCTGTTACACATCAGTAAATTCGACCCGCGTGACACACGGGGTCGGAATTGCGGCCGGAGTACCGTTTTCTACATGGCTTACAGATACCTCGGAAACAGCGGACTGAAGATTTCGGAGATCACCTACGGCAACTGGTTGACCCACGGATCGCAGGTGGAGAACGACATCGCCACCCAGTGCGTTCGTGCGGCGCTCGATGCAGGCATCACCACCTTCGACACCGCCGACGTCTACGCCAACGGAGCTGCCGAGACGGTGCTCGGGGACGCGCTGAAAGGGGAGCGTCGAGAATCGCTCGAGATATTCACCAAGGTCTACTTCCCCGTCGGACCCAAGGGGCCCAACGACACCGGACTCTCGCGCAAGCACATCCTCGAAGGCATCGACGCGTCACTGCGTCGACTCGGCACCGACTACGTGGACCTCTACCAGGCGCATCGCTACGACGTCGAGACCCCGCTCGAGGAGACCATCGCCGCCTTCGGTGACGTCGTCCGCCAAGGCAAGGCGCTCTACATCGGCGTCTCCGAATGGACCGCCGATCAACTGCGCGCCGGGCAGGAACTCGCCCGTCAGAACGGCTTCTCGATCATCTCGAACCAGCCGCAGTACTCGGCACTGTGGCGCGTCATCGAGGATCAGGTGATCCCGACGTCGAAGGAACTGGGCATTTCGCAGATCGTCTGGTCGCCCATCGCGCAGGGCGTTCTCACCGGCAAGTACCTCCCCGGACAGCTCCTGCCCGACGGCTCTCGCGCCAAGGACGACAAGGGTGGCGACAAGATGATCGCGCGCTACCTCGACGACCAGACGCTCACCCGAGTGCAGCAACTCAAGCCCATCGCCGACGATCTGGGAATCACCATGGCGCAGTTGGCCGTTGCGTGGGTACTGGCAAACGACAACATCGCGGCAGCGCTCGTCGGAGCCTCGCGTCCGGAGCAGATCGCCGAGAACATCAAGGCCTCCGAGGTGACCCTCGACGCCGACGTGCTCGCCAAGATCGACGACGCACTGGGCGATTCCGTGGAGCGCGACCCGGGCAAGACAGGCTCGCCCGAGGCGCGACTGGTCTGACCGCCTGAGGGCGTCGGTCCGATCCGAACAGGGTAGTAATGAGGTATGGACACGATCACCGTCGACACACCTCAGGGCCAGGTTCGCGGTCGGACCGGCGCAGGCATCATCTCGTTCCTCGGAGTGCCGTACGCCGAGGCCCCCTTCGGGCCCCGTCGATTTCAGGCACCCTCGGCGCCGCCGATGTGGGACGGGGTTCGCGACGCTCTCGAGTTCGGGGCCACCGTCCCCAAGGTGGGGTACCGGCCGCCGACCAGCGAGATCCTCAGCGAACCGGTGGTACCCGGTGACGACTGCCTGAACGTCAACGTCTTCACCCCCGACGTCGGTGGATCCGCGCCGGTGTTCGTCTGGATCCACGGCGGAGCATTCGTCAACGGCAGCAACGCCATTCCCACGTACGACGGTTCCGCCTTCGCACGAGACAGTGTCGTGGCCGTGGTGATCAACTACCGCCTCGGAGTCGACGGCTTCGCGCTGATCGACGGTGCCCCGGCCAACCGCGGAATGCTGGACCAGGTAGCGGCCCTCGAGTGGGTGCGTGACCACATCGCCTCCTACGGCGGCGACCCCGCGCGGGTGACCATTGCGGGGGAGTCGGCCGGCGCGATGAGCGTCGGCACCCTGATGTCGATGCCACGTGCCGACGGGCTCTTCCAGCGGGCGATTCTGCAGAGCGGAGCCGGGCACCACGTCATCACCGCCGAGACCGCCGCGAAGGTCTCCGCAGCGTTGGCGTCCTCGCTCGGCGTCGATGCCTCGGTCGACGGACTGGGTTCGGTACCGGTGGATGCGTTGGTGGACGCACAACGCGAACTGTCCGATCGGATCACGGCCGAGGCCCCGACCGGAGCATGGGGTGAGCTGGCCCTGAACGTGATGGCCTACGAGCCGTACATCGACGGTGATGTCGTTCCAGCACTGCCCTTCTCGCGCATCAGCGACGGTGCGAGCGCGCATGTGGACGTGCTGATCGGAACCACCAGCGAGGAGCACGCGTTCTTCATCGTCCCGGCCGGGCTGGTCCCACACCTCACCGAGGACTACGTGAAGATGGTCCTCGCCGGGTACCGAGCCGACCCGTCGGCGCTGGAGAAGTACCGCGAACAGCTGCCCGACGCCTCGGCCGGTGAGCTGATGATCGCCGTCATGACCGACTGGTTCTTTCGGATTCCGGCCACGCGTCTGGTCGAAGCCCGCTCCGGAAACGCCTTCGTCTACGAATTCACCTGGCGCTCATCGCTGTTCGACGGCGCTCTCGGCGCCTGCCACGCACTCGAGATCCCGTTCGTGTTCGACATGTTGCACAAGCCCGAGACCGAGCGCATCACGGGACCGAATCCGCCGCAGCAGGTGGCCGACCGGATGCACCGCGCCTGGGTCGACTTCGTGCGCGACGGCTCACCCGGCTGGGACCCGTACGGTACCGACCGCGCAGTGATGATGTTCGGCAACGAGCCCGGCGTCGCCCTCGACCCGAGGCCGGCAACACGCGAGGTGTGGGACGGGGTGCGCTGACCTACTTTCCGCAACCTGCGAACGTCGTCTGCGAGGTCGCTCGCCGGCGGGTTAATCTCGGATATGCGCAGATTCCTTCCCGGTTTCGGTTCGAGTTCTCCGGCCCCCGCGCGGCCTGCTCGCGTCGTGGTGGTCGGTGGCGGCTTCGGCGGCTTCAACGCTCTGCAGCGGCTGACGAAGCTGCTGGGGCCCGATCGCGCCGTGCTGACGTTGGTGGCCCCCACCGACTACCTGCTCTACAGTCCGCTGTTGCCCGAGGTCGCCACCGGTGTCCTCGATCCGCGGGACATCGCCGTCTCCACCCGGCAGGCACTGCCGCGCGTGAAGTTGGTGCTCGGTCACGTCACCACTGTCGATTTCGAGTCTCGCGAGCTGACGGTGACCGGCCCCGACGGTGACTCGACGCTTGAGTGGGACAAGCTGATACTCGCCCCCGGGTCGGTGACCAAGCAGTTCGACATCCCCGGCGTCGACGAGCATGCGTACGGGCTCAAGACGCTGAGCGAGGCCGTCTACATCCGCAACCATGTGCTCGCGCAACTCGACGCCGCCGACGCCCTGCCCGATACCCCGGAGGGCCGGAGCGAACGCGCCGAGCGGTTGACGGTGGTGGCCGTGGGCGCGGGCTACACAGGCACCGAATTCGTTGCCCAGATGCAGAATTGGGTTCGGGGTATAGCATCCCGATGGGCGAGCGTCGACCCCGAGGAGGTGCGCTGGGTCCTCGTCGACGTGGCCGATGCGGTACTTCCCGAGCTCGGTGAGCGACTCGGCCGAGAAGCACTCGCTGTGCTCGCCGAGCGAGGTGTCGACGTTCGGCTCGGTGTGTCGGTGGCCTCGGCCACCGCAACGTCGGTGACGCTCACCGACGACGAGGTCATCCCGTCCCGAACTCTGGTCTGGGGAGCGGGCGTTGCACCGAGCCCGCTCATCGCGCAGCTGGGTCTACCGACAGCGGGCGGACGCCTCGTGGTGCGGGCGGACATGACCGTCCCCGAGGTATCGGACGTCTGGGCGATCGGCGACGCGGCAGCGGTCCCCGACCTCGCCGCCGACCCGTCGAAGCCGACTCCACCGACGGCTCAGCACGCCCAGCGCCAGGGCGTTGCCGTCGCACGCAATGTGGCGGCGACGATGGGCGTCGGGCAGTCGCGTCCGTACAAGCACAAGGACTTGGGGCTCGTCGCCGATCTCGGCGGATTCGACGGTGTCGCAAAGCCTCTCGGCATTCCGCTGACCGGACCCGTGGCGAAGTTCGTCGCACGCGGCTATCACCTCTACGCGTTGCCGACGGTCTCGGCGCGAGTGCGGGTGGCCACGGACTGGCTGTATTCCTCGGTGCTGCCGACCCGGGTCGTCAACCTCGCGCAGGTGCGATCCGAGGATGCGCTCATCAAGAAGGCTCAGGCAATCGACCTGTACGACCGAACGTAGACGAGAGGGACGCATGGCATGCCGCATCAGTGAACTCGTACTCGAATGTCGTAGCCCGGAAATATTGGCTCAATTCTGGTGCGAGGTACTCGGTTTCGTCGTACTCGATCGCGAGGGCGAGGAATTGATCGAGATCGGGCCGGCCGAGGGGTTCGGCGGGCCCCAGCCCACGATCATTTTGAGCAGACACGAGCAGCCGAGAACGGGAAAGGGTCGGCTGCACATCGACGTCAACCCCACCGACCGGGATCAGGACGACGAACTGGAACGACTTCTCGCGCTCGGAGCCCGCCCGGCCGATGTGGGCCAGACGGGCACCGAGCAGTGGCACGTGCTCGCCGATCCCGAGGGCAACGAGTTCTGCCTGCTTCGGACGCGGTTGTCGTAGGTGCGCTCACATCGGTCACCGAAGGTGATGCACTTCCTGCAGCCCGTAGACCGGGGTGTCGATGCCCTCGTAGCGCGCCTTGATCTGCAGTGCGAGGTAGAGCGAATAGTGCCGGGACTGATGCAGATTGCCGCCGTGGAACCAGAAGTTCTCCTGCTGCGTCGGCTTCCACATGTTGCGCTGCTCGCCCTCCCACGGACCGGGGTCCTTGGTGGTGTCGGAGCCGAGGCCCCAGCACTTGCCGACCTTGTCCGCGGTCTCCTGATCGATCAGGTCGGCGACCCAGCCGTTCATCGAGCCGTAGCCGGTGGCGTAGACGATCAGATCCGCCGGTAGCTCGGTGCCGTCGTCGAGCACGACGCCGGTCTTGCTGATCCGGTCGACCTGTCCGGCAACGAGTTTGATCTTGCCGTCCGCGACCAGCTCGGATGCACCGACGTCGATGTAGTAGCCCGAGCCGCGACGCAGGTACTTCATGAACAGCCCGGATCCGTCGTCACCGAAATCGAGTTGGAACCCGGCCTTCTCCAGCCGATCGTAGAAGTCCTTGTCCTGTTCCGCGATCTGCTGATACACCGGAATCTGGAACTCGTGCATGATCCGGTAGGGCAGCGACGCGAATGTGAGATCGGCCTTGCCCGTGGTCATTCCGGACTCGACGGCCCGCTCGGAGTACAGATCCCCGAGTGCGATCTCACACAGCGAATCGGACTTGACGATGTGCGTCGACGAACGCTGCAGCATCGTCACGTCGACGCCCGTCTCGTACAGCGCCTTGCAGATGTCGTGCGCAGAATTGTTGGAGCCCACCACCACGACGCGCTTGCCGACATACGCGTCGGGACCGGGGTGTTCGCTGGAATGGTGCTGCTCGCCCTCGAACTCGTCCATGCCGGGGAAGTTGGGGACGTTCTTCTTGCCGGACATTCCGGTGGCCATCACCAGCTGCTTGGGCCGCAGAATCACCTCTTCGCCGTCTCGGTCCACGACGACCGTCCACTCCTTCGCCCGCTCGTCGTAAGTAGCGGACTTCGCCGTGGTCTTGGTCCAGTAGGGGACCTCCATGACCTTGGTGTACATCTCGAGCCAGTCGCCGATCTTGTCCTTCGGCGCGAACACCGGCCAGTTCGGCGGGAACGGCAGGTAGGGGAGATGGTCGTACCAGACCGGATCGTGCAGGCACAGCGACTTGTAGCGTCCCCGCCACTGGTCGCCGGGGCGCTCGGCGCGGTCGACGACGATCGCCGGCACACCGAGCTGCCGGAACCGCGCGCCCAGAGCGATGCCGCCCTGGCCTCCGCCGACGACGAGGGCGTACGGCTGCACGCTGTACCCGAGTTCCTTCTCCTCGATCTCCTTCTTCTCCGCCCAGTTCTGGGTATCGGCATTCGAGCCGTGCACCGCGCCCTTGATGCGCGAGGGGCCCTGACGCTCCTCGTGGCCCTTGAGTTCCTGCATCGTGGTCAGCAGAGTCCAGGCCACGTCCTCGCCCGTGTCGGCGTCCACGGTCAGTCGCAGATGTCCTTTGCCGCGACTCGTGGCGGTCTCGAACTCTATCCACGCCGAGACCACGCCGTCCGCCTCGTCGGGGACCTCGGTGGTGTGAAAGCCCGTCGGATCGGTGTCGTCGAGCCGTTCGGAGAGCATGTCGCTGACACCGTCACGGCCTTCGACGGTCTTGAGATTCCAGGTGAACGTGACGAGATCGCGCCAGAAGCTGCTGACGGCGAACATGCCGGCAACGCGAGGAACATCGCGTGCGACCAGTGCCTCCTCGAACTTCGACAGCCAGGCGTCGACCCGTTCCTGAGGACTGCGCGTGCGGGTGATCTCGATCGGCTCGATTGTCTGGGTCATCAAAACTCCTAGCGATTCGTGGTTCAAGCGATGTGACCCAGCACACTCCCTTTGAGCAGGGGAGGCGAGAGTTGCAGTGGGTTGCAGTGCGAATCGGGTGCAGCTGACCGCGCTCACCGCGGCTGGTTGCACCCGATTTCGAGTCCGCGACTGCAACAGGCTGCAACCCTGTCCGAAGTGGTCGGCATCACATAGACATGAATGCATCCGACGATCAGGAGTGAAGCGATGCGTGCAGCTGTGTACTACGGCCCCAACAAGGTGGAGATCACCGACGTACCCGAGCCGAATCCCGGTGAAGGCCAGGTCAAGATCAAGGTCGGGTTCAACGGAATCTGCGGAACCGACCTGCACGAGTACTACGCAGGCCCCATCTTCATCCCCACCTCCCCGCATCCGCTGACCGGACAGGAGATGCCGCTGGTACTAGGGCACGAGTTCTCGGGAACCGTCACCGAACTCGGCACAGGCGTGACCGGCATCGCCGTGGGCGACCGCGTCGCCATCGAGCCGCTGTACCGCTGCGGCCACTGTGGACCGTGCCGGGCCGGCAACTACAACATCTGCGCTCAGATCGGCTTCCACGGACTGATGTCCGACGGCGGAATGGCCGAGTACACCGTGGTCCCCACCGACATGATTCACGCCTTGCCCGACAATGTCTCCCTCGAACTCGGAGCCCTCGTCGAACCGATGTCGGTCGCCTATCATGCTGCGACACTGGGAGATCCGAAACCCGCGGACACCGCGATGGTGTTCGGAGCCGGCCCCATCGGCATCGGACTGTGGTTCGCCCTGCGCGGCAAGGGACTGGGCAACGTGTACGTCGTCGAGCCGTCGCCGACGCGTCGAGCATCGATCGAGGCCCTGGGCGCGAAGACTCTCGATCCGACGGCCGTCGACATTCCCGCCTACATCGCCGACCTCACCGACGGCAAGGGTGCCGACGCCATCTACGACGCAGCAGGCGTACAACCTGCCGTCGAGACTGCGCTCGGGTGCATCGGTGCGCGCAAGCCGTTGGTCAGCGTCGCGATCTACGAAAAGCCCTTGACCACACCGCTGCAGAAGCTCGTGATGAACGAATCCCGGATTCAAGGCTCGCTCTGCTACACCGCTGCCGACTACGAGGCCGTCATCGAGCTGATGAGCCAGGGCCACTACAACACGACGGGGTGGGTGGACAAGATCGCCCTCGACGGAGTCATCGACGACGGGTTCGAGGCGCTGCACGCGGGCACCAAGATGAAGGTCCTGGTCGACCCCTCCACCGGAGCATCCGCATGAGCGCGGTATTGGTGACGGGAGCCGGGCAGGGCATCGGCCGGGCCATCGCGTTGCGGTTGGCCAGCGACGGTCACGACATCGCCCTGGCGGACCTGAACGAGGACAAGATCGCAGGCGTCGCCGACGAAGTGCGTGGAACGGGCTCGAAGGCAACGACATTCGTGGCCGACGTCAGTGGTCGCGATCAGGTGTTCGCCGCCGTCGAACACACCCACGAGGCGCTCGGCGGCTTCGACGTCATCGTCAACAACGCAGGAATCGCGCAGGTCGCCCCGCTCGACGACGTCCGACCGGAGGACGTCGCGAAGATCTGGGCCGTCAACGTCGACGGTGTGCTCTGGGGAATCCAGGCTGCCGCAGCCAAATTCAAAGCACAGGGCTCGAAGGGCAAGATCATCAACGCGTCCTCGATCGCCGGCCACGACGGGTTCGCGATGCTCGGGGTCTACAGCGCAACGAAATTCGCGGTTCGTGCCCTGACCCAGGCGGCGGCGAAGGAGTACGCGGCCGAGGGAATCACCGTCAACGCTTACTGCCCCGGAGTGGTCGGTACCGACATGTGGGTCACCATCGACAAGCGATTCGCCGAGTTGACCGGCGCTGCGGAAGGCGAGACGTACGACAAGTTCGTCGGCGGAATCGCTCTCGGTCGCGCGCAGACCCCCGAGGACGTCGCGGCCTTCGTCTCGTATCTCGCCGGACCGGACTCGGACTACATGACGGGCCAGGCGCCGTTTATCGACGGTGGTCTGGTCTATCGGTAACCCCCGTTCATGCCGATTTGTGAGCTGGAGCACAATTGACTGTGATGACGCAGTCGACAGGTCCCGAACCTGCGCTGGCGGCCGGCGAAGACCCGCGCCGCTACGCGCAGATTCTCACTGCCGTGTACGACGCGACCATGAACGGCGGCAAGTCGCCCGCACGCCCGAGGGAGGTTGTCGGCGATTCGTGGCGACGGTTGCAGACTCTGGGTATCGACCCGGAGCTGGGGAACCCAGCCGAAACGCAGATGGACGTCTCCGACCTCGAGCACAGCCGACGGGAATCGGGGTTGTTCGACATTCTCGACGATCTGGCTCGCGGCCTGGAATCGGTGGTGCAGGACGGGGACAACATCCTCGTCGTCGCAGACAGGAACGGCCGGGTGCTGTGGCGCAGCGGATCGACTTCGGTGCTGGACCGGGCCGACGGTCTGGGCTTCGTCGAAGGGGCCAACTGGGCGGAGGATTCGGTGGGCACCAACGCCATCGGAACTGCCCTGGTCTCTCGTCGTGCAGTGCAGATCTTCTCGGCCGAACACTATGTGCGCAGCCATCATTCGTGGACCTGTGCCGGAGCGCCCATCCGTGATCCGCGAACCGGCCAGGTACTGGGAGCCATCGACGTCAGCGGACCGGCCAAGACGGTGCACCCCACCACCATCGCGCTGGTCGACGCCGTCGCACGGTTGGCCGAATCCCAACTGCGAGAACTACATCGGAGCACACTCGATCGACTGCGGTCGGTGGCCGCACCGATGCTCGCGCGACTGCAGTCCCCGGCCCTGGCCGTCGACGCGAACGGCTGGGTCGCGGCCGTCGAATCGGTGGCGCTGCGCAATCGCATCCTGCTGCCCGAGGATCTCGCGACCGGACGCTTCTGGCTGCCGACCCTCGGCGTGTGCGACTTCGAACCACTGCCCGGTGGATGGCTGGTGCGCCCTACCAGCCCGGCGGACTCGTCCGTCACCGACATCGGATCGACGAGAATTCGCATCGACCTGCGCAATTCGCAGAAGCCTCGCATCGAAGTGCGCAGCGAGGTGGGGGAGTGGACCCACGAACCCACGCCCCGGCACGCCGAAATTCTGTACCTGCTCGCCATCCATCGCCAGGGGCGGACTGCCTCACAGATGGCGGCCGATCTCTTCGGCGACGACGGCCGGGCGATCACCGTGCGGGCCGAGATGTCGCGGCTACGCAAACACCTCGCGGGCATCATCTCCACGCAGCCGTATCGGTTGGACGAATCGGCGACCGTGGAGGTGATCACGCCGTCGGACATGAGTCGGTTGCTACCGCATTCGTCGGCTCCGGCGATCTGCGTCGCACGGCTCTGATCGGTGCTGCGGAATGGGGCTTGACCTTCACACCGTGACAAGGTCTTGGCTGACCGTCATGAACGAAGCGCTGCAGCACAGCAATCCGTCGGTCCGCCTCCGGGCCGCGCTCGACATCGGGACTGCACCGGACCCACGGGATTTCGACGCCCTGGTGCAGCGGTGCGCCGTCGAACCCGATTTTCAGGTGCGGGAAATGTTGACCTGGGCCTTGATTCGCCACCCCGCATCGCTGACGGTGCCGCGGCTGATCGAGGAGGTACGCACCGGAGGAGTCCTCGCTCGAAGCCAGGCGCTGCACACGTTGTCCAAGATAAAGGACCCGTCGGCGTGGCCCGTGATCACCGAGGACCTGATCTCCGACGCCGACGACGAGGTGGCACGAAGCTCCTGGCGAGCAGCGGTGGTCCTGGTGCCGGCAGGCAGTGAAGGGCAGCTGGCGGCGATGCTGAGTACGCAACTCGGCCGAGGTGGGCACGACGTTCAGCGAAGCCTCAGCCGCGCGCTGGTTGCTCTCGGATCGGTGATCGAACCGATGGTGCGCCAGGCCGCGTCGAGCAAGGATGTTGCCGTTCGCGCCCACGCGCTGGCCACCGAGGCGCTGCTCCGAGATCCGGACGCGGGGTTCGCAGTGTTCGAGGCCAAGCGTGTCGATGCTCTTGGCGTAGTCGACACGGCGGGGTGAGATGGAACGATGTTGATCGGTGAGGTGGCGCAGCGGTCGGGCGTCAGTGCGCGCATGCTCCGGCACTACGACAGGCTGGGGCTCGTGCGCCCGACCTCGCGCAGCAGCAGCGGCTACCGCGAGTACGCCCCGGAGGATGTTCGACGCCTCTTCCACGTCGAGTCGCTGCGTTCGCTCGGGTTGTCGCTGAACGACGTCGGTCGCGCGCTCGACGACCCGAGTTTCGCGGCCTCCGGACTCGTCGACGAGCTCGCCGCCCGAGCGGAGGAACGCATCGCGCGCGATACCGAGTTGCTCACGCGGTTGCGTCGCATCGGCGACCCGCGGCCCGAGGACTGGGAGGACGTACTCGGAACCGTCGCGCTGCTCGGTGATCTGCAGTCGGTCAGTGCCGGGAAGCGGCAGAAGGCGGCGTTGTCTTCTGCCGGAGATCGACCCATTCCGGCGGACGCATTGGCCGAAGCAGTGCTGCGCGAGCCTGCGCCCAACGTGGCAGGCGCACTTCGGTGGGCCCTCGCTCGATCGGGTGGTGAAGCGATCGGGCCGCTCAGGGAAGGCCTGGACTCATCGGACCCCGAGGTCCGACGCCGCGCCGTCGTCACCCTGGTCGAGATTCGCGATCCCGCCGCCACCGATGTTCTGCGGGAGGCGCTCACTCACGACGACGGGCAGGTCAGACGGTCTTCTGCGCTGGAACTGGGTTCGCGAGGGGTGACCGATGCGGTCCCGACGCTGATCGAGATGGTCTTCGAAGGCACCAACGACGTGGATGCCGCCGATGCCCTTGGCGTGCTGGGGTCCGGAGACTCGATCGTGGCGGCGCTGATGGACGGGCCGGGCGATGTGCCGACGCGTCTACGAGTGACCCAGGCTCTGGCGAGTATCCCGGGGCCGGCAGCCTCGCGCGCCCTGCAGGAGTTGACCCGAGACACCGACCGTTCGATTGCCCTGACGGCCGAATACATCCTCGGCCGGCGGGAATGAGCCCTTTGGGTACCGTCGGACGCATGAAGGCATTCGGACTCCTCGCGGCACTGATGATCACCTCGACCCTGACTGCCTGCTCCACCGCAACCACCCCGGCCGCACCCGCCGAACCCGTCGCCGAGAACCAGGTGACCGTCGCCGATCGGATGTACTCGCCGAAGACGTTGACGATCTCGGTGGGAGACACCGTCACCTGGGTGTTCGCCGATCGCGGCATGGCCCACAACGTCGTCGCCGACGACAACTCGTTTCGGAGCGCGTTGATGGAGACCGGACAGTTCACGCACACCTTCGACACCGCGGGCACCTTCACCTACCACTGCACCCCGCATCCGGACATGACGGCATCTATCGTCGTCGAGCCCTGAAACTCCTAGGCTCAGGGGCATGACGGCACCGACCCGAGGACGCAGCATCGCCGCTCCCCTCGGCGTGGCCGCTGCCGCTGTCGGTGGGTTGGTGCTGTTGCATGTCCGCGACCCACAAACTTCGACGTATCTTCCCTGCCCGCTCCACGCTCTGACCGGACTGTGGTGCCCCGGATGCGGCACGACCCGGGCTCTCGGCGACCTCACCCGCGGAGATGTCGCCGCGGCCGCGTCGAGCAATGTCGTTGCGGTTGTGTGCGTAGTCGTGGCCGTCGGGTTGTGGGGGTTATGGCTCCGAGCTCGATGGACCGGAACTCGGCTGGCACTTCCACGACCGAGTCGCCCCACCACGGCTGTGCTCGTCGTTGCCCTGACCGTCTTCACCGTGGTGCGCAACACCCCGTGGGGCACCGCTATCGCCCCGACCTGAAACGACTAGGAGTAGCTGTGCTGTTGGAAATTTTCTCGATCATCGTGCTGCTGGGCGTGCTCATCGCGCTCATCCCCACGGCCCGCCGCGTGTTCAAGAAGGGTGACGACGAATGAGCGACTCTCTGCGGGATCGCGTCCGCGCGAAACTCCTCGCGCAACTCGCCGACGACGGAGGCACCGCCGCCGAACAGGCCGAGGGGGACGACCCACGCCTGAACGCCCTGCGCGACGACCTCGACGCACTCGACGCGGCGCAGGACGGGGATCCGGTGATCGACGACATCGCCGCACGGCACTGGGTGCCCTGACCGACCCCTGACCCGCCCTTGGGGAGTCAATGTGACGTTCAGTGGCCTTTTCGACGGTCAATGTCACGTTGAGTGGACTTCTTTGGTGGGCGAAATTGGTGCACAGTTGAAGTGCATCTAGTATCTATGTTGTGTCCGAGACGAAATCTGCTGCCGACATGGCGTATGTGACGGTCAAGGAGCTCATCGTGTCGGGAGAACTTCCCGGCGGTGAGCTCGTCAGTGAAGGCGAGATCGCAACCCGCCTCGAGATCAGCCGCACCCCCGTACGTGAGGCGTTTCTGCGCTTGCAGGTCGAGGGGTGGATGCGCCTGTATCCCAAGCGCGGCGCACTGGTGGTGCCGATCGCGGTAGGGGAGGCCGAGAGCGTCGTCGACGCACGTCGCCTCGTGGAGGCAGGCAGCGTCCGCGCCTTCATCGACGACGCGAGAGCCCGCGAATCGGTGGTGTCCGCTCTACGCGAGAACCTGCGGCTTCAACAGCAGCTGGCCGTGGACGGCACTGCCGCACAGTTCAGCGCCGTCGACGCAGACTTCCATCGCATCGTCGTCCGTGCCGGCGGCAACCCGTTGCTCGACGCGTTCTACGACGGACTTCGCGAGCGTCAGCGGCGGATGACGGCAGCCTCGGTGACGCGTGATCCGGGTCAGATCTCACGCATCGTCGACGACCATCGCCGACTCACCGACCTCATCGAGGCCGGCGACGCAGACGGATTCGAGCGGGCCGTCGAACAACACATGCTCGGGGTGCACGGCCTACGACCGGACAGAGGGGGAGCACGATGAGCGAAACGCTCACGAACGATCGAGACATCGAGCTGACTGCACGACGCTGGCTGCTGGTCGCGTCGGGCATGTTCGCCGTGGCGTGGGGCGGCAACGAGTTCACACCGTTGCTGGTGATGTATCGGCTCGATCATGGCTTCTCGGCCGTGGTGGTCGATACGTTTTTGTTCGCCTACGTCCTGGGCATCATTCCGGCGATGCTGATCTGCGGTCCGCTCTCGGATCGGCTCGGTCGACGCCCGATCATGTTGCCCGCCCCAGCAATTGCCGCGGCCGGTTCGATCCTGATTGCGCTCGGACCGGACAACGCGTACCTGTTGTTCGGCGGCCGCGTGCTCAGCGGAATCGCGCTCGGAATCGGTATGGCTGTGGGCGGCAGCTGGGTCAAGGAGCTCTCCAGCCGAGATGCCACGGCCAAACCCGGTGCCGGCGCGCGCCGTGCCGCGATGTCGCTGACGGCGGGCTTCGCCCTCGGTGCCGGAGTTGCCGGCGTGCTCGCGCAGTGGGCACCCTGGCCGACGCACCTCGCCTACAGCGTGCACGTGCTGATCTGCATCGTCGCCGGTGTGGGCATGCTCTCGGTGCCCGAAACACGTACTGCCACAGCGGCATCGAAGAACAAGAAGCTGCTCGACGACCTGAGGATTCCATCCGCCTCGCATCGCCGGTTCCTGTTCGTCGTGCTGCCGTTGGCGCCGTGGGTCTTCGGTGCGGCGAGCGTCGCCTACGCGGTGCTGCCGTCACTGATGGCCGACGCCTTGGCCGACGAGCCCGGTGGTGGCTATCCCGTCGCACTCTCCGCGGCGATGGCCGTGATCGCTCTCGGCTCCGGGTTCGCGATCCAGGCCGTCGGGCGTCGCATCGACACACCCGCCAACGCCCGAGGCGCACTGGTGGCGCTGACTCTGCTGGTGATCGGTATGGCTGTCGCGGCGTGGGCGGCGTCGGTGCTCACCATTGCCGCGGCGCTGATCGCGGCAGCGGTTCTCGGATGTGGGTACGGCATGGCGTTGGTCTCGGGTCTGCAAGAGGTGCAACGCATTGCGGGCCCCGACGATCTCGCCGGCCTCACCGCAGTGTTCTATTCTCTGACCTATCTGGGCTTCGCGGTGCCTGCCGTTCTGTCGGCGCTCACCGAGACCTGGCCCGGGGTGGTCACGTATCCGATCATCTTCGGATTCGGCGCGGTGATGGCGGCTCTGTGCGGCCTGGTGGTTCGGTCGAAGACGTCTGCTCACTTGCCGTAGGACGGAGGTTGGATCCGTTCTGTTTTCCGGGCTGTCTACGCTGCCGCCGGATCAGCATCGCCGCCCCCACCAGGCCGGCTACGACGAGAATTGCTCCGGCGGTCGCACTGGCGACGCGCTCGGGCCACGGCAAGATGGTCGGCACCCTGAACATGCCCCGGTAGAACGGCTCGATCATCGCGCCGGCGGGGACGATCAGACGCGCGATCAAGCCTGACGGGCCGCCGCCTCGCGCCACGGCACCGACCAGACCCAACGGGCCGCCAACGACAAGTGCCAGAGCGAACCACATTCGGTTGCCCGCCCATACGGTCTCGTCGAACATCCCGAACAACTGCCCGACACCGTAGTGCACCACCAACGCCAGCAGACTCGCGACGATCCCTGCCGCGACTGCGTGCAGCGGACGGCGGACCAGCCAGCCGGACAGGATGGGCAGGCCGGCCCACACGGCTCCCGAATTCGCCAATTTGCTGAGGGTCGAGCGCACGGCCAGCAAAGTGTTTGCCTGAGCGGACAACTGGCTTTCGCTCGTGACATTCGAGGCGAGCGACACCAGAGCTACGGTGATCGCGGCTGCAATGACAAGTCCCCACCACCGTTGCGCCATGGACAGACAGTACTCGGGGCCGTTCGGCGCGCACGAGAGACAGGTTCGGCCCTAGGATCAGCGGCATCATGCTGCAGTCTTCGCGCACGGTCCCGCCGCATCGGGTACCTCCGACGGTGGCGCTCGCGGGTGCGACCGTATGGAACCGGCATGAGGCGTACTGGTTTCTGATCGCTGTGATCGTGCCGGCCGCCTGCTGGTCCAGATATCCGACGGTGGTGCCGTACGTCTTCGCGGTCCTTCTCTTCGGTGCCCTGGTGTTTCGCTGCAGACGGATTGTCTGGTGGGTGTCGATGCTGCGCTGGGGACTGATCGCCGACGTCGAGACCGTGGACACCGCTCTGCGAGGCGACCGCAACCTTCGGCTCGCGCACGCCACCGGATGGAACGTCCAACGGCGTTGGTACACCGGGGTTGTCAGCGAATCCACGGTTCGGTACCGGGCCGGAGAAGCGCGCGGTCACCTGTTCGTTCGGGGACTTCCGTTCACCACCGGGGTGGTGCTCGCGCACTCGAAGCAGCCGTCGTCTGCCATGGCCATCAGCGACTTCCCCTGTGATCTGCAATTGGACGGCAAGGGACGCTGGGCGGCGTCGTTCCCGAGAGGGTTCTGGCTGCAGGCACTGGCGACGACGGCACTGTACGGCTACGCAGTGGCAGGTCTCGCGGTGTCGCTCCGGTATCGCTGACGCAGGCGTCGAGGACTGCCCGCGTACCTGTTGTCGTTTCGGTAGCCATGCGGTGAACAGTCAGGTTCGAGCCCGCGACCATGTCGACGAAACAGCCGATTTTGATACCTTGACTAAGTAATAATTGGAGGGTGAATCGAGGAGGACCAATGAACCAGCGCAATGCATCGCGGATTGCTACCGGAGCCTTGGTGGCCGCGGCAGGGTTGTTTTCCTTTGTAGCAACGGATATTCCGGTACATGCCCAGGTTGTCGATTCACCGGCGCTCGGTGTTGCCAAAACCAGCGACAGCGACTTCACTGTGGCGCTCGTCGGCTACGACGTCGCAGTAGCGAACGATGGAACCGCAACCGCAACCAGCATCGAAACCGGAGCGACAGAGGCTTTGCCGACTTCGGCCACCTCGGCCGACGGTAGCCCTGTGGGGATTCAGTACGCAGTGTCAGGTTCGTCGTTGCGTGTGCACGCAGTAACTGTGCCCCGTCCAGGTGAAGTCACAACCTTGGGCATAGGCAACTGCATCGCCGGAATCGGTGGAGGCGCGGTGTCCGGAGGTACCGCAGCCGGACTCGCCGGTGCCGCTGTCGGTACGGTGACTCTGCCGATCGTAGGCACGGTCGGCGGTGGTCTGGTAGGCGCAATCGGCGGAGCCGTCGGCGGTGGCCTCACCGGTGGAGCAACCTTCTGCTGAGGGAGCGGGCATGAAATACAACTACTCCGGACCCTGGCCGATTTTCGCCGTGTTGGCCGTCATCGTGGGTTGGGTGCTGTTTCAGGTCGTGGCACTCGATGCGAGTGTCGGCCGCGCCATCGCGTCGCCGATCAATCTTTTCGCGCTGATGTCAGCGGGCTTGATGACCATCGGTTATGCGCAGAAGCGCCGTCGCCGTATCTGACCGGCAGATCGGCTCCCCAGACTCGGATCCAGGCCTCCGATTGCAGGCTGGTTTCCGAAACTGGGGAGCCGATTGGCGACGCTGGAACTACGGCAACGACGGCATCTGCTTGTCCACGAGCCATGCGTCCCACAGACTTCGGGGGCAACCGAAGCGGGAGGCAAGGTCGGTGAAGTCCGCCGTTGCGACCGTCGAGTAGCGGTACTTGGAGGTCCATTCCTGGATCAGGCCGAAGAAGCGCTCGTCGCCGATGGTGCGCCTTACTGCGTGCAGTGCCAGTGCGCCGCGCTTGTACACGCGGTCGTCGAAGATGCGCGCCGAACCGGGATCGGTGAGCTGCATGTCCATGGCCAGACCGCGCTGAATGGTGTGCGCGCGTTTGGCCTTGTCGTGAGCCGTTGCGCCGCCGGAGTTCTCGGCCCAGATCCACTCCGAGTAGCACGCGAATCCCTCGTGCAGCCAGATGTCGGCCCACTTGCCGAGGGTGAGGGAATTGCCGAACCACTGGTGCGCCAACTCGTGCGCCACCAGACGCTCGTAGTACCGGGAACCGGAACAGTGATTGGCACCGAAGATCGACAGCCCCTGCGCCTCGATCGGAATCTCGAGATCGTCGTCGGTCACCACCACGGTGTACGACGCGAAAGGGTAAGGGCCGTACAGCCGTACGAATGTATCCATCATCTGTGGCTGACGACCGAAGTCGTGATCGAACTGCGCTCGCAGGCGCGGCGGGGTGATGGCCTTCATCGGCACCGGCCCCGGGCTGACGATGCGATGCTCGTACGGACCGATCTGGATGGTCGCGAGGTAACTGGCCATCGGCTCGGGCTGCTCGTACACCCACGTGGTGCGGCTGGCGCGAGTCTGCTTGCGCACCAACGTTCCGTTGGCCACCGCGTAATACGGCGAATCGGTGGTGATGGTGATGCCGTAGCTGGCCTTGGACACCGGATGGTCGTCGCACGGGAACCACGATGCCGCGCCGTTGGGCTGACTCGCGACGAGCGAGCCCTCGGTGAGCTCTTCCCAGCCGACCTCACCCCATACACCGTTGATGGGCTTGGGAGTTCCGCCGTACGCCACTGTGACCACCAGTGCCGCGCCCGACGCGATGGGCTTGGCGGGGGTGATCTTGAGCTTGCCGCGCTGGTGGCTGAACTTCACCGAGCGTGAGCCGTTGACCGACACCTTGGATACGTTCATCGCCGGTCCGAGATCGAACGCGAACTTCGACACCGTCGCCGTGGTGACCGCGGTGATCTTCGCCTTGCCCGTCAATCGGTTGCTCTCGACCTTGTACTCGAGGTCGAGTTCGTAGCGCGAGACGCGATAGCCGCGATTGCCGTTCTGCGGGAGGTACGTATCGATCGGGTTGTCACTGGAGTCGACGTCGAACACCGGGGCCACGAGCCTGTCTGCCACGGCGATCACCCCTCGTTTCGGTCGTCGCGAATCCGCGGAAAGGGATCACCCTTGGCCCACGGCGCGATCGGATTGCCCTGCCAACGAGTATGCGCGGGAACCGTATCGCCGCGCATCACCAGAGAGGCAGGCCCCACCGTTGCGCCGTCACCGATTCCCGACGCCGGCAGCGCGACACAGTGTGGTCCCAGTGTTGCGCCTCTGCCGAGATCGACCGTGTCCATGGACATGATCCGATCATGGAACAGGTGCGTCTGCACAACGCACCCTCGGTTGACCGTCGCACCGTCGGCCAAAGTCACCAGATCGGCCTCGGGAAGCCAGTACGTCTCACACCAGACCCCGCGGCCGATATCCGCACCGAGCCACCGCAACCACATGTTCAATACCGCGGTGCCCTCGGCGGCGCGCGCGAACCACGGCGCGGCAACGGTCTCGACGAACGTGTCTGCCACCTCGTTGCGCCACACGAACGAACTCCACAGCGGATGATCGGTCTTGCCGATCCGGCCCACCCACAGCCACTTCGCCAACGCCGACACCGCAGCAGCCACGAAACCGGCGACGAGCAGGACGACGCCACTGAGCAACGCAGCCAACCAGTACCCGACGGCGTCGGCGAGCGCGGTGAGCGAGAACAGCACTCCGAGCCCGATACCGAACGTAACGACGACGGGAATCAACCGGCACGTCTCGACGAACGACCGGGCGACCTTGAGCTTGCGCGGCGGATCGAACGTGCGCGACGAATCCGCACTCCCGGCGGCTCGACGCAGCCGCACCGGTGGACTACCGAGCCACGACGAGCCGGACTTCGCCTTGTCCGGCGTTGCCGACAGCACCGCGACGAGCCCGTTCTTCGGGACGGTTCGCCCGGGACCGGTCATGCCGGAGTTACCGAGGAACGCCCGCTTGCCGACCTTGGCGTCGCCCAGATGCATCCAGCCGCCGCCTAGTTCGTAACTGGCGACCATGGTGTCGTCGGCGAGGAACGCTCCGTCGGCGACCGTGGTGAACTTGGGAATCATCAGCACCGTCGACGCCTCGACGTCCTTGCCGATCTTCGCGCCCAGCAGCCGGAGCCAGTGCGGCGTCAACAACGACGCGTAGAGCGGGAACAGGAACGTGCGCGCCGAGTCCATCAGACGTTCGGTGGCCCACACCTGCCAGCCGATGCGGCTGCGCACCGGGTGGTAGCCGCCGACGAGTCCGATGCTGAGCAACCGCACCGCGACGACGGTGATCAGCGCGAACACCGCCAACGACACCAACGTCGCGACGGGCAACATCACCAGACCACGTTCGAAGGCGTCGAACACGGAGTCCGCGGTGTGAATCCACCAGCCCATCAGCACCAGGCTGACACCGATCGAGAACAGTGCCATACCGGACAGGAACAGCGACGCGACGCCGTACGCGAATACCCACTTCGTCGCGCGCGGCGGTGTTTCCGCGGGCCACGGATGATCGGCCTTGCCGACCTTCTGGGCCGGCGAACCGGACCACATCTGACCGGCCTTCACCCGTCCGACGACGGCAGAGCCTGCCGTGACGACCGAGTTCTTGCCGACCTTGGTTCCGGGCAGAAGTGTGGAGCGGGCACCGACGGTGGCACCGGCGCCGATCTCGACGCCGCCGATGTAGACGAGATCGCCGTCGATCCAATGCCCGGACAGATCCACCTCGGGCTCGATGGAACAGCCGTCGCCCAGCTCGAGCATGCCGGTGACCGGCGGCATCGTGTGCAGGTCGACACCCTTACCGATCTTGGCACCGAGAGCGCGCGCGTAGTAGACCATCCACGGTGCGCCCGAGAGGTTCGATGCACCACTGGCATCGGTCAATCTCGTTGCCGCCCACAGCCTGATGTGCATGCTGCCGCCGCGCTTGTACGCGCCCGGTTTCAAGCCCGCCAACAGGATGCGCGATCCGATCACCGAGATCGCCATGCGGCCGACCGGAGTGATGAACAGGATGAATGCCACGAGCACCCACCACCACGACAGCGTCGGAGCCCAGGGCACGTCGCCGAACCAGGACATGACGTTGAACAGCAGCCCGAGCCAGGTGACCCACTGCAATCCGGTCAGGGTGGTCAACGGAACCGTTGCCGCGATCTGCGCCCACTGCGCGGTGCGCGACGTCGGCGCGACCTCACGCGGAACGGCCTCGACGACCGGCTTCAGATCGTCGAGATACTGCGCCAGCGAACCCAGCCGCGGGTGGTCGTAGAGCTGCGCGACGGTGATCTCGGGGAACCGCTCGCGCAACGCCGTCACCAATTGCGCGGCCGAGAGCGAACCGCCGCCGTTGGCGAAGAAATCGGCGTTCTCGTCGGACACCTGCGCGCCGAGGATGTTGGTCCACAGTTCGGCCACCCACCCCGCCGTCCCGCCGAGCGAGGAGGCCCCCGCCATGCCGGGCAGGGGCCACGGCAGCGCATTGCGGTCGACCTTGCCCGAGGTGCGCGTGGGCATCTCGTCGACCAATGCAAGCCGCGGGACCAGTGCCGCAGGCAATTGCTCGGCGAGCAATTCGCGAGCGGCTTCGAGATCGAAATCGGGGTTGGTGCTCGCGAGATATCCGACGAGCACCGAGTTTCCCGCAGCCGTCTTGCGGATGGCGGCCGCCGCGCCGCCGACGCCCGGAAGTGCTTGCAGCGCATTGTCTATCTCGCCGAGCTCGATGCGTCGACCGCCGAGCTTGACCTGATCGTCGGCGCGACCCTGGAACAACAGACCTTCGAGCTCGAGCTTGACCAGATCGCCGCTGCGATACGCCCGGTCCCACCCGAGAGACGGCATGGGCGCGTACTTCTCGGCGTCCTTGGCCGGATCGAGATACCGAGCGAGTCCGACGCCGCCGATGACCAACTCACCGATTTCGCCGACCTGTACCGGGGTGCCGGAGCCGTCGACCACCGCGAGGTCCCACCCGTCGAGGGGGAGACCGATCCGGACCGGGCCCTTGCCGTCCATGATCGCCGCACACGCGACTACCGTCGCCTCGGTGGGGCCATACGTGTTCCAGACCTCACGGCCTTCGACGGCGAGCCGCTCGGCCAGTTCCGGCGGGCAGGCTTCGCCGCCGAAGATGAGCAGCCGTACCGCTTCCAACGCCACCGCGGGCCACAGCGATGCGAGCGTGGGCACCGTCGAAACGACGCTGATGTCGCGGGAGACGAGCCACGGACCCAGATCGAAACCGGACCGCACCAACGACCTGGGCGCGGGAACCAGGCATGCACCGTGCCGCCACGCCAGCCACATCTCCTCGCACGACGCGTCGAACGCCACCGACAGTCCGGCCAACACTCGATCGCCGGGACCGAGCGGATCCTTCTGCAGGAACATGCGGGCCTCGGCGTCGACGAACGCCGCCGCATTGCGATGACTGACCGCAACGCCCTTGGGAGTGCCCGTCGAACCCGAGGTGAAGATGACCCACGCGTCGTCCTGCGGGGTCGGTGGTCCGGCATTGTGTTCGGAAAGATCGTGCTGGGGAATGTCCTGCTTGGGGGCAGTACCGGCGGCGATTCCGCCCGCAGTGACGATGGCGGTCACCTGTGCCTCGCCGAAGACCAACTCGGCGCGCTCCTCGGGATCGTCCGCGTCCACCGGCACGTATGCCGCACCGACCTGAAGGATCGACAAGATCGCGACGTAGAGGGAGAAGGAACCCGACGGCATGCGGATCCCGACGCGATCGCCGCGCCTGACACCGGCATTGGCGAGCCACTGAGCGCCCTCGGCGATGTCGTCCAACAACTCCGAGTAACTGACCGACACGGCACCGTCGTCGATCGCGGGTGCGTCGGGAAAACGATGGGCCGTGTCGCGGAGAATGTCGATGAGCGTCCGGGCGGGTGGAGCCTGGGGTGAGCGAAGAAACGCCGCCGGTGCAGGTGCGATGTCCGCGCTCGAACCCGGCAGATCGTTCTCTTGATGCACAGACAACCGGGCGCCCTTCTCGTTTCTTCTTGTGATGACTCTGTGGTGCTGGTGAGCAGCAGCGCCGTTGGTTATCTCACGTTCTGTTTGCCAGCAGGTGAACGAGCGCGCCTTCCCACCGCGGGAATCCTACTGCGGCCTACGGGTGAGTCCCGGCTTGACAAAACCGCAGCGAGTTTGCAAATGTCTTCTTCACGGTCACGAGTACCAGCATCAAGCCCCGGCTAGCTGGTCGGCAACCCTCCTCCGCGGTGGGGTGCTCCGGGTGACGACCAGGCCGACTCCGGAAAACCGGCGCGGCAAGCGCGGACTCGCTCACCACATCCTTCGGTTGCGGGTCCCTCGAACGTGAGGGCTCGATCTGTCATGACATCTGTACTTTCCCGCCCCTGTGCTCCTTTTGCCCCTGTTTCGGGCACGGATCTACAGGTACCGCTGGTCCACGGCGGCACCTGCACCTATGCGAACTTCGATTACGCCGCCAGCGCGCCTGCACTGGACGCGGTGACCGATCGGATCGCGGAACTGCTGCCGTTCTACTCGAGTGTGCATCGCGGTGCCGGCTACGCCTCACGGGTCTCCACGGCCGCGTACGAGAAGGCGCGGGTGACGGTCGCCGATTTCGTTGGTGCGCAGAACGATTCGGTGGTGGTGTTCACGCGGAACACCACCGACTCGCTGAACCTGCTGGCCGCATGCGTGCCGGGTGAGACCGTGGTACTCGACATCGAGCACCACGCCAACCTGCTCCCGTGGCGTGATCGACGAGTGGTGGTGGCCGCGTCGACCCTGGCCGAGACCATCACGCGTCTCGACGCGGAGCTTGCCGCGAAACCTGCTGCGCTGCTGGCGATCACGGGCGCATCGAACGTCACCGGTGAGGTGCTGCCCATCGCGGAACTCGCCGCTCTGGCGCATCGGCACGGCGCACGCATCGCGGTCGACGGTGCCCAGCTGGTTCCGCATCGGCGGGTCGACATCGCGGCACTCGGTGTGGACTACCTGGCGTTCTCCGGACACAAGCTCTACGCCCCGTTCGGCGCGGGAGTGCTTGTGGGCAAACGTGATTGGCTCGACGAGGGTGGGCCGCACCTGGCCGGCGGCGGCGCGGTGCGCAGCGTGAGCATCGACCACACCGATTGGGCTCCGGCACCGCAACGGCACGAGGCGGGCACCCCCAACGTGCTCGGCGTTGCCGCACTCGCTGCGGCCTGCGAGTCAATCGCCGGATTCGACGATGCCGAGCTGCAGGCGCACGAACATGAACTGTCGTCCCGCTTGCGCGACGGGCTGGCCGCACTGGACGGCGTCGAGCAGCTCCAGGCGTGGGCCGACGCACCCGACAGTGTCGGCATCGTCACCTTCACCGTTGCCGGACGCGATCCCGGTGAGGTGGCTGCATACCTGTCCGCCGAACATGGCATCGGCGTGCGCGACGGAAAGTTCTGCGCACACCCACTGCTGAGCAGGCTGGGGCACGCGGCCGGAGCGGTTCGAGCCAGTATCGGGCTCGGCAGCTCGTCGGCCGATGTGGACCGACTCGTCGACGCCCTCGCAGCCCTGGTCGAGTCGGGACCGAGCTGGCACTACGCGGAGGACGCCGGCTGGTGGAACCCTGTACCCGACCCGCGACCCTTCCCCGAGCTGGCTGATGGGGCCGCCGGGGTTGGATCCCCGTGCAGCCCCGCAGACCGTTAGCATGGCGTCATGACCGTGAGTGTCGTGTGGACGGGCAACCGCCACTGGTGCAACAGATACGTGGATCTGTGCCGCACTGCGTCCGGGTCGTGTTCGAGTTCGGCTCCGCTCCGCTCCGACCGAATGAGTTCACCGACTTCTAGAACCAGGACCACCACTCATGTCGCACAACTTCACCCGCGTAGCCGTCGAATTCTCTGCAGGTTGGACCGAACTGACCGTGTCACCGGACGGGGACGTAGTCCGAATCCAGGCCTCCGACCTGCGGGAATCCCAGCAACATCGGGCCCGGGTGCGGGCCGAGGCAGTCGACCGCGGCGAATCTGCCGACAGCGCAGCAGTGTTTCTCGACCTCGAGATCCACATCGCGGCCGATGCCAGGACTGCCCGTCGGGAATTCGCCGCACTGGATGCGCCGACCGGACCGTCGTCGATCCGCTACGTCGGAACGCCGGCTGGATTGGCCAGTTTGATCTCCGATGTCACCGCGGCCGATGTGGCCGACGGCGTGACGTTGACAGTGCTCGGCGATGTCGCTCGACAGTCGGTTCTGATCAACGACGGGGTACTGCCGCTGCTCGAATCCCGCGGCACCCGACTCGACATCGACGTCGTCGACGCGGTCCTCGGCGCACCGATCGCCCCGACTCTCGCGTCCTGACCCCGGTAAAGAAGCAGGGGTCAGGTGACGTCGATCGCCAGACCTGCGGTGATGCGCACCAACTCGGTGAACGTGGACCGAAAGATCGTGTTGGTGTGACCGGCGGCCGCCCACACCTCGGCGTAGCCGGCCAGGTCCTGGTCGACGAACGTGTCCAGGTTGGTGGGGTGGCCGACCGGGGCGATCCCCCCGATCGGCTGCCCGGTTGCATGCTTGGCCGTGTCGAGAGACGCACGCATCAACGTCCCGCCCAGACGTTCGCCGGTGCGCTCGAGATGAACGTTGTGGGCACCGGAGACCAGCAGCAGCACCGGCTCGTCGCCCAGCAGAAACACCATCGACTTCACGATCGCGCCTACTTCGACGCCCAGCGCCGCGGCAGCATCGGCGGCGGTGTGTGTGCCCTCCGGGCTGCTGACCACCACACCGTGATGGCCGCGAGAAATCAGAGTGTCGGCAACATGGGCTGCATTCGGATGAAGTAGCCGGGACATGAACCAACCCTATTGCCCTGACGCTCCTTACGTGGAACTGACGAGATCACCGAACAGTCTCAATCGCGCCATGCCGCCGTCGGGGAAGATGTCCATGCGCACCTCGGAGACCGGGGTGTCGTGGGTGAGTACGAAGCGATGCCGGGTGTCGGGCTGCAGCGTCGTGCGCGGCAACAGTTCCATCCATTCGCCGTCGCCGAGCCGGCCCCGCAGCGATGCCGCACCGGGCGCGTTTCCGAGGAAGCAGGTGGTGTCGAGTTCGGCGAGAGAGATGTGCCCGGTACCCGCGAGCTGCACCTGAACCCAGTCGTTCGCGTCGTTGCGTCGACGCGAGGTCTCCCAGCCCTCACCCATCGAGCGCGGGGGTCCGGGGAAGAGCAGGTTGTTGGGCGAGCTGTAGAACATGTTGGAGCACGCCGAGACGTACGCGCCGTTCTCGAGTGCAGCCAGGTCCACCGGCCCGGCGGCGAGGAACTTGGGGTCGGGCTTACCGCGACCCAGCACTCGCAACCGCGCCACTCCGCCGTCGGGATAGATCGACAGTTTCACGTGCGTCCACCGCGCATCGGAGGCGACAGTGAACCTGTTCTCGCTGTCGCCGTTGACCGCACTGCGCGGGACGATGGTGGTCCACTCGGTCTGGGTATGAAGCTCTTCCGGGGAGGGAAATCCGTCGACCTCGGCGGCCTCGATCGAGATCTCCGGCGGATAGTTTCCGGTGAACCAGGCGGTGTCGACGACGACCGCCGAGACGACCCCCGGCGCGCCGAGACGCACGATCGCCTCGTCGTAGCCGGCCTCGCGTCGGCGTCGCGTCTCCCACCCGTCGTAGATCTGGCCCTTGTGTCCGAACGTCGCGGTCGAGTAGTCGGCTTTGCCCGGCCTGACGAGATTCTCCTTCTCCGCGAACGTCTCGTCGTTCGCCCACACGACTGCGCCTCCGAGAGTGCGGACGGCGAGATCGGGCAGTGGCAGAGGGAAAGTGGAGGTCATGGAATCACACTTTACTGGTTTCGTGTTGGTGCACCGGGTTGTGTGCGGACCGGCGGCGCACTGCTGCCGCGCCCATGAGCAGTGCGCCGATCGCGATGTAGAGCGTCAGGCCGAGTGCGGGTTGCCCCAGCCCGGTGCCCGAGAAGTAGACGATGCTGCGTACGCCCTCGGTGCCGATGCCCGGGGTGATCCACCGACCGATCGAGGCGTAGAGGGACGGTAGGACGTCTGCCCCGAAAGCGCCTCCTGCGCTTGGGTTTCCGAGGATCACGAACAGGACGATCGCGGCTGGAACCGCGGCGACGCCGATCAGTGCGCGCAGGCCCATGGTGAACAACCCGGTGGCGAAGACCACCGCGGTGCCCAGCAGGGTGAGCGGAAACCAGTGGCCGGCAAAGGTTTCCAGGACATGGGTGGTGAGGAAGGCTCCGAGCACACCCGATGCGGCCGCGTAGACCGCGAGAATGCCGACGTGGAAGCAGGTTTCGCGGCGCGAGGTCGGTGCGCCGATGAGCAGCCCGAAGGCGGCGGCCAACAGGTACCCGCCGACGACCCAGCCGACCGAGAGGTAGAAGCCGGACAGTCCTCGGTTGTCGTGCACGCCGACCGGAATCTCGTCGCGGACCACGAACTGGCGTCCCTGTGCGGCGTCCACCTCGGTGAAGATCGACTCGAGCGCGGTGGCCACCGAACTGCCCGCGGCGCTGGCGGTGATGAGGGTGTCCGTTCCGTCGGCACCGACGACGTAGGCCCCGAGAATGTCCCGATCGCGGAGCAGTGCCCGGACCTCCGCGGTGTCGGCTGCGGTGCGTGCCGCGAGTGGGGTTCCGTCGATGGCGTCGAGGCGGTCGGCGGTCTGCTGGTCCAGCCCCTCGGGGAGACCGGCCTCGGTGACCACCGCGATGGGGATCGCGTGCGGCGTCGGCTGATGGAACGCCGAGACGTAGCTGAGGATGAAGCCGAGCTGCAGTACCAGTACCGCGGCGGCGAGCAGTGACATCTTGCGCATGGGTGACTCCTGAATCTTGTCGATACCCGAGGTATTCAATACTCTAGGTATCGTGAATGCCAACGAGCAAGAAAAGTGGGGGTCGACACAGGACCGGCGACGACCCCAACGCACCGACGTACGCGACCGACTGCTCGCCGCGGCAGCCGACGAATTCACCGAACGTGGTTATGCTGCAGCGAAACTCACCGACATCGCAGACCGGGCCGGCTTCACCAAGGGTGCCGTCTACTCCAATTTCGAGTCCAAGCAAGCGCTGTTCGCCGAACTGCTCGCCCGGCGTTCCCTCGACCTCGCCGCCCGCGTGCTGGCCCACGTATCCGATCTGGACTCCGGTGCAGCGGCAGGAGCAGGCGGCGGAGAGATCGCGTCCTGGGTGGTGGCCGAACCCCGGTGGCCGCTGCTGACCGTCGAATTCGGCATCCTCGCCGGACGCGACCCCGCCGTCGCCGAGCGCTACCGCACCGACCGTCGCGCACTACGCAGCGAACTCGAACGCCTCATCGACGAGCACGCGGACCGGTGGGGCGTCGGCAAGAACTTCGATGCCCGACGCCTCGCGACGTCACTGGCGGCGTTGATCTCCGGATTGGCCGTCGAACATTCGGTGGATCCGGAGGAAATCGACGAGGGCGTCATCGCCGACGCGGTGTCCGAACTGTTCGCGGGAGCGATAGCCAGGACACATCTCGGTTGAGGGATACCGCACCGGGTAACCGCAGAAGATGAACGCTCAGAATCCAGACCCCGACGTCACCACAGGACTCGAAGCCGGAGGCGGGGTCACCCCCGGAGATACTCCGCCCGCCGAAACCGGAATCGGCGGCCCGAACCACGAGCCCCCGCAGCGCAACCGGGTGATGCCGATCGTCGTCATCTGCGTCGTGGCATTGCTGGCAATCCTGATCGCCGGTGGATTGATCGGCCGCGTCGTCGGCCTGTTCGGCTGAATCCCGACCGATCTCAGTACTCCGGCCAACCGCCTTCGGGCCCCAGCAGGCGATCCAATCTGATGTGGTTGATCTTCGCCAGCTCGTCGCGCATGACCTTGCGCTCGGTCTGGTCGTCGTTGTCGAGTCGATGACCCAGATCGACCAGGATGTCGCGCGGCTCGAAGCCCTCGGGCTCGAACAATCGGCTCGACACGTACGGGTAGCCGAACCGGTCCTCGTACGCCCTGGCCGCAGTCCCCAATGCCCTGCGAGTGTCGGTGTCCATGGCCGCGCACACCTTGCTCGGCTCCGGCAGCGTCGCGGCGAGCGAATCCACATCGCGGTCCGACAGTTCGGTCAGTTCCGCGTCTGCGGCGGAGAACAGGTCTGCGCGAGAGCGATACCTGCGGCCGTCCGCCACCCTGGACGCCCACGCCACCGAGCAACAGCACTCGTACAGCGCATGCACCGCCTTGCGGCGCGGCAGATCGTTGAACGTCTCCAGGCCTAGTCCCTGATGCATCAGCATGAGTCGATGATGGGCCCGATTCGGCGTACGTACCAGAGCTGAGCAGGGACTTAGCGCAGACGTTACGCGCCGTAACATGCGGTGCGGGAATGTGCGACGCTGCCGCTAGGCTCGCAGGCATGACCGAACGAACCTGGAAAGCCTTCTCCGTCGAGATCGCGGACCACATCGCGCACGTGACACTCCTCGGCCCGGGCAAGGGCAACGCCATGGGGCCGGACTTCTGGAGCGAAAGCCCCGAGCTGTTCGCGCAGCTCGACGCCGATCCCGAGGTTCGTGCAGTCGTGCTGGCGGGCTCGGGTAGGAACTTCACCTACGGACTCGACCTCGCCGCGATGGCAGGCACGTTCGGTCCGCTCATGGCCGACAAGGCACTGGCCGGTCCCCGAACGTCGTTCCACGACACCATCAAGACGATGCAGAAGGCGATCAACGCGGTTGCGGACTGCCGAAAGCCCGTCGTCGCGGCGGTTCAGGGCTGGTGCATCGGCGGAGGCGTCGACCTCATCACCGCCGCGGACGTGCGCTACGCGAGCGCCGACGCGAAGTTCAGCGTGCGTGAGGTGCGGGTCGCGATCGTCGCGGACATGGGCTCGTTGGCCCGGCTGCCCGCGATCATCGGCGATGGCCACATGCGTGAGCTCGCCCTGACGGGCAAGGACATCGATGCCGCGCGCGCCGAGAAGATCGGCCTGGTCAACGACGTGTTCGAGGACCACGACGCCACCCTCGCCGCTGCTCGCGAATGCGCCGCCGCCATCGCCGCCAATCCGCCTCTGGTGGTGCAGGGCATCAAGACCGTGCTGGATCATTCCCGATCTTCGAGCGTCGACGATTCGCTGCGCTACGTCGCGGCCTGGAACGCCGCCTTCCTCGCCTCGCACGACCTCACCGAGGCGATCACCTCGGTGTTCGAGAAGCGACCTGCGCAGTTCACCGGTAGCTGACGTGGTCGAGTTCGCCGAGGAGCTGGGCACGCAGCTGGTTCGGCTGCAACGCCTGCGTGAGCGCAACATAGCTGCGATCTCGTCCTCGGGCGGTGTCGACGGCGCTGCGTACGTATGCTTGTTCAGGCTCCTGCGCGACGGACCGATGCGGTCAAGTGAACTCGCCGCCATGGTGAATTCCGATCCGTCGACGGTGAGCAGGCAGGTGGCTCAGCTGGTCGAACGGGGGCACGTCGAGCGGCTGCCCGACAAACGTGACGGTCGAGCGTTCGTACTCGCGGTCACTGCGTCGGGTCAGGAAGCGGCGGCGGCGATCCAGCAACGACGCACCGACAATCTCGGCCGGGTGATCGAGGGGTGGACACGGGAGGACCGAGAATCGCTCGTCGCGTTGCTCGATCGTTTCTTGACCGATTACGAAATGATCAGGCCGGACCTGCCCGAGCGGCGCGCCGGTAACGTCTGATGCGCAAATGAACGATCGCATCACCTGACTCGCTCGACGACCGGCCGCTGCCCAGGTCCGCATGCTCGCCCGAACAGTCAGAACGGACGGAGGGAACGCGGTGCCATCCAATCGCGATCGACCGCCGCACAGTCGGGCGAACGGGCTGCGAACCGGCTCGGTGCGACTCGAGCGCCGCGTTGCCCTGGGAATCGCCGCCTTCGTTCCCTCGTTCGGTCTGATCGGGGTCATCGCGATGCTTTCGGTGGACGGACCAGAAGGCGCTATCGCCAAGAGTGCCTGCTTGCTGGTGCTGATTTCCACCGTCCCCGTGGGGATGTGGTGGTTTCGTCGTTCGGCGGACTCGTCGCACATGCCCGGGTGGTTCGTCGTGTACGCAGATGTGGGCGTCGCAGCGATGCTGCTCACTTTCGCCGGACGCGACCTGGCTCTGAACGGGGCGATTCTGTTCACGGTGATCGGGATCTACATCGTCTACTTCTCCAGGAGACGAGTGCTCGAATTCCACATACTGTTCGTCAACGCGGTTGTCGTCGTGCTGGCAGTGCTGTTGTTCGCCGCGGACACGCACGATCCTGCGTCGACGGTCACCAGGACGCTGGCGACACTGCTGGTGGTGAACTCGGTGCTCGCGTTCAGGGCGGTGATTCAGCGCCAGCTCGATCTCGCCAACACGGACTCGCTGACCGGCCTTCTCAACAGACGCGGCCTGGAATTGCGGCTCCAACGCATGATGAACTCGTTGGACGCGGAACGCTCGGTTGCTCTCATGGTTCTCGATCTCGATCAGTTCAAACGAGTCAACGACACGTACGGCCACGCGGTGGGGGACCGAGTATTGCGTCGCACGGCCCGCAGGCTCACTGCGGTCACGGGTGCCCGCCCGTGTGTCGCACGCACCGGCGGTGAGGAGTTCACCATCGCGCTACCGGTCGACGATGCCGCCGTGCACCGCGTAGCCCACGACATTCTCGAGTCGATTCACGACCCCGCCGACGACGTGCCGGTGACGGTCAGCGTGGGGGTCGCGCTGTTGGAGGGAAGCCGATGGTTCACCGCCGCCGAGTCCGGTGACGGTGCCGAGCTCGTCCACAACGTGCTGCTCGACGCAGACACGGCGATGTACGAGTCCAAGCACGCGGGCGGAAACAGAGCAACGGTGTACGCCGGCGAATGATTCGCCTGCGTACACCGTCAGTCGTTCGGGGAAGAACGTGTGCCGTGCGTCAGCGCAAAGCGCTTTTGGGGTCGTTCCACAGCTGATCGGTGAAGTCCTCCAACGCGACGAGCACGATGGTGTCCTCGGTGCGGCGCAGGATCGACTTGCTGGCGCGCACCTGCACGATATCGCCGGTCTTGTCGGTCATCCGCCACAGAGAATCTGCGCGGGTGGCCACCGTGGTGAGGAACATGTCCGCGACATTGACGCCCTCCGGTGCCCGGTCGGGGAAGATGTCGTGCAGGTGGAAGTCCTCCCGCTCGGTGCGGTCGAGGCCGAACAGATCGTCGAAGGCCTCGTTCGCGAACACGATGGCACCGGTGGGATCGACTGCGAGGATCGGCACCGGGATTCGGTCGAGGACGACCGTCACCGGCAGATCGGGAAACTGCGTCGGATCCGAGATCGGTCGCGAATCGAGATTGCGCCGATCACCGTTGGCAGTGCTGTCGGTCATACGTCTCCCCAAACTATGTTTCGTCGGCGCTCGGCCGAGACGAGGTGTGTGATGCCGAAACGATCAGTGATCCGGATTGTCCGCCAAGCGCTTGAATGATGCAGCGATTTCGGCCTCTGCCTCTGCGCGCCCCACCCAGTCTGCCCCGGTGACGTGCTTGTTGGGTTCGAGATCCTTGTAATGGACGAAGAAATGCTTGATCGCATCGAGCTCGAACGTCGAGACGTCGGAAAGATCCTGGATGTGGTCCCAGCGGGTGTCGCCTGCCGGAACGCACAGCACCTTGTCGTCGCCGCCGGCCTCGTCGACCATCTTGAACATCGCCACGGGGCGTGCTTCGACGATGACGCCGGGGAACACCGACTCGGGCAGCAGAACCAGTGCGTCGAGCGGGTCGCCGTCCTCGCCGAGGGTGTTCTCGATGAAGCCGTAATCGGCTGGATACGCCATCGCGGTGTAGAGGTAGCGGTCGAGGCGAACACGTCCGGTGACGTGGTCTACCTCGTACTTGTTGCGCTGCCCCTTGGGGATCTCGATGGTGACGTCGAACGGCACGTGCAGTCCTCACTGTCGTCGTCGAGCCGGAGCGGCTCGAGTCGTTGCGAATGTGTAGATGGTGGCGGCGCAAGGCTACCGGACCCGAGGATACTGTTGACTGAACGATCATGGGTACGACCACGGCAGATACGGAGGAACAGTGGCGGGGCTGACACGGCGGTTCCTCGGCCCCACAGCGGGCCGACGGCGCAGGAAGAAGCGCGTGACTCTGACGCTGTGCGCTCTGTTCGTGGTGATCCTCGCAGTGACGACCGCCGCCCTGGTGCTGCCGTCGGTGTCCGACGGAGCCGAGACGGCAATCGAGCCCCCGCCCGAGACGGTCTTGCCCAACCCTGCGATCACCCCGTTCCCGGAATCGGCTCCGATGCCGAACGCGGCGGGTCTGGCAGCTGCGCTGGCCCGAGTGGTCGACGATCCTGCCCTCGGCACGTTCACCGGAACCGTCGCCGACGCGCAGACCGGGCAGGTGCTCTGGTCCCAGAACCCCGACAATCCGATGACGCCTGCCTCGACCACCAAGGTGCTGACCGCAGCGGCCGCGATGCTCGGGCTCCCGGCGGATCACCGCGTCACCACCCGCGTGGTCCAGGGCAGCGGCGAGGGCAACATCGTGCTGATCGCGGGCGGCGACCCCACTCTCACCGCGCTTCCGGTCGGAACCGACGGGTTCTATCCAGGCGCGGCGCGTATCGACGACCTGGTGGAGCAGATTCGGCGCAGCGGAACGGTGGTGCGCAGCATCGGCGTCGACACCTCGATCTATTCCGGTGACACGATGGCGCAGGGCTGGTTTCCCGCCGACATCGCCGCCGGTTCGATCACGCCGATCGAACCGATCATGCTCGACGGCGGAAGATCGGACCCACTCGTCGACGAGTCGCCGCGCAGCACCACCCCGGCGCTGGACGCGGGCCGCGCACTGGCCGCGGGACTGGGCGTCGACCCGGCAGCGGTGACGACCGGCAAGGCCACCGACGGAGCCGATCAGATCGCATCCGTCGAATCCGCGCCGCTGCGAAACCGCTTGCAGCAGATGATCTATCGCTCCGACAACGTCCTCGCCGAGGCCGTCGGACGCGAACTCTCGCTCGAGATGAACACGGCCGCAAGCTTTTCCGGTGCAGTGGCATCGATCGGGCAGACCCTGTATTCCGCAGGCTTCGACATGGCCGGACTCACGCTCGAGGACGCCAGCGGGCTGTCGGTCGACGGCAAGATACCGGCCAGGCTGCTCGACCAGGTGTTGACCTCGGCAGCCGGAACCGAGCAGCCGTCGCTGCGTCCGATGCTCGACTATCTTCCCGTCGCAGGTGCCACCGGAACTCTGACGGATCGGTACGCCTCGGGGAACCGAACCGGAGCGGGCTGGGTTCGTGCGAAGACCGGAACCCTTTCTGCTGCAAGTGCTTTGGCTGGATATGTCGTCGACGTCGACGGCCGAATCCTGACCTTCGCCCTGATGTCCAACGACCGGCCGCCCGACGTCAGTCGCCCCGCCCTCGATGCCGTCGCATCGACCCTGAGATTGTGTGGTTGCCAGTGAACACGGACGCAGCAGCGAAGGCCGACGACAGCGAAGCCACCTCCGGTTTCGCCGGTGCCGTCGACTGGTCCGTGGCGGCGAAGACCGGAGCGAAGCTGGCCCGCAAGGGCCCGGCCACATCTCGCTACACCGCCGCTGCAGCCGTGGAAGAGCTCGCCGCCGCATCGATTCGGGCCGAGGGACCGGTTCGCGAGACCACCGGCCTGGCCGACGGACTCCCCGTGCCCGATGCCCAGGTGGTCGACCGCGCCGGCTGGATCGCCGCGGCCGCGTCGTCGATGAAGCACCTGACCGGAGACGACGACGGTACGCCGCCGTCCGGTCTGCTCGGCGGAAAGCCGGCCGGACTGCAGGCGGGGGCGATGCTGGCATTTCTGTCCAGTGCCATTCTCGGCCAGTACGACCCGTTCACCGGCGAGAACGGAACCCTGCTTCTGGTCGCGCCCAACGTGATTGCCGTCGAGCGCGCGCTTCGTGTGTCGCCGAGCGATTTTCGGTTGTGGGTGTGCCTGCACGAGGTGACGCACCGAGTGCAGTTCTCCTCCGCTCCCTGGCTCGGCGGCTACATGCGCGAGAACGTAGGGGTGTTCTCCGACGGCACCGACGAGCCGCTCACCGATGTCGCCAACCGGCTGACCGGCGCACTGAAGGCCCGCAAGAATCCGAGCGGGTCGTCCAAGTCCGAGGACGCAGGCATCGTCGGACTCCTGCGCGCCACCCAACCGCAGCCCCAACGCGACGCCATCGACCGACTTCTGGTGCTGGGAACCCTGCTCGAGGGCCACGCCGACCACGTGATGGACGCCGTCGGACCGGCCGTCGTGCCGACCGTGACGCAGATCCGCAGTGCGTTCGATCAGCGCCGTCGGCGCAAGGTGAACCCACTGCAACGCGTCATCCGAGCACTGCTGGGCATGGACGCGAAGATGGCGCAGTACGTGCGCGGTAAGGCGTTCGTCGATCACGTCGTCGCCACGGTGGGGATGGAACGCTTCAACACGGTCTGGACCGGGCCCGACACCCTGCCGTTGCTGTCGGAGATCGAGGACCCCGACGCCTGGATCGCCCGAGTTCTGGGCTAGTGCTCTTCCCTGAAGGCCCCGCGCTGCTGGAGATCAGGCATGCGGTGCGTGGCTGGCTCGCGGTCCATCCCGGGCCGGTGGCCGTTGCATTGTCCGGTGGAGCGGACTCGTTGGCCTTGACCGCGGCAACCGTGGCCGAGGCTCCGAACGTGCTGGCATTGATCGTCGATCACGGTCTGCAGGCCGGCTCGGCGGAGGTGGCCTCGACCGCGGCGGCGCGAGCTCTCGAGTTCGGCGTCGAGGACGCACGTGTTCTGACGGTGCAGGTGAACGGTTCGGGAGGGATGGAAGCAGCCGCCCGCCGAGCCAGGTACGACGCGCTGAACCGGGCCCGCGGCGACGCGTCGGTGCTGGTGGCGCACACCCTCGACGATCAGGCCGAAACGGTGCTGCTCGGGTTGGGGCGCGGATCGGGGGCGCGGTCGATCGCGGGGATGGCGGCCTTCGATGCGCCGTGGGGTCGGCCGCTGCTCGGAGTCAGGCGAAGCGTGACCCGGGCCGCCTGCGTCGAGTTGGGGATCGAACCGTTCGAGGATCCGCACAACACCGACACCGACTTCACTCGGGTGCGGTTGCGTCACGAGGTGCTGCCCCTGCTCGAGGACGTGCTCGGCGGTGGCGTCGCCGCTGCGCTCGCGCGGACCGCCGAGCAGCTGCGCGAGGACGGCCGGGTGCTCGACGCGCTCGCCGAATCCGTCGTCGACGCCGATACCCCCGACCTCGAGGTCGCGACGCTCGACCCGCTCGATCCCGCCGTTCGCCGGCGAGTACTGCGCCGATGGTTGCTCGGCCGAGGTGTGACGTCGCTGACCGACCGGCAGATCCGGGCCGTCGATGCCCTCGTCGGACGGTGGACGGGTCAGGGCGGAGTCGCGCTGCCAGGAGGAACGCCCGACGCCAGGTTGGTGTGCTCGCGTCGGCATGGCAGGCTGAGCGTCGGCCTGGAGAACGAATGAAGGGAAACCCCGTGTACGAGGGCGACATCGAATCGGTTCTCATTTCCGAGGAACAGATCAAAGCACGCACTGCGGAACTCGCAGAAGAGATCGCCCAGCGGTATCCCGAAGGCTCACCGGAAGGTGATCTGCTCCTGGTCGGCGTCCTCAAGGGCGCGATCATGTTCATGACCGACTTCGCCCGGGCTCTGCCCATTCCGGCGCAGCTCGAGTTCATGGCGGTCAGTTCCTACGGGTCGTCCACCTCGTCGTCGGGCGTCGTCCGGATCCTCAAGGACCTCGACCGCGACATCACCGGACGCCACGTGCTGATCGTCGAGGACATCATCGACTCCGGTCTGACCCTGAGCTGGCTCAAGCGCAACCTCGCGACCCGCTCACCTGCCTCGCTGTCGGTGGTGACGCTGCTGCGCAAGCCCGACGCGATCAAGGTCGACGTGGAGGTCGCGAACGTGGGCTTCGACATCCCCAACGAATTCGTCGTCGGCTACGGCCTCGACTACAACGAGCGCTACCGGGACCTGCCGTACATCGGCCTGCTCGATCCGAAGGTCTACAGCTGAGTCCGTTCCTTCGGTCCACCCCGTCCGCGTGAATGGACCATTGCCGCGCCGAGACGTATGCAATGGTCCATCGATGCGGATAGGGTGCCCATCAGGTGGGGAACTGCCGGGGGAGTGCAGTCGTTGGAGGGGAAGAAGCGTCGACGCAAACAGGTGCGTGGACGCACAGCGCCAGGTATGAGCGAGTCAGATGTCCGAGTCTCGCGCTAGCCTGGAGTATCCGGCGGGCAGGGAGCAGCCAGCGCGCGGGAGCGGACTGAAAGGACACGGCCGACTCGGCTGAAGCTGTATGAATCGGAAGACAGTAATACGAAATCTTGCCATCGTTTTCGGCATTCTGTTGGTGATCTATGCCTTCAGTTACTTCGGTAACGACACGCGGGACTGGACGACGGTCGACACCTCGGTGGCGATCGCCCAGCTCGACGACCGAAACGTCGCATCCGCGCAGATCGACGACCGCGAACAGCAGATCCGACTCACGCTGAAAGAGGCCAACGAGGCCTCGGACAACCAGACTCAGATCATCGCGAAGTATCCGGACTCCGCGTCCGAGCAGATCTTCGACAAGGTCGACTCGCAGGGCCTGGACAGCTACAACACCACCGTCACCCAGGAGAGCTGGTTCAGCTCCTTCCTGCTCCTGATCCTCCCGATGGTGCTGATCCTCGGCGTGATCATCTTCGTGATGAGCCGCATGCAGGGTGGCGGACGCGGTGGCGTCATGGGCTTCGGCAAGTCCAAGGCCAAGCAGCTGACGAAGGACATGCCCAAGACCACCTTCGCCGACGTCGCAGGCGCGGACGAGGCAGTCGAAGAGCTCTACGAGATCAAGGACTTCCTGCAGAACCCGGCGCGCTACCAGGCGCTCGGTGCCAAGATTCCCCGCGGTGTGCTGCTGTACGGCCCTCCCGGAACCGGTAAGACGCTGCTCGCGCGCGCCGTCGCGGGCGAGGCCGGCGTGCCGTTCTTCACCATCTCCGGTTCGGACTTCGTCGAGATGTTCGTCGGTGTCGGTGCGTCCCGTGTGCGTGACCTGTTCGAGCAGGCCAAGCAGAACAGCCCCTGCATCATCTTCGTCGACGAGATCGACGCCGTCGGTCGTCAGCGCGGCGCAGGCATGGGCGGCGGTCACGACGAGCGCGAGCAGACACTCAACCAGCTCCTCGTCGAGATGGACGGCTTCGGTGAGCGCACCGGCGTCATCCTCATCGCCGCCACCAACCGGCCCGACATCCTCGACCCCGCGCTGCTGCGTCCGGGCCGCTTCGATCGCCAGATCCCGGTCGGTGCCCCCGACCTGGCCGGCCGTCGGGCGATCCTGAAGGTGCACTCGGCGGGCAAGCCCGTTGCCCAGGACGCCGACCTCGAAGGTCTCGCCAAGCGAACCGTCGGAATGTCCGGTGCCGACCTGGCCAACGTGATCAACGAAGCAGCACTTCTCACCGCTCGCGAGAACGGCACCGTCATCACCGAGGCGTCCCTCGAGGAGTCGGTGGACCGCGTCGTCGGTGGCCCGCGCCGCAAGAGCCGCATCATCAGTGAGCACGAGCGCAAGATCACCGCGTATCACGAAGGTGGACACACCCTCGCAGCGTGGGCGATGCCCGACATCGAGCCCGTCTACAAGGTCACCATCCTCGCTCGCGGTCGCACCGGCGGCCACGCGATGACGGTGCCCGAGGACGACAAGGGCCTGATGACGCGGTCGGAGATGATCGCTCGTCTCGTCATGGCCATGGGTGGCCGTGCGGCCGAGGAGCTCGTCTTCCACGAGCCGACCACCGGTGCGTCCTCGGACATCGACCAGGCCACCAAGATCGCTCGCGCGATGGTCACCGAGTACGGCATGAGCAGCAAGCTCGGAGCAGTCCGGTACGGGCAGGAACAGGGCGACCCGTTCCTCGGCCGTTCGATGGGACAGCAGTCCGACTTCTCGCACGAGGTCGCCCGCGAGATCGACGAGGAGGTGCGCAAGCTCATCGAGGCGGCGCACACCGAGGCGTGGGCCATCCTCAACGAGTACCGCGACCTGCTCGACACCCTTGCCTCGGAGCTGCTCGAACGTGAGACGCTCACCCGCAAGGACCTCGAGAAGATCTTCCACAGCGTCACCAAGCGGCCGCGCATCACCTTGTTCAACGACTTCGGTGATCGCAAGCCCTCGGACAAGCCGCCGGTCAAGACTCCGCGCGAACTCGCCGCCGAGCGCGGCGAGCCGTGGCCTCCGGTGCCGCCGGCCCCTAAGCAGCTTCCGCCGCAACAGTTTCCGCAGCCCAGCTACGCCGGTTCGCCGCAGCTGAGCAAGGGTGGTTACCCGAACGGAAGCAACGGATACAACGGTGCCCCGACCAACGGCACGCCCACCAACGGTGCTCCGTCGAACGGTGCCCCGTCGAACGGTGGACCGGTGAACGGCGCGCCCACCAATGGTGATGTCGATGCGCCGAACACCGGTGGTGGTCGACGCAGCGCCCCCGCAACCGGTGGCTTCAACGGCGGTGGCTACAACGGAGGTTACGGCGGCCCGGTCAACGGAGGTGCTCCCAACGGGGGCGGATACTCCGAGGGCTATCGCCGACAGGAACCTCGCCCGAGCGGTCCAAGCCAGGGCTCGCGTCCCGATTACGGTGCCCCGGCCGGATGGTCGGCTCCGGGATGGCCCCCGCGTGACCAGTCCTCGGTTCCCCGTTACCAGGGACCGACCACGCCGCCGGCTGCGAACCAACCGAACCGCGAGCAGCCGGAATCGGATCGACCGGACCAGAATCGGTACGAGCCGCCGCAGGGACAGCCGCCGACGTACCGACAGCACCCCACCTATCAGCAGCCACAGGCATATCAACCGCCCACCGCTGCGCCGTCGAACCAGCCGCCGTCGAACCAACCGCCGGAATATCAGCAGCCGCAGTATCAGCCGGATCCGTTCCGGCCGGACGCTCGGGACCAGGGTCGAACCTCTCGACACGAGCCCCCGTACGGCCAGAACCAGGACGGTGCTGCACCGGCCGAGGCGTCGCCTCCCACCTGGGAGGTTCCGACTCCGTCGCAGAGCTATCCGCTGCCCGGAGACGATCGTCCCTCGAACAGCCCGTCCGAGGACTCGCGGCGAGACGAGCGAGCCGAGGACGACGGCGACGAAGGTCCGCGGACCCAACGCTGGGAAGGGCCGGGCGGTTCGTACCGCTAGGTCCATCATTAGGCTGGCTGGGTCGACCCTTTCGGTCGGCCCAGTCCGTCGTTCGAACCGTGCTGCAGGTCGGCGCAGCTGCTCTGCGAAGAACAGGTGCAGTTCGGCCCAGCTGTCACATTCGCGGAGCCCAACCGGAGGTACGTTCTCGTGTCAGTCAACCGGACCGACGAGTCGGCAATCGACTCGGCAGAAGTCCCAGCAGCGCAGCAGCAGGCAGTGGAACAGACAGTGGCCTACGCCACCGGCGCGGTCTTCGACCAGCCTCGCGCCGAGGCCGCCGTGCGTGAGCTGTTGATCGCCGTCGGCGAGGATCCCGACCGTCCAGGTCTGCTCGACACCCCGGCCCGCGTTGCGCGTTCCTACCGCGAAATCTTCGCCGGGCTGTACACCGACCCGGACACGGCGCTGAACACGACGTTCGACGAGGGGCACCAGGAACTGGTTCTCGTCCGCGACATCCCCATGTTCTCAACGTGCGAGCACCACCTGGTCTCGTTCCACGGCGTTGCACACGTCGGCTACATCCCCGGCAAGAGCGGCAAGGTCACCGGCCTGTCGAAGCTCGCGCGCGTGGTGGACATGTACGCCAAGCGCCCCCAGGTGCAGGAACGCTTGACCAGCCAGATCGCCGACGCGTTGATGCGCAAGCTCGACCCGCGCGGTGCGATCGTCGTGATCGAGGCCGAGCACCTGTGCATGGCCATGCGCGGGATTCGCAAGCCGGGTGCAAGCACCACCACCTCCGCGGTGCGGGGTCTGTTGCAGTCCAGCGCGGCATCGCGTTCGGAAGCTCTGGACCTGATTCTGCGGAAATGACGCGACCGGTCGATTCCCGATGAACCCGGCGCGGAGTATCCCCCCGGCACCCGTCGTCATGGGTGTCCTCAACGTCACTGCCGATTCGTTCTCCGACGGCGGCCGGTACCTCGATGTCGATGCTGCCGTCGAACACGGGCTGGCGATGCATCGTCGCGGAGTCGACATCGTCGATGTCGGTGGTGAGTCGACGCGTCCCGGAGCAGACCGGATCGATCCGACTCTCGAAGCGCAGCGCGTCGTCCCGGTCATCGCCGCGCTGGCCGAAGCTGGTGTGACCACCAGCGTCGACACCATGCGCGCCTCGGTCGCCGAGGCCGCGATCGAGGCCGGGGTCTCTATCGTCAACGACGTCTCGGGCGGTCGGGCGGATCCGGCCATGGCCGGGGTGGTTGCGGACGGCGGACTGCCGTGGATCTTGATGCACTGGCGAGCCGCCGGATCCGAATACCGGCACGCCGGTCCAGCCGACCGGTACGACGACGTGGTCGCCGACGTCCGCAGCGAACTGCTCGAACAGGTCGATCACGCAGTGGCCGCGGGAGTGGACTCCGCGATGCTCGTGCTCGACCCCGGCCTCGGATTCGCCAAGAACGCCGATCACAACTGGCAACTGCTGCGTGGCCTTCCCGACCTGGTGTCGGCCGGCTTTCCGGTTCTCGTCGGTGCTTCCAGGAAGCGTTTTCTCGGATCGCTGTTGGCGGACGACGACGGTTCTCCGCGGCCGCCGGACGGGCGAGAGATCGCCACGGCCGTGGTGTCGGCGCTCGCCGTCGCCGGGGGAGCGTGGGGTGTTCGCGTGCACGACGCCCGAGCATCACTCGACGCGGTCGCCGTCGTACGGGCATGGCAGGGTGATCGGGCATGAGCGAGATCAGCAGCCGCGTCGGTGCCGGGACGCGTCGCGGCGACCGCATCGAACTGCGTGGCCTGACGGTGTGCGGCAATCACGGCGTCTTCGACTTCGAGAAGCGAGACGGGCAGGACTTCGTCGTCGACATCACCGTGTGGATGGACCTGCGGCCCGCGGCCGAGACCGACGATTTGACCCGAACCCTGCATTACGGAGAACTGGCCGAGCACGCCGCGGCCGTCGTCGCGGGCCCGTCCAGGGATCTGATCGAGACGGTTTCGGCCGAGATCGCCGAGGTCGTGCTGGCGTACGACTCGCGCGTCGACGCGGTGGAAGTGGTGCTGCACAAGCCGTCGGCCCCCATTCCGCTGACGTTCGGGGACGTTGCCGTGGTGGCGTACCGGGAGCGGCCGTGACCAGGGCCGTGCTGTCCATCGGCAGCAACATCGGTGATTCGCTCGCCCACTTGCGCTCTGTCACAGCCGAATTGGGTACGCGGCTGGTGGCCTGCTCGCCGGTGTACCGCTCCGCTCCCTGGGGTGGCGTCGAGCAGCAGGACTTCCTCAACGCCGTCGTCGTGGCCGAGGACGACGCGTTCGACGCCTGGGATTGGTTGCGCTTCGGTCAGCGCCTCGAGGAGGCGGCCGATCGCGTTCGAGTGCAGCGGTGGGGGCCGCGGAGCCTCGACGTCGACGTGGTGGTGTGCGAGAACATGATCAGCGAGGACCCTCGTTTGATCCTTCCGCACCCGCGCGCGCACGAGCGAGCGTTCGTCCTGCTGCCGTGGCTGGACGTCGAGCCGGACGCCACCCTGCGCGTCGGCGACGACGACGTTCCGGTGACCGAGTTACTCGGGAGACTGAGCCCGGAGGAGCGTGCGGGAGTGATCGAGCAGGAGTGGAGCCTGCAGGAACGACCAGAAAAGCAGGAGTGGAGCCTGCAGGAACGACCAGAAAAGCAGGAGTGGAGCCTGCAGGAACGACCAGAAGAGCAAGAAGGCGTCGGTGATGGGTTGTGGTGACCAATCCCACCAAGGTCTGGGATGTCTTGGGTCTTTTCCTGGTCGCCTCGATCGGCACGTGGCTGCTGGTCCGGGTCTTCTACGGCTCGTTGCCACCGATTCCGGTGTACGCCGGGGCGTCGTTGTATCTGGTCGCGGTGGTGCAAGTGGTGACTGCCGTGATCGTTCGCAATCGCATCGCCGAGCATCGAGTGGGCAGCGGTCTGCACGATCTACACCCGTTGACGGTGTTCAGGGCGCTGGTGTTGGCGAAGGCATCGATGCTGGTGGGAACCGCTGTCGTCGGAGTGTGCGTCGGATTTCTGGTGTACGTGATGCCGCGTGCGGCGACGGTGCGGGCAGCGTCGTCGGATCGGGCCGGAGCCGTCGTTGCGCTCGTGGCAGGACTGGCCGTCGTCGCTGCCGCGGTATGGCTCGAACAGTGCTGCCGTACCCCGAAGGACCGTGACGACGAGCGTTCTCGGTAGCGCTCGAAACTTTTGATTGTTACCTCGGTTGTGTAAGTGATCGGTCGAGGATGACTATTTGCGAACGATTTGCCGGTTACCCTTGTGAACATGACAGATCAGACTCGCGCAAAGAAGGGGCGCCGTAAGAGGCGCAGTGCGAGCCAGCTGTTCCTCGCGGCGCTCGTCGTGTTCGGCATCATCGCCAGTGTGTTGTTGCTCTTCACCGAGAGCGTGCAGTGGATGAGGGTCGGTGTTCTCTCGGCGCTGTGGGCTGCGGTGATCGGTGCGTTCGCGATGACCAAGTACAGGCGCGAGGCGGCCGCCGATCAGACCAAGGCCAAGGACCTGCAGACGGTCTACGAGCTGCAGTTGGCTCGGGAGATCTCGGCGCGGCGCGAGTACGAGATGAGCGTCGAAGCTCGGGTTCGCGGTGAATCGCAGCTCGAGCTCGACGAGGTAGCAGCGCTGCGCAACGAACTCGCTGCCCTTCGCCAGAACCTGCAGGTGCTCTTCGACGGCGATCTGCCCACCGAACGTGTCGCACTGCGTGCCGAAGCGATGAGGATGCAAGAACTCGGCGGACGCGGTTACGACAGCTACCAACCTGCGCCGTCCGGCCTCTACGTTCCCGGTCGCGGGAACGGCTCGATGGCACCGGGAACCGGCCTCAACGGTGTCGGAACTCCCTACGACGAGCCGGTCACGGCCGAGACGTCGGTGGTGTACCCCGAGGATCCGGACGAGATGCCGCAGGCCACGGCCTCCGCAGCGGCCTCCGAGTCGACTGAGGATTCGTACGCCGAGGATTCGTTCGAGGAGACGAGCTACGACACGGACGCGGCCGATGCGGACGAGGACCCGTTCGAGCGACCTGCAGCGCAAGCACGTCCCTACGGCGCACCGAGACCGGCGGGGCGCGTCACGCCGCCCAGCTCGCCTTTCACCGCATACGACTTCGAGCAGACGCGTCGACCTGCCGCAGAGCCGGAACCGGCGGCGGAGTTCGAGCCGCAGGCCACCGAAGAGACCTACGAGAGCGGGCATGCGGAGGCAGACTCGGTCGGTTCGTATTCCACGAGTTCGTTTTCCGCAGAGTCGTTTCCGGCGGAGTCGTATTCGGCGGAGCCGGACCAGCAGTACGAAACCGAGCCTGCCGCGGACCGGAACGGTGACGCCTTCTCGACGTCTCGCGCCTCGTTGCGTGAATCGGCCGACGCGTTCTTCGCGGCCGATCACGACTACGAGACACCGGCCGAGGACACATCCGTCTCGCCTCGACGCGGTCGTAGGCGCGCGGAGTCGGCCGACGACGAGGATGCGTCGGGTGCACACTCGAACGGTCGATCCGTCGCCGAGATCATGGCCGGACTGCAAGGCGGAGGTTCCGGCGATGCGGCCATGACCGATCCGGGAACCCGTCGCCGTCGCCGTCGCGCAGACTGAGAACCAGATCACACAGCTCTCCCATGGCCTGCGAGGGGTCGCGGTCGCTATTGTTCCGTGCAGGACGTCTGGTACCCGCCGAGCGGGACTGGAACGAACGAGAGGAAATTTTCGGTGACCTTCTCTGGCACCGGTGGTCTGTCTCCGGCTCGCTTGACGGTTGGTGTCGTCTCGGCAGGTCGGGTCGGCACCGCATTCGGTGAGGCGCTCGAACGCGTCGGGCATGTTGTCGTCGGTGCCGCTGCCGTGTCGGATGCGTCCATCGCGCGGGTGCGTGAGCGGTTGCCCGAGTCCCAAGTTCTGCCCGTCGACGAGGTTGCTCGTCGCGCAGAGCTGCTGATTCTGGCCGTACCGGACAGTGAGTTGGCGTCGATCGTCGCGGGTCTGGCGTCCACCGGGGCGGTTGCACCGGGAAAGTTGGTGGTGCACACCTCCGGCGCGAACGGGATCTCGGTGCTCGAGCCTCTGGCGGCTCTCGGTGCCGTGCCGTTGGCGATCCACCCGGCCATGACGTTCAGCGGCGGAGTCGAGGACACCGACCGGATGACGGCGGCATGCTTCGGCATCACTGCAGGCGACGAGATCGGCTACGCGGTGGCGCAGGCTCTCGTCCTGGAGATAGGTGGCGAGCCGGTTCACGTGCCCGAGAACAATCGAGCGCTCTACCACGCCGCGCTCGCGCACGGCAGCAATCACCTCGTCACTCTGGTGGTCGACGCGGTCGAAGCGCTCCGAGTTGCATTGGCCGGACCGGGTTTCCCCGGTTCGGACTCCGAACGCGGTGTGCCCGAGCGTGTTCTGGCTCCACTGCTCGAAGCCGCGCTGGACAATGCGCTGCGCAACGGGCAGTCGGCGCTCACGGGGCCGGTGGCCCGCGGCGACACCGCTGCAGTCGGCAAGCATCTCGACGTGCTCGAGTCCGTGGATTCGCGGATCGCAGCCGGATACCGCGCGCTGTCGTTGCGATCAGCGCAGCGCATCGGTGCCAAGGCAGACCTGATCGAACTTCTGGAAGGGAATCGATGACCCTCGCGGGCAGCTACACCAAGGGGCAGTTGACGGTTCACCACGATCCTGCGGTGATCACGTCGGTGTCGAAAGCACTGCGAGGCGTCGGGAAGCAGGTCGCTCTGGTTCCGACCATGGGCGCGCTGCACGCCGGGCACCTGCAGCTGGTGCGGCAGGCCAAGCTCACCGGTGCCGTGGTGATCGTGTCGATCTTCGTCAACCCGCTGCAGTTCGGAGTGGGCGAGGACCTCGATGCCTACCCGCGCACCCTCGACGCCGATGTCGCGCTGCTGCGTGACGAGGGCGTCGAACTGGTCTTCGCGCCGTCGGCGTCGGACATGTACCCGTCGGGTCCGCGCACCACGGTCCATCCCGGTCCGCTCGGCGCAGAACTCGAAGGTGCCAGCAGGCCAACTCATTTCGCAGGAATGCTCACCGTCGTGGCCAAGCTGCTGCAGATCGCCGCACCGCATCGCGCGTACTTCGGCGAGAAGGACTACCAGCAGCTCACGTTGATCCGGCAGATGGTGCGCGATCTGAACTTCGACGTTGCCGTCATCGGGGTCCCGACGGTTCGCGAGCAGGACGGTCTCGCACTGTCCTCGCGCAACCGGTATCTCGATGCCGAGCAGCGCGACGCGGCGATGGCGCTGTCGGCGGCATTGGTCGCCGGGGCACACGCTGCGGCCGGCGGTGCGGAGGCCATCATCGCCACCGCGCGTGCCGTCCTCGACGAGGCACCGCTGGTGCAGGTCGACTACCTGGAGGTGCGCGACCCGCATCTCGGCCCGGCTCCCGAGCGTGGAGACGGAAGACTGCTCGTGGCCGCCAAAGTGGGCACCACGAGATTGATCGACAACGTCGGTGTCGCCGTCGGCACAGGCTTCTTGGAGTACCCGGATGATCCGAAAAGTGGAGAGTGACACGATGTTTCGCACCATGATGAAGTCCAAGATCCATCGCGCCACGGTCACGCACGCAGACCTGCACTACGTCGGTTCGGTGACCGTCGACCAGGATCTTATGGATGCGGCCGACCTGCTCGAAGGCGAGCAGGTAACCATCGTCGACATCGACAACGGTGCGCGGCTGGAAACCTACGTGATCACCGGTGAGCGTGGCAGCGGTGTCATTGGAATCAACGGGGCTGCAGCGCATCTGGTGAACCCGGGTGACCTGGTCATCCTGATCGCCTACGGGGTGATGAACGAGCAGGAGGTTGCCGAGTACGCGCCGCGGGTGGTGTTCGTCGACGAGAAGAACCGGTCTGTCGAACTCGGCAGCGATCCGGCTCATGCGCCTGCGGGCTCGGGTCTGATCACGCCGCGCGATCTGCGAGCCGATTCCGTGCTGGTCTGATTCGATGCTCCTCGCGATCGATGTGCGCAACACCAGCACCGTGGTCGGTCTGTTCACCGGCACGGGCGATCACTCGAAACTGCTGCGAGATTGGCGAATTCGAACCGACCCGCATGTGACGGCCGACGAACTGGCCTTGATGCTGCGCGGTCTGCTGGGTGAGGACGCCGAAGGGATCACCGGAGTGACTGCGCTGTCGACTGTGCCGTCGGTGCTGCGGGAGATGCGGACGATGCTCGCGCGCTACTGGGATCACGTGGTCCACGTGATGGTCGAACCCGGTGTGCGGACCGGTGTGCCGTTGCTGGTCGACAATCCCAAGGAGGTCGGTGCCGATCGTATCGTCAATACCCTTGCTGCACACGACTTGTACGGCACGGCGTGCATCGTGGTGGATTTCGGAACCACCACCTGTGTCGACGTCGTCTCGGCCAAGGGCGAATTTCTCGGCGGTGCCATCGCTCCTGGTCTCGAGATGTCGGCGTCGGCGATGTCCACTCGCACTGCCACGTTGCGTGAGGTGGAGATGATCCGGCCTCGTTCGGTGTTGGGCAAGAACACCGTCGAGTGCATCCAGTCGGGCACCATCTTCGGGTTCGCCGGTCTGGTGGACGGCCTGGTCGGGCGAATTCGACGAGAGGTTCCCGAGGTGTCGGGCGCGGACGTCGCGATCATCGGTACCGGAGACATCGCGGCGCTGATCCTGCCCGAGTCGACGACCATCGAGCACCACGAACCCGACCTGACCCTCGAGGGGCTGCGTCTGGTCTACGAACGCAACATGGCCAAACGGCGTCCACGGTGAACGACTAGCGCTTCGCGGTGCCGTGTGTCAGAATTCTCGGCGTGATGACGTGCATGGCCACCCAGGAGTGTTGTCGAGGCTGAACCCTGCCTCGTTCGTAACACACCCCTGGAGTAGAGCTTCATGCTTTCCACACGTGTACTTTCTGTACCCTCCCGTACCCGATCGTCGTCGCGTTCGGTCTCGACGCTTCCGACCCGGTTGCGTCCACCCGACCTGCTGCGGATCACCGACCAGGGCGCATCCGACGTCCTCGAGGGCCTCTTCGATCACCTGCTTCCCGTCGGCGGTCGCTGGCCGACCGACGAGCGTTGGGCCGCCCGACTGCATTCCGACGACGACCTCGACGTCTGGTTGATCAGCTGGGTTCCCGATCGATCCACCGAACTGCACGATCACGCGGGGTCGCTCGGTGCGCTCACCGTTCTCAGCGGCTCGCTTCTCGAATACCGTTGGGCTGGAACAGGACTGAAGCAACGTCGCCTCGACGCCGGTGATCAGGCGTCGTTTCCGCTCGGTTGGGTTCACGACGTGATGCACGATCCGGCGTCCGAACCGGCCGGCCCCACCCTCAGCGTGCACGCCTACTCGCCACCGCTCACGGCGATGTCCTACTACGAAGTGACCGAACGGTCCACGCTGCGCCGCACCCGTAGCGAGCTCACCGACGAACCCGAGAAGGCCACCGCATGACCATCGTCGAAATGCTCGAATCCGCACGCGAGACCATCGATCGAATGACCGTCTTCGAGCTGCGCGACGCCGTCGCCCGCGGAGCCGTCGTCGTCGACATCCGCCCCCAGGCGCAACGCGCCGTCGAGGGAACGCTGCCCGGGGCACTCGCCATCGAACGCAACGTCCTCGAATGGCGTCTGGACCCGACGAGCGATGCGCGCCTGGCGATCGCCGTCGACCACGACGTCGAGTGGATCGTCATCTGCTCCGAGGGCTACACCTCCTCGCTCGCTGCTGCGTCGCTCAAGCTGTTGGGTCTGCACAAGTCAACCGATCTGGTCGGCGGCTATCAGGCGCTGAAGTCGGCTGGGCTGCTCGGTGTGTTGACGCAGGCCAAGCACTGCGTCCGTGAGGCGGAAGCCGTCGCAGCGCACTGACAGTCCTTACACGCTCGGACTGTAAAGTGTCTGCGCGTGAGTGATACAGCTTCTACCCAGCCTGCCGACGACACCCCGGAGCAACTACGGATTCGTCGTGCCAAGCGCGCCGCGCTGCTCGAGCGCGGGGTCGAGGCATATCCGGTGTCGGTCCCGCGGACCCATTCGCTGCTCGAGATCCGCACCGAGTTCCCCGAACTCGAACCCGATACGACAACCGGCCTGATCGTCGGAGTCGTCGGCCGTGTCATCTTCGTCCGCAACACCGGCAAGCTGTGCTTCGCCACTCTGCAGGAGGGCGATGGCACCCAGCTGCAGGCAATGATCAGCCTGGCAGGCGTCGGCGAGGACGCACTCGCGGAGTGGAAGTCCGATGTCGATCTCGGTGACTTCGTGTTCGTGCATGGTGAGGTCATCAGCTCCCGACGCGGCGAGCTCAGCGTGATGGCCGACGCCTGGCAGATCGCGTCGAAGTCGCTGCGTCCGCTGCCCGTCGCGCACAAGGAACTGAGCGAAGAGACGCGGATCCGGCAGCGTTACCTGGATCTGATCACCAACCCGACCTCGCGTGAGACCGCCCGCAAGCGCATCGCCGTCGTCCGGGAACTGCGCAACGCCCTCGAGCGTCGTGGATTTCTCGAGGTCGAGACGCCGATGTTGCAGACGCTGCACGGCGGCGCGGCGGCGCGGCCGTTCGTCACCCATTCCAACGCGATGGACACCGACCTCTATCTCCGTATCGCGCCTGAGCTGTTCCTCAAGCGCTGCGTCGTGGGCGGTATCGAGAAGGTGTTCGAGATCAACCGCAACTTCCGCAACGAGGGTGCAGACTCCTCGCACTCGCCGGAATTCGCGATGCTCGAGACGTACGAGGCCTACGGCACGTACGACGATTCGGCGACAATGACGCGTGAGCTGGTCCAGGAAGTGGCCATGGCCGCCCTCGGATCCACGGTCGTGACGCTGCCCGACGGCACCACCTACGACCTCGGCGGCGAATGGACGACGCTCGAGATGTACCCGTCGCTGTCGGAATCGCTCGGATTCGACGTCACCCCCGACACCACCGTCGACGAGCTGCTCGCGATCGCCGACAAGGTGGGCGTCGAGGTGCCGCGCAAGGACGGCGTCCCGATCTACGGCCACGGCAAGCTCGTCGAAGAGCTGTGGGAACACCAGGTGGGCGACGCGTTGACCGAGCCCACGTTCGTCCGCGACTTCCCGGTCGAGACGTCCCCGCTGACGCGTCAGCACCGCAGCAAGCCCGGCGTCACCGAGAAGTGGGACCTGTACGTCCGTGGGTTCGAGCTGGCCACCGGCTACTCCGAGCTGGTCGATCCGATCATCCAGCGCGAGCGTTTCGAGGATCAGGCGCGCCAAGCCGCCGCCGGCGACGACGAGGCGATGGTGCTCGACGAGGACTTCCTCGCCGCGATGGAACAGGGTATGCCGCCGACCACCGGAACCGGCATGGGAATCGACCGTCTGTTGATGGCGCTGACCGGCTTGGGCATCCGCGAAACGATCCTGTTTCCGATCGTGAAGCCGGCTCAGGCCTGATCGAACGGTAAAGAGTTGTTCGCCAGCAGCGGACAGTGAACGGGAAACGTTTTGCATAGTGCCTGCGTTATGAACAGTAAGCAGGCAAGGCAGTCCGCACACGTGGGCGGTTGCGCAGCATTTCAGGGGTGGAGGGTCGGCGTTCGTAACGTCGGCCAACTACAGTGAGAACCAGTCTTACCTTCAAATGCACAAGCGACCCGGCGTGTTGGACACTGCGGCGCTAGAAGAACTGGTGGGCGAGCTACCACCCGCCAAGAAGTGAGGGAGAGCGATGTTCGAGAGGTTCACCGATCGCGCGCGGCGTGTTGTCGTCCTGGCTCAAGAAGAAGCCCGGATGCTCAACCACAACTACATCGGCACGGAGCACATTCTGCTCGGCCTCATCCACGAGGGCGAAGGCGTCGCAGCCAAGTCTCTCGAGTCGCTGGGCATCTCCCTCGAAGGAGTACGCAGCCAGGTAGAGGAGATCATCGGGCAGGGTCAGCAGGCTCCGTCCGGTCACATTCCGTTCACCCCGCGCGCCAAGAAAGTACTCGAGCTCAGCCTGCGTGAAGCACTGCAGCTCGGCCACAACTACATCGGCACCGAGCACATCCTGCTGGGACTGATCCGCGAAGGCGAAGGCGTCGCAGCTCAGGTCCTGGTCAAGCTCGGAGCCGACCTCAACCGCGTGCGCCAGCAGGTCATCCAGCTGCTGTCGGGCTACCAGGGCAAGGAACCGTCCGAGAGCGGCAGCGGCCGCGGCGAGGCGGGCACCCCGTCCACGTCGCTGGTCCTCGACCAGTTCGGACGCAACCTCACCCAGGCCGCGCTCGAAGGCAAGCTCGACCCGGTCATCGGTCGCGCGAAGGAAATCGAGCGCGTCATGCAGGTGCTCTCGCGTCGCACCAAGAACAACCCCGTCCTCATCGGTGAGCCCGGTGTCGGTAAGACCGCAGTCGTCGAAGGCCTGGCTCAGGCCATCGTCAACGGCGAGGTCCCCGAGACGCTCAAGGACAAGCAGCTCTACACCCTCGACCTCGGCTCGCTCGTGGCCGGCAGCCGTTACCGCGGCGACTTCGAGGAGCGCCTGAAGAAGGTGCTCAAGGAGATCAACACCCGCGGCGACATCATCCTGTTCATCGACGAGCTGCACACGCTCGTCGGCGCAGGTGCCGCCGAAGGTGCCATCGACGCTGCGTCGATCCTCAAGCCCAAGCTGGCTCGTGGCGAACTGCAGACCATCGGTGCCACCACCCTGGACGAGTACCGCAAGTACATCGAGAAGGACGCAGCACTCGAGCGTCGTTTCCAGCCCGTCCAGGTCGGCGAGCCGACCGTCGAGCACACCATCGAGATCCTCAAGGGTCTGCGCGATCGCTACGAGGCACACCACCGCGTCTCGATCACCGACGGTGCGCTCGTCGCAGCTGCCACACTGGCCGACCGGTACATCAACGACCGGTTCCTGCCCGACAAGGCGATCGACCTCATCGACGAGGCGGGCGCGCGGATGCGCATCCGCCGGATGACCGCTCCGCCAGACCTGCGCGAGTTCGACGACAAGATCGCCGACGCGCGCCGGGAGAAGGAATCGGCCATCGACGCACAGGACTTCGAGAAGGCTGCGAACCTGCGCGACAAGGAGAAGACCCTCGTCGGTCAGCGTGCCGAGCGGGAGAAGCAGTGGCGCTCCGGTGACCTCGACGTCATCGCCGAGGTGGACGACGAGCAGATCGCCGAGGTCCTGGGCAACTGGACCGGCATCCCCGTCTTCAAGCTCACCGAGGAAGAGACCACGCGTCTGCTCCGCATGGAGGACGAGCTGCACAAGCGGATCATCGGCCAGGTCGAGGCAGTCAAGGCCGTTTCCAAGGCGATCCGTCGTACCCGCGCAGGTCTGAAGGACCCGAAGCGTCCGTCGGGCTCGTTCATCTTCGCCGGCCCGTCCGGTGTCGGTAAGACCGAGCTGTCGAAGGCTCTCGCGAACTTCCTCTTCGGCGAGGACGACGCCCTGATCCAGATCGACATGGGCGAGTTCCACGACCGCTTCACCGCGTCGCGCCTGTTCGGTGCTCCTCCCGGATACGTCGGCTACGAAGAGGGCGGCCAGCTCACCGAGAAGGTCCGCCGCAAGCCGTTCTCCGTCGTGCTGTTCGACGAGATCGAGAAAGCACACCAGGAGATCTACAACACCCTCCTGCAGGTGCTCGAAGACGGTCGTCTCACCGACGGCCAGGGACGCACGGTCGACTTCAAGAACACCGTGCTCATCTTCACCTCGAACCTCGGTACCTCGGACATCTCGAAGGCCGTCGGCCTCGGCTTCTCCTCGGGTGAAGGCACCGGCTCGAACTACGAGCGGATGAAGCTCAAGGTCAACGACGAGCTGAAGAAGCACTTCCGCCCCGAGTTCCTCAACCGTATCGACGACATCGTCGTGTTCCACCAGCTCACCAAGGACGAGATCATCCAGATGGTCGATCTCATGCTCAACCGAGTCGAAGGTGCGCTCAAGAACAAGGACATGGCGATCGAGGTCACCGAGAAGGCGAAGTCGTTGCTCGCCAAGCGCGGATTCGACCCCGTCCTGGGTGCGCGGCCACTGCGTCGCACCATCCAGCGCGAGATCGAGGACCAGTTGTCGGAGAAGATCCTCTTCGGCGAGATCGAAGCCGGCCAGATCATCCTGGTCGACGTCGTGAACTGGGACGGCGAAGGCGCAGGCGAGGACGCGAAGTTCACCTTCCGCGGTGAGAAGAAGGCGATCATCGTCCCCGACGAGGTCCCGGTCGACCTGGCCAAGGCCACCGGAGACAGCGAGAGCGAGTAAGTTTCACAGCACACGACAATGGGCGATCCTCTTCGGAGGGTCGCCCGTTGTCGTATGTCCACCCGCCCGCCCGCCCGCCCCGTTCGCCCCGTTCGCCCCGTTCGCGTCAATGGACCCTTGCACTCTTCAGACGTGTGCAGTGGTTCATTCACGCAGATCAGTTCCGTGGGTGAATGGACCGTTGCACCGCTCAGACGTGTGCAGTGGTCCATTGACGCAGGAGGAAGACCCGAGCACCGAGGGCCACGGCGATGACCGCAAGTTCCGCCAGCACGATCCAGAACAGCAGCGCGATGTCAGGAGCCCAGCGGGCCAGTGTCGACATCGGCGCACCGGCGAGCGCAGGCAGCCCGAAGTACAGCAACAATCCGGCCGCAAGGGCAGCCAGGGCACGCGCGGGTGCCCATCGTCCGGGAGCAGTTCTGAATCCGAGCAGCGTTCTCGTCGCACAGAGCGCCAACAACACCGCGAGTGCGGTCGCCGCGATCAGCGCTGCTTCGTACAGACCGAAGCCGGCGGTACGAGGCTCGTCCATGCCGAGTCGGGCGAGCACGAGAGAGCGGGCCGCCGAGGCGAGCGCGTCGGCCTCGAGTTCGCCGTATCGATTGGTCGCGAGGACCACGGCCAGGTGGCGTTCCGGAACGAGTGCGACGTGAGTGAAATAGCCGGGGACCGCACCGGAATGCCAGCGCATCTCGGTACCGTCGGCCAGCGTTTCGACGTACCACCCGTATCCGTACGTCGCGCCCGAACCCGTCGGCACCGTATCGGGACTGTTCGACGCCGGAACGGTCAGTTGCCGGGATGCGTAGCGTGAGAGTTCGTCGATGGATCCACTCAGGTAGCCGTAACCCATTCCAGTGGAGTCGATTCCGGTATCGATGCTTCGGGGGAAGGTGAAGAACGGGACGTGGCCGGGTGCGACGGTGCCGGCGGTGTGCACTCCGGTCTCGCGGGCGACGACGTCGGCGAAGGGTTCGGCGGTGACCTTCTCGACGATTGCCTGCAGCAGTAGGTAGTTCAGGCTCGAGTAGCGGAAGGTCCCGCGGTCGGCGACGGTGACGTCCAGTGTGGGGACGACGTCGAGCGCTCGCTCGGAACGTCCCCACACGTCCAGTTCGGTGACGTCGTGGGGGAGACCGCTGGTGTGGTGGATCAGGTCGTCGATCGTGACGTCGCCCGGAACGATCGAATCACTCTCCGGCAGAATCGAATTCACGGTTCCATCGAGCGTGAGGGCTTGATGTTCGGCGAGTGCGTACACCGTCGCCGCCGTCACCGACTTCGATACCGAACCCCACACGAACGGCGTTCCCTCGTCGATCGGCGCACCGTCCCCGTCCAGCCCGTACTCGACGTTCTCCAACACCTCGTTCTCGGAGACGACGCGGAACGCGACCCCCGGCAGCCCCAGTTCTTCGGCGACAACTTCGATGTCCGACGCCACGCCGGGGTCAGGTGGGGTGGGGGAGCCTGCGGCCAGGACAGCGACGACGGTCAGCAGGGCGTGGACGATGCGCATGGATGGAGTGAACCAACTTCATCGGGGTCGACGCCTCGGTGAACACCCTGATTTCACACCTGAGATCAGCTGCTGCCTATCGGGTCGTTCCTGCAGGCTCCACTCCTGCGTGAATCAGTCCGGCGATCCAGGGCATCACGTCGTTGTAGGCCGCCAGGGCTCCGGGTTGGTGGTTCGCGCCCTCGACCGGGATGGCCGGGAGGTCGTATTCGCGGTAGGTGATTTCTGCACCCAGATCGCGCCAGCGCCCGAGCAGGGTGCGGCTCTGCTCGATGGGTACGGTGTCGTCCTCGACCGCGTGCGACAGGTACACCGGCATGGCCGGGGCGATGCGTCCGACCGTGTTGGCGGCGGTGATCTCGGCCAGAACGGGGTTGCTCAGTTGCTCGGTGAGTGGTCGGCCGTCGCGGGTCAGCTCGGTCGTTCGCACGATCTCGGAGGCCGCGGGGTCGGTGGTGCACCAGTTCTGTGCGGCGTCGAGCGCGGCGATCCCGTCGGAGTCGAAGAGGTCGCGGATCCCCGCTGCCCGGTCCGGGTAGGCGTTGATCATCCCGTCGACAGCGAAGAGCACAGCGCTGCCGAGGCCGGTGTTGTCGAGTGTGTCGATGTTGAGCGTCGGATCTGCCGGTGGTGCACCGACATACGCTCCCTGGATGTTGAGCTCCGGGGCGTAGGTGGCGGCGAGTTCGGCAGCGGATGCGGATGCGAACCCGCCTTCGGAGTAGCCGAACAGCACCACCGGGGTGGTCGGTTCGACGTCTGCGGTTCTGGCGACGTCGAGCAGCGCTCGGCCCGATGCGATCCGGTTCAGGTACGTGTGCCCGCCGGGGGTGCCCAGTCCCTGGTAATCGGTTGCGACGACGCGATATCCGGCCAGCAGCAGCGGCAGGATGGCCGGGGACGAGCCGACTGTCCCGAGAACTGCCGATCCGGCGCAGCGGTCCGCCATACCGGAAGTGCCGGGCGCGTACGCGATCACCGGTCGGGGTCCGGGTCCGGTCCACGGAGCTGTGGGGGTCATGGTGTAGCCGGATACGACCATGGGCAGATCGTGTGTATCGGTGGATCGATAGAGAATCCGTTCGATGTCGAATCCGAGTCCGAACCCCTTGGGCGAGTTGACGGGCCGGCTTCGGACCACTTCGCCGGGGGTCGCGGTGCCGAGCGTCGCCACCGGCGCGTCGTAGAAGTCCGCCAGGGGACCGGCGACGGCAATCGGCGTCGAGAATGCGACGATCGACAGGGCCACGGTTGCTGCGATCGTTGCCGCGCGCGAGAAGTTTCTCGATTGTCGCAGCCGTCGTGTCGACATCCTTGCACTCGGTAGCCCGGTCACCCCGCTGACGTTAGCCTGAGAAACAGGCCTACGTCAGGGTCGACAACGAAAGGACTCGGTTCGATGCCAACTCGTACTTCACGCACAGCTTGGAACGGAACGCTGGAACAGGGTTCCGGCCAGGTGGAGCTGTCCAGTTCCGGCGCAGCGACTTTCGATGTGTCGTTTCCCAAGCGCGCCGCCGAGAATGCCGACGGCACCACCAGTCCCGAGGAATTGATCGCCGCGGCTCATTCGAGTTGCTACGCGATGCAGTTGTCGGCGTTGATCGCCGAGGCGGGCGGCACCCCGCAGAGCCTCGAGGTCACCGCCGATGTCTCGCTCGGTCCCGATGAGCCGGGCTTCAAGCTGACCGGCATCAAACTGACCGTGCGTGGCGAGGTCGAGGGTCTCGACGCCGACGGCTTCGCGAAAGCAGCTCAGGCGGCAAAAGAAACCTGTCCCGTCAGCAAGGCTCTCACCGGCGTCGACATCACATTGGACGCGGCTCTCGAGGGCTGAACGGACAAATCGCCCGATGTGAGACTGGCGAACAATCGTCAGGTTTGAAATAGTTCGTTACTTGACCCATCTGCAGGGTGATTCGGTTACGAATCGTGGTCAAACGTCGGGTTCGATCGGCTGATGCGTACGTTCGGGGTATGCACCGACCGGCCTAGGAAGGATCAGCCCCACCATGTTGTGGACGCGCTTCCTGGGCCTCGGTGCACTCGCAGTCGCGGTGTACGCACTTACCCCGCCTGGAATACCCCAGGATGCGATCTACGCAATCGTGCTCCTGGCCACAGTGGCCGCGTTCGTGTACCGCTACTTTCGGGAACCCGGGCCGGACAAGCGGACGTGGAAGTACATGGCCGTCGGCGTCGGCTCCTGGGGCATCGGCGACGCGCTGATAGCGATGGTGCATGTCGGCGGAGGACGAGTATCGACGTTCTCCTCGTCCGACATCTTCTATCTGTTCGGCTACCTGGTGATCGCTGTCGGCTTCGCCCGAGCCGCCGACGAGAACGGACTCGTGTTCGGGATCGAAGAACTTCTCGAGTGTCTGGTGGTTGCGGTCGGTGTCGGACTGGCCACATGGGTGTTCGTCATCTCCGACGATGCGGCGTTGTCGTTTCCGTCGGCATTGGAACTGTGGCCGGCCACGGTCTACCTCACCATCGATGCGTTTCTGCTGACGCTCGTCGGCAGTCTGTACCTGCTGACTCGCTCGACCACGGTGCCGTTCCTGGCGGCCACGGCGGGCGTCGTGTTCCTCGTCTCTGCCGACTTCGCGTCCTATGCCGCGGTCACCACCTCCGAGCTCTACCGTTCGACTCTTCTGAACACGCTGTGGCTGGCGGCGTACGTGTGTTTCGGTGTGATCGCCCTACACATTCCGGAGCGGGCGGTGTCGCGGGTCGACCGGTCCAGCCCGTTCAAATTCGGGCGCGTGAGATTTCTCGGACTCACGGTCGCGGTCGCCGTGACACCCCTTGCGATGGCTGTTCAGTTGGCCCGCGGAATACCCGTCCAACAGTGGGGTTGGGTGATCGTGGGGTCCTCGGCGCTGGTCATCGCGCTCGTCGGGTGCCGCATGCGTGTTTCCTGAGTACGTTGCGGTTGCAGGCCGCAGTGCTCGAGGACGTGGCTCGGACGGACGCGGTCACCGGACTGGCCAGTCGCCGCCTGCTCCGAGAGCGGTTGGACACGATGCTCGCCACCCGTGGTGATTCGGACGTCTTCACGCTCGTGGTGGACATCGATCGCTTCGCTCAGATCAACGAGACCTTCGGGTACAGCGTGGGAGACAGTGTGCTGCGCGAGATCGGTCATCGCCTTGTGGCATCGGTGCGGTCCGACGACCTCGTGGGACGGCTCGGTGGGGATCAGTTCGTCGTCGCCATGCGCCGGCGTCCCGCGCAGATCGACGTGACGGACACCGCCGAGCGGCTTCAGTTCGCAGTCAGTAGAACGATGTTCGTGCACGACATCAACGTGGCGCTCGATGCGACCGTCGGAATCGCCGCGATCGAGGAACCGGGGGTGACCCGGAACGACACCGAGGAGCCGGAGGCGAGTCCGGTGGACGGTGAGGCGATGCTTCAGCGCGCCCACGTGGCGTTGACGGCAGCGAAGGCCGGCCATACCCGCGTCGGTCGCTACGAACCCGACATGGATCGCGACCGCCACGATCAGATGCGGTTGCTGGGGGAACTCGACACGGCCATTCGTGACCACCAGCTTCGAGTGTTCTTTCAACCGTGCCTGGATCTGGAGTCCGGCAGTGTCGATCGCGTCGAAGCTCTATTGCGGTGGCAGCACCCACGCGAGGGTTTGATCGGACCGTCGATGTTCCTGCCCGACGCCGAGCGCACCGGCATGTTGCCCGCCATCACCGCGCTCGTGCTGGACGAGGCCTTGGCGCAGTGCAGCGAATTGCGTCGACGCGGCATCAATTTGTCTGTCTCGGTCAATCTTTCGGTGAGAAACCTACTGGACGAGACGCTCACCGAACAGGTCGCGGCCGCGCTGGCGAAATACTCGGTTCCCGCCCACGCTTTGGAATTCGAGGTCACCGAGACGACGGCGATGACCGATCCGGTGCGCTCGGTGAACGCGTTGACGTCCCTGCGTAGCCTCGGCGTCACCATTGCGATCGACGACTACGGCACCGGCTACAGCTCGTTGGCCTATCTGCAGACCCTGCCGGTGCAGACTCTCAAGATCGACCGCTCGTTCGTGTCGAAGATGAACACCGACGAGACCGACGCATCGATCGTGCGCTCGACCATCGACTTGGCTCGAAGCCTCGGGGTGCGGGTGATGGCAGAGGGAGTCGAGGACGCGGGCACGTTGGATGCGCTCCGAGAGTTGGGCTGCGACGGTGCCCAGGGCTACATCCTCGGTAGGCCGATGCCCGCCGAGTTCCTGGCCGATGCGGTGGCGAAACTGGATTCGGAGATGCCGACGAAACTCGAATGGGAGCTCGCCCGCGAACGCATCTGAGCGGACGCGTGCGCTCTCACGAAGTGGCAGGCACGTCCAGTACGACCTCGAATTCGAGCAGTGATGCTCCGGACGAGACAGGCTTCGCGGAACTGGCTCCAGCGTGAGCCTCCCGCGACGGTCCCGCCGACCACGCCTGGAAGGACTCCTCGTCCTCCCACTGGGTGACGACGAAATAGCGCGACTCGCCCTTGACCGGCCGCAGCAGTTGGAACCCGAGGAAGCCCGGGGAGCCGTCGACCGACCCGGCGCGCGCGGCGAAGCGCTTCTCGAGTTCGGGGCCTGCGCCCTCGGGTACGTCGATCGCATTGATCTTCACAATGGCCATGCCCGCGAGATTACTCCGCCGATATGCTCGGCGGTGATGCTCTACGACGAGGGTGGATCCGGCCGTTCGATTCTGCTGCTGCACGGGCTGATGGGCAGTGCCGCCACCTGGCGGCGGCAGGTTCCGTGGCTCAGGGAGTTCGGGCACGTGCACACCTACGATGCGCCGGGGCACCGGCGACCGCCGCCTCCCGAGCTCACGACGGAGTTCTTCGTTGCCGATCTGCTCCAGCATCTCGAGGCGTTGGGGCCCAGTGTGCTGATCGGTCATTCGATGGGCGCACTGCACGGTTGGTGTGCGGCCGCCCAGCGACCGGACCTGGTGACCGCCATGGTTGTCGAGGACATCGCCCCGGACTTCAGGGGCCGCACCGCAGACGACTGGGCCGCGATGATCCGGGCGTGGCCGCAACCCTTTCCCGACGCCGACGCGGTGCGGGCGTTCTTCGGAGACGTTGCGGGTCAGTACTTTCTGGATTCCTTCGAGCGAAACGCCGACGGGTGGCGGCTGCACGGTGAGGTGGACTTCTTCGAAGCGATCTCGCAGGAGTGGGGGACTCGGCACTTCTGGGACGAGTGGGATGCCGTCGACGCGCCGGTGTTGCTGATCGAGGGTGAACACACCATCACCCCGGCCGGTCAGATGCAGCAGATGTACTCGAGCAAGCCCGGATCGGCGTACGTGCGGGTCGAGAAGGCGGCGCACCTGATTCACGACGAGGCACCCGAGCGGTATCGCACGGCGGTCGAGGAGTTCCTGCGCGCACTAGGATGATCCGAATGCCGCTCGCGAAGCTCAACGGAATCGACCTCAACTACGACGTGACCGGCGACGGTCCGCTCGTGGTGTTGGTGATGGGCACCGGTAGCCCGGGACGAGTCTGGCGAACCCATCAGGTTCCGGTGCTGGTGAAGCAGGGGTACCGGGTTGTCACCTTCGACAATCGCGGTATCGCACCGTCTTCCGAGTGTGCGAGCGGGATGACGCTGGACGACCTGGTCGCCGACACCGCTGCCCTCATCGAGCACCTCGGAGGCGGCGCAGCACGCGTCGTGGGCACCTCGATGGGAGCCCGCGTCACTCAGGAATTGGCCTTGGCCCGGCCGGATCTGGTGTCGCATGCAGTGATGATGGCCACCTACGGCAAGTCGGGCACCTTTCGCGAGCAACTGTCCAAGGGGGAGAAGGACCTGCACGACGCTGGGGTCGAACTCCCCGCGTCGTACCGGGCGGCGATGACTGCGATGCAGAACTTTTCGCCGAAGACGCTGGCCGACGACTCCGCGATCGGTGATTGGCTGGCAATCCTCGAATACTCCGGCGGCAGGAAGACTGCGGGTATGCGGGCGCAGATCGGACTCGAAATGCGGAGCGGGACAGATCGATTGGCGGCGTACCGGAGGATCGCGGCCAAGTCGCTCGTCATCGGATTCGCGGACGACCGGATGATCCCGGTGCAGCAGTGCCGCGACGTCGCCGACGCGATACCGGGTGCGCGCTACGTCGAGATCGCCGACACCGGTCACTTCGGTTACCTCGAACGTCCGGATGCGGTCAACGCGACTCTCGTCGAATTTCTCGCTCAGTAGCGAACTTTCGGCGGCGGTGTGCGAAGGAAGACCACGCAGCACACCGCGGTCACCGCCATCGCTGCTGCCATGGCCGAATAGGCGAATCGAAAGTCCGTCAGCCCGGCGACGATGGTGAGCAGCGCCAACCCCATCGCGCCACCGAACTGCTTGGACGTGTTCATCAATCCTGACGCGGCTCCGGCGTCGGAGCGCGCGACCCCGCTGGTCACCGCAGTGGCCAACGGGGTGTTGAGCAGCCCGCCGCCGATCCCGATCAGAATCGACGGCAGCCCGACTGCCGCGAGGTAGCCAGGCGAATTCGAGGCCGCAGCGAGGCCGAGCAGTCCGGCGGCGGCCAGGGTGGCGCCGGCAGCGGCAACCAGGTGCGAGGGGCATCTGCGCATCAGAGCAGGAGTGACTGCGACGCCGGTCACGACGAGAGCGGCAGTGAGCGGTAGAAAGCCCACTGCAGCCTGCAGTGGTGACCGCTGCAGGAGCTCTTGCATCTGATAGGTCAGGTACAACCAGATCGGTATCTGGAACACCGCACCGGTGAGCAGTGTCAGCAGATTCCCCGTGACCACGGTGCGATCGGCGGACAGCCGCAACGGAATCAGTGGTGCGGTCGATCGACGCAGTCGGAGTACGAATCCGATCGATCCGGCCACGGCGAGAACAGCCGTCGACAGGGACAACGACTGCGAGCCGCCGGCTCCGAGCTGGGTGACCGCCACGGTGGACGCGCCGAGGGCCAACGCCCCGAAAGCGGCACCGACGATGTCGAGCCCGGGCCGATGCGCCTCGGTCCCGGCTCGCCGAGCGTCGAGATGTCGACGAGCCGACATCAGCAGGACGACGCCGATGGGCAGGTTGATCAGCAGAACCGACCGCCACGAGATGTACTCGGTCAGCGCGCCTCCGGCGATGTTGCCCACTCCACCGCCGGCAACGCTGATGGCCGTCCACACCGCGACAGCACGTGTCCGCATCGGCCCCTCGGGATAGGTGAGAGTGAGCAACGTGAACGTGGCCGGGGAGACGATTGCTGCGGCCAGACCCTGAACGATGCGCGCGGACACCAGCATCGAGCCGGTGGATGCGACTCCGCCGACAACGCTGGCGGCGACGAACAGGGAAACGCCGAAGAGGAAAACCTCGCGGATGCCTCGGGTGTCGGCTGCGCGGGCTCCGGCGAGCAGGGCCGCGGCGAACGCGACGGTGTATCCGCTGGCGACCCACTGCACGTCTCGATCGTCGATGCTCAGCGCTCGGGCGATCTGCGGCAGTGCGATGTTGACGACCGAGGAGTCGAGCACCACCAGCAACTGGGCCAGGCACGCAACTGCCAGAACACCCCACGAACGCTCCCGCGTCATGCTCGACCCCCTCGATTGGTACAGCTGTATAACAGCCGCTTGATACAGTTGTATCAAACATGGGGAGGTGGGCGGAAGATGGCCGGCGAAGATCGACGAGAGCAGATTCTGGTAGCTGCGGAGCGGGTCGCGACCGTCGATGGGCTGGAGGCGCTGACGATGCGGAGCGCCGCCGCGGCAGCCGAGGTGTCGCTGCGTCTGGTTCAGTACTACTTCCACTCCAAGGCAGGGCTGCTCGACGCCGTTTTGACGCGCTTCTCCGAGCGTGGCTACGCGGACTCTCGATCCCGGATCGACGCGATCGCCGGCGCTTCGGCAGCCCGACGCCTGCAGATGTTCGCCCGTTCGGTGTTGCCGACAGACGACGAGGGCAGGCGCTTCCATCGGCTGGGAGTGTCGTTCGCATCCTTGGCGATCCGGGAACCGGACCTGGCGCAGGCTGCGTATCGCGCCAATCTTGCTGTGCTGGAGTCGGTTCTGACCCACATGATCGGGCAGGCCGCAGCGGAGAGCGGCTCGGATCGAATCGACGCCGTCGCGGAGGCTCGGCTGCTCATGGCCGCGTTGCACGGTTTGGGGACGATGACGATGGTCGGGCAGATCGACGAGATCGAGGCGGCCGCTCTGGTGGACCGATTGTTGCTCGGCAGAGCATGGTTCGACGCAAACGGCCGGAGTTAGCCGTCCGAACCCTCACCCGCGAGGGCGAACAATCCCGACTCGGTCTGTTCGATCAATCCGTCGGTCAGCAGTGAATCGAGAGCTCGGTCGCGTTGCGTCGGGTCGGTGGGCCAGACGATGTCGAGTTGGGCGCGCTCGACCGGTCCGGTGCTCTCACGCAGTACCGACATGAGTTTTCCGCGCACCTGACGATCCGTGCCCGCGAACTTCTGGACCTTCTTGGCCGGGCCGGTGTGCGCGGGCCTGCCTGCTTCGATCCAGGCGCACTCCGGCAGCGGGCACAGCAGGCATGCCGGATTCTTGGCGGTACAGATCAGTGCGCCCAGTTCCATCAACGCCGCCGAGTAGCGGGCGGCGCGCGGGACGCTCTCCGGGAGCAGCTGCTCGACGTCGGCCAGGTCCCGCGAGGTGGAGGGATTCCCCGGCTCGGCGTTGCCGTGCAACGCACGCGCCACGACGCGTCGAACATTGGTGTCGACCACCGGAACTCGCTGACCGTAGGCGAAACACGCCACTGCGCGCGCGGTGTACGCACCGATACCCGGCAGGCCCAGCAGTGTCTCGACGTCGGCAGGTACCTCGTCGCCGTGCTCCTCGGCGAGCACGCGGGAACACTCGTGCAACCGCAATGCTCGACGCGGATAGCCCAACTTGCCCCACGCGCGGAGCACCTCGGCCTGAGAGGACGCGGCCATCGCCGACGGCACCGGCCAACGCTGCACCCACTGCTCCCAGATCGGCGCGACCCGCACCACCGGCGTCTGCTGCAGCATGATCTCGCTCATCAGGATCTGCCACGCGCTGACGCCGGGTCGCCGCCACGGCAGATCGCGTCCGTCGGTGTCGAACCACCCGAGCAGAGCGTCGGCATCGATCGGCAAGTGGTCGCCCTTCTCGTCGTGTCTGTGATCGGTCCCAACAGTAGTCAACCCGACTCGCCGGTAACTCGATCCACGTGCACCCAACTCGCCGTGCGCCCGCTGCGCGTGCACAATGAAACACATGCCTGCTTCGAATCCGATCGCTGCCTGGAAGTCCCTCAAGGAAGGCAACCAACGGTTTGTCTCCGGAGAGGTCCTGCACCCGTCGCAGGGTATCGAGGATCGTGCTCGCCTCGAAAGTGCTCAGCACCCCAGTGCCATCCTCTTCGGTTGCGCCGACTCGCGTGTTGCTGCCGAGATCATCTTCGACCAGGGCCTCGGCGACATGTTCGTCGTGCGCACCGCCGGTCACGTGGTCGATTCCGCGGTTCTGGGCTCCATCGAGTACGGCGTCGCCGTACTGGCGGCCCCGCTGATCGTGGTGCTGGGCCACGATCACTGCGGTGCAGTCAAGGCGACCGTCGACGCCCTCGAGAGTGGCGACGTACCCGGTGGGTACATCCGCGACGTCGTCGAACGCGTCACCCCGTCGGTGCTCTCGGCCCGCCGCGACGGCTACCAGGCCGTCGACGAGTTCGAGGCTCGGCACGTCGAGGAGACCGGCAATCTGCTGATGCAGCGCTCGCGGATCGTCGCCGAGAAGGTCGAAGCCGGGGAACTCGCGATCGTCGGCCTCACCTACCAACTGTCGAAGGGACATGCGCAGTTGCGTGAGGTCATCGGCGACATCGGCGAAATGCCTGCCTGAATCAGCTCGGATCCCATTTCGGTGAGTTCGCTGACGCGACACGCCGTGTGGGCTCAGGGATAGCGTGGCTTCGTCCGCATACGGTTGATTCGTGTTGGAACCGACCGGGCCTTTGCCTCCCGAAATCTACTGGCGACGCCGTGCGCTCGCTATCGGTGCGGCCGTTGTCGTCCTCGGATTGATCGTGTGGTTCATCGCCTCGCTCAGTGGCGGTTCCGACGACACCGAGGCCGCTCCCGCAGGCGTCGTTGCGGCTCCGGCGACATCCTCGGCGCTGCCGTCACCCAGCTCTTCTGCCTCCGACGCCGATTCCGCCGGAGCGGGTGGTTCCGGCGGCGGTTCGGGTGGATCCGGTGGTTCCGGCGGCTCGGGTGGAGCCACCGACTCCGCTGCCGGTGGTGGCGCAGCTGCGCCCACCAGCGGTGCGCCGGCTCCCGTGATCTCCAACCAGTGCCCGGATCAATCGCTTGCGATCAAGGTGACGCCGGAGAAGGCCACCTACCGTCTGGGCGAAGAGCCCGTGTTCACCGTGGTCATCACCAACATCGGCTCCACCGAATGCCAGCGCGATGTCGGTGCCGGGCTGCAGCAGGCACTCGTCTACACCCTCGACAATCAGCGCATCTGGTCCAACATCGACTGCTTCCCCAACGCCGCGTCGGATCTGCGCACCTTCAAGCCCGGCGAACAGGCCGGCTTCACCGTCAAGTGGTCCGGCACCAACTCGGTTCCCGGCTGTGGCGAGGAGCGCATCCCGGTCGGTGTCGGTGCCTACCAGGCGATCGCCCAGCTCGGCGAGCTCAAGAGCGTGCCGGAGCCGTTCAACATCACCGGCTGAGTACGGTCGAATCTCATGACGACCTCGACAGCTCTCGCCCGCGCCGCCTACAAGACGCTCGAACCCTTCCACGTCACCGCGTACTTCAACCCCGAACTGGGATCGGCGTACGAGGACACCGGCCTCGACGGGCACGCCTGGTACGTCGGCGCTCGGGCGGCCCCGATGGGTCCGTGCGCGCCGAGTGTCGTCGCTGCTGCGTTCTACAACTTCAATCCGGTACTGATCGAGCGTGCGTGGCCTGCCGCCGTGGCCGTCGGTCTCGAGACGGTGTCCGATCGTCGGTGGACCCTGCTCGACTCCGTTCTGGGAACGGCACTCGGCCCCCTGGCAAACGACCCTGCGCTCACAACGTTGGCGGGCCGTCTGGGCGATATCGGCGACACCGCCTCGTTCGCGGGCCGACCGCTCGCCGCCGCGTGGCACTCCGCCGATCGACCCGAGGCACCGCACCTGGCCCTCTGGCACTCGATCACCGTCCTGCGTGAGTGGCGCGGTGACGGCCACCTCGCCGCACTGATCGACGCAGAGCTCGACCCCACGGAAGCCGCCGTCTTCCACGAGGCCGACCGCACGGCCCCGCAGCCAGGCCGTCGAGCGCTCGGCAAACGCATCACGCAGCTCACCCGGGAATGGTCCGAGAGCGAATGGGATTCTGCCGCTGAACGACTCGCTGCCCGCGGACTGCTCACAATCTCCCCCGAGGGAGAGACGTTGACCGATGACGGCGTCGCGCTCGATCAGCACATCGAGGATCGCACCGACATCATGGCGTCGGCCGTGTGGAAGAACGTCCCGGACGCCGAGCAATTGATCACCAGTGCCCGGCCGTTTGTGAAAGCCGTGATCGACGCAGGCTTCCTGCCGGGGACCAAGAAGAAGGCGTCCTAGTCGTACGGCCCCGAGATCGACGCCTCGGCCAGTCTGGAGAGGCCTTCACGGATGTGACGAGCCCACAGTCCACCGATGCCGTCGACGGACTGCAGGTCGGCTGCGGTAGCCGCGAGCAGCCCCTGCAGGGTGCCGAACGCGCCGACCAGTCGGTGAATCTGGCTGAACTGCAACCTCGGAACTCGGGTGAGCACCCGGTACCCGCGGGGGCTCATCGGAGTGTCGAGGGCCTCTATGGTCGCGGGATATCCGAAGGCGCGGGCCAGCGTCGTCAGATCCAGCAGATCGACGTCGGTCAGCTTGTCCAGTGCGGCCAGCGCCTTCTCGACTCCGGTGGTGCTCGACGGTTCGTTGCCGGCGAGGTAGTCACGGACGATCAGTTGGCGATCGACGTCGTTGTCGCCCAACAACTCTTCGAGCTGGAGGGCGAGCTGCCTGCCGTCGGTGCCGAGTTCGAGGACGTTCTGCTCGATCTCCACCGACACTCTCCGCACCATCTCGAGGCGCTGCGCGACGGTCAGGGCGTCGCGCAGGGTCACGAAGTCCTCGATCTCGACGACAGAGAGTTGGCGGGTGTTGTCGTCGAGTCGGGCCTTGTAGCGTTCGAGCGTCGCGACGGCCTGATTGGCGCGCGAGAGGATGGTGGCCGAGCCCTCAACGACGTGCCTGATACCGCCGATGTAGACGCTGACGATGCTCATCGACTGGCTCACCGAGACGACGGGGTAGCCGGTCTGCATGGCAGTTCGCTCGGCGGCGCGGTGTCGGGTGCCGGATTCGACGGTGGGGATCTTGTGGTCGGGTACGAGCTGCACATTGGCGCGCACGATTCGCTTGCCGTCGGTCGAAAGCACCACTGCGCCATCCATTTTGGACAGCTCGCGAAGTCTGGTGGGCGCGAACTCGACATCGAGCTCGAACCCGCCGTCGCAGATCGCCTCGACCTCGTCGTCGTATCCGAGGACGATCAGGCCGCCGGTGCGGCCGCGCAGAATTCGCTCGAGACCGTCGCGCAGGGCGGTTCCCGGTGCAAGCCGGGCGATGGTCTCGCGCAACGCTGGGGACGGCGTGGTGCCCTCCATGGCCAACCCCCTCGTGTCATGGCAGCGGCTCGGGCTCGGGCTGCGGATACTGTGCGAACAAAGAGTACTGCGCAACTACATGCGGGCAGTCAGACAAAGAATACTGCGCTGCTACATGCGGGCAGTCAGACAAAGAATACTGCCCGGTGTCATACGGGCCGCATACGCGTGTAGGTCAACGCCTCGCCGACGTTCGTGACGGTCTTGACCTTGATGCCGTCCGGTATGGGACCGGCGTCCTCGGGGACGATGGCGTAGTTGAACCCCAATCGCGCGGCCTCGGCGAGACGGCGACCCAGCCCGGCGACGCGGCGCACCTCGCCTGCCAGGCCCACTTCGCCCAGAATCACCATGCCCGGCGGAAGTGGTTGATCGCGGACCGCCGATGCCACCGCCGCGGCCAGCGCAAGATCGGCGGACGGTTCGCTGGTGCGCATCCCGCCGACCGTCGCCGCGTAGACCTCCGCCTTGGACACTTTGACCCCGCAGCGGCGTTCCAGCACGGCAAGGATCATCGCCACGCGGGCGTGATCGAGCCCGCTGACCGCCCGCCGAGGCGACGGCATCGCGGTGTCGACGATCAACGCTTGCAGCTCGGCCAACAAGGGCCGTTTGCCGTCCATCGTGACGGTCACGGCAGTTCCGGGCACGGCGTCGCCCCGGTGATGCAGGAACAGCCCCGACGGATCACTGATGCCGACGATCCCGGTTTCGCGCAGCTCGAAACAGCCGACCTCGTCGGATGCGCCGAATCGGTTCTTGACGCCGCGAATCATCCGCAGGGTGGAGTGCTTGTCACCCTCGAAGTTGAGCACCACGTCGACGAGATGCTCGAGCGACCGCGGACCTGCCACCGCACCTTCCTTGGTGACGTGTCCGACGAGCAGCACCGCAACCCCGGTCGTCTTGGCCAGCGTGGTCAGCGCACTCGTGATGGCGCGGACCTGGGTGACGCCGCCAATGACGCCGTCGACGTCTGCGGCGAGCATCGTCTGCACGGAGTCGACGATCAGCAGGCTGGGCTTGACCTGCTCCACGTGGCCGAAGACGGTGGCGAGGTCGGACTCGGCGGCGAGGAAGACGCGCTCGTGTACCGCGCCGGTTCGATCGGCCCGCAACCGCACCTGACCCGCCGACTCCTCGCCGGTGACGTAGAGCGCGCGGCGATCGGGTGCCGAGCGGGCCCACCGATGCACCACCTCGAGCAACAGCGTCGACTTGCCGACTCCGGGCTCGCCGGCAAGGAGCACGACCGAACCGGGGACGAGGCCGCCACCCAGAACGCGATCGAACTCGTCGATCCCGGTGGTGTTGGCTTGTGAGGTGGCACTGCTGATGGTCGTCAGAGCCGCGGCGGGCGTGGTGGGAATCATGGCCCCGCCGCCCGAACGCAGGGCCGATGCACCTGCGCGTGTCGCGAGCGGAGCGGCAGTGGCCTGGACCTCGTCCATCGAGCCCCAGTCACCGCATTCGGGGCAGCGACCGACCCACTTCGAGACCGAGTGACGGCACGCAGAGCAGCGGTAGCTCGACTTCAGTTTGACCACGCCGAGAGCCTAACGATCGGCGCCGACAGGGTCGGGGCGGCGGCTATTCGCCTTCGCTGTGCTCGGTTACCGCGGACTCGTCGCGCTCGAGCTCGTGACCGGCATCGACCGGAACTTTGACGACGACCTCGCCCGCGTTCGCGAACTCGAACGTGACCGGCAGCGTCAGGCCCGGTCGAACGTTCTCGGAGATGTCGGCCATCTCCACCTTGATCAGCTGGATCGGCAGCAGCGGATCGTCGAGCTGAACATCCGCGGGCGAACCTGCGCCGAGCGCGGTCAGCGGAGCGATCTCGTTGCTGCCTGCTTCCGCCTCGTCGACGATGGTGACCTGAGCCTCGGGGGAGGAGATGTCGGTCAGCTCGTCGGCCACGGTCGGGTTGGAATTGATGGCCGTGAAGCCGAGCTCGACGGTGCCGCCGGGCTCGATGCTGTATTCCTCGGAGGTGGGGTAAACGACGTGCACGTTGCGCAGCTGGATGTCTCCGACGTCGACGGAGTTGCCGTTGACCGCGGCGACCTGAGTCGCAGTCTGGGAGATCTGACCTGCGCCGCACGCGGTGAGGGCCAACGCGCCACCGGCGAGAAGAGCGAGGGCGGCGGCCGTCCTGCGATGGCGGCCAAGCGGTGTCGCAGCGTCTATTGCAGTCACTTCGGTCGTCCTCCATGTGGTGCCGGGCCGGCTCGGTCCATCTCGTCCACTAGGCAGAGTAGTAGTTCTCGTCCACCGGCCGCTCGTGGGGTCGGCCAGCGGCCCGATGACGCCAGGTGAGGGTGCCTGTCAGGAGTGGGAACCGCGGAACGACTCACGGGAAAATGTGGCCCCGGATACACGTCGATCCGTCTGTGTCAACCCCTGATTCGGCACCACTATGCCCCTGACCTGCACCGTTGATATGAGCCGTGGTATTCTGGGTAAATCGAAAGGGGCACTTGTCACATGATTTTCAAGGTCGGAGACACCGTCGTTTACCCCCATCACGGAGCGGCGCTGATCGAAGCGATAGAGACACGCACCATCAAGGGTGAACCGAGAGAGTATCTGGTTCTCAAGGTCGCGCAAGGCGACCTCACCGTTCGAGTTCCCGCGGACAACGCAGAATACGTAGGCGTTCGCGACGTCGTCGGGCAAGAAGGTCTCGACAAAGTCTTTCAGGTGCTCCGCGCGCCGCACACCGAAGAGCCCACCAACTGGTCGCGCCGATACAAGGCCAACCTGGAGAAGCTCGCTTCCGGTGACGTGAACAAGGTTGCCGAGGTCGTCCGCGATCTCTGGCGACGCGAGCAGGATCGCGGACTGTCGGCGGGCGAGAAGCGCATGCTCGCCAAGGCACGTCAGATTCTGGTCGGCGAACTCGCACTCGCCGAGGGAACGGATCAGGCCAAGGCCGACACCATGCTCGACGAAGTTCTCGCTACAGCTTCATAAAGTGAACGGTACTGCCGGCGACGTGGTCGCCCTGGTACCCGCAGCAGGCAAAGGCCTTCGGCTCGGCTACGACGAGCCGAAGGCATTCGTCTGTCTGGGTACCGACTCTCTTCTGACTCGGTCCGTCGACGGTCTCCGGGCCTCGGGTGCCGTCGATCGCATCGTCGTCATCGTGCCGGCCGAGCTGCTCGACGCGGCCCGCCGTCATGTCGGTGACGACGTCACCGTCGTGGCCGGAGGGCTCGAGCGGACCGATTCGGTACGCGCCGGTCTCGCCGCTGTCGGCGACGCAGCCGTCGTGCTCGTCCACGATGCAGCCCGGGCCCTCACCCCACCGACGCTGATCGCCCGCGTCGTGGCCGAGGTACGAGCCGGACGCTCCGCCGTCATTCCGGTTCTCCCGGTCGTCGACACCATCAAGGAAGTCGACATCATGGGCGCAGTGGTCGGTACCCCGGACCGCGCGAGTCTGCGCTCGGTGCAGACCCCGCAGGGCTTCGACGCCGACGTCCTGCGCCGCGCGTACGACGCAACATCCGACATCTCCACCGACGACGCGGGCCTCGTCGAGCGCATCGGCGAGACGGTGCACTCCATCGTCGGCGATGCACTCGCGTTCAAGATCACCACTCCACACGACCTGCTACTGGCAAAGGCGCTGCTGTGAACAGTCGAGACGAGCTGTGAGAGTCGGCATAGGCACCGACGTCCATCCCATTGCTCCCGGTCGGCCCTGTTGGCTGGCCGGCTTGTTGTTCGAGGACGCAGACGGACTCGACGGGCATTCCGACGGCGACGTGGCCTCGCACGCCCTGTGCGACGCGCTGCTGTCCGCGGCCGGACTGGGCGATCTCGGATCGGTGTTCGGGACCGGTCGTCCGGAATGGGACGGGGTCAGTGGAGCTGCCATGTTGACCGAGGTCAAGCGCCTGCTCGACGCGGACGGATTCGCGATCGGGAACGCAGCGGTGCAGATCATCGGCAATCGGCCCAAGATCGGACCGCGCCGCGTCGAGGCCCAGGAAGTTCTTTCGCGGGTGCTCGGTGCGCCTGTATCGGTGTCTGCGACCACCACCGACGGGCTCGGGCTGACCGGTCGCGGTGAAGGAATCGCGGCCATCGCGACCGCACTTGTCATGACGAGGTAAAACCACCGGTAGCATTGCTGGTCGTGACCCTTCACCTACACGACACCGAGACGAGGGCCCTGCGGGAATTCACCCCCTTGGTCCCTGGCCATGCATCGGTGTACCTGTGTGGGGCAACGGTGCAGGGCGAACCTCATATCGGCCACGTGCGCAGCGGCGTCGCGTTCGACGTACTGCGCCGCTGGTTGCTGGCGCACGATTACGACGTCGCATTCGTTCGCAACGTGACCGACATCGACGACAAGATTCTCAACAAGGCGCGTGACGCGGGCCGTCCGTGGTGGGAGTGGGCTGCTACCTACGAGCGATCCTTCACCTGGGCCTACGACCGGCTCGGGGTGCTCCCGCCGTCCGCCGAGCCGCGTGCGACCGGGCACATCACCCAGATGGTCCAGATGATCGAGCGTCTGATCGAACGCGGCCACGCCTACGCCGACGACTGCGGCGACGTCTACTTCGACGTGCAGAGCTTCCCGAGCTACGGCGCACTGTCCGGGCACAAGCTCGACGACGTACACCAGGGTGAGAGCGTCGCCGAGGGCAAGCGTGACCCGCGCGACTTCACGCTGTGGAAGGGCGCGAAGCCCGACGAGCCGGCGTGGCCGACGCCGTGGGGCCCCGGCCGTCCGGGCTGGCATCTCGAGTGCTCGGCGATGGCGGAGAACTACCTCGGTTCGGATTTCGACATCCACTGCGGCGGGCTGGATCTGGTGTTCCCGCATCACGAGAACGAGCGCGCGCAGTCCATGGCGGCCGGAGACGGCTTCTCGCGGTACTGGCTGCACAACGGGTGGGTGACGATGGGCGGCGAGAAGATGTCGAAGTCTCTCGGCAACGTGCTCTCGGTGCCGAACGTGCTGAAAAAGGTTCGGCCGCAAGAGCTTCGGTACTACCTCGGTGGAGCGCACTACCGCTCGATGCTGGAGTACTCCGATACCGCACTCGAGACCGCGGCCGTGACGTACCGGGGCATCGAAGGGTTCGTCAAACGAGCCGTCGAACGAGCCGGTGAGGTGCCGATGGGCAAGTGGACGGCCGGATTCGCCGAGGCTCTCGACGACGACCTCGCAGTTCCCAAGGCGCTGGCCGAGATTCATGCCACCGTCACCCTGGGCAACACCGCACTCGAATCCGGTGACCTACCGGCAGCGGTGGAGTACGCAGGCAGTGTGCGCGCGATGCTCGACATCCTCGGTGTCGACCCGCTCGATCCGCACTGGAGCAAAGACAGTGGTTCCGACGCAGCAGCTCTCGGCGCCCTCGGCGTCCTGGTCCAGGCCGAGCTGGAGCGTCGAGCAACGGCGAAGGCGACCAAGGACTGGGCCGCCGCCGACGACATACGCGATCGACTTGCGAAAGCCGGGGTCGACGTGACAGATACACCCAACGGGCCCGAATGGTCGCTGGGTACGAGTAAGACCGACGAAGCAGGTTTGTGATGGCAGGCAATTCGAGTAGGCGCGGCGCAATCCGCAAGGACGGCACCAAGAAGGGACAGGTCGCCGGATCCGGCGGCAAGCGTCGGAAGGGCCTCGAGGGGCGCGGCGCGACGCCTCCCGCCTCCGAGCGCACCAAGCATCCCGCCGCGCGTCGGGCCAAGCTCGCCGAGAAGTCCGCAACGAACCGCGGCGGCAACACCGGTGGCCGCGCGGGTGGACGACCGGCCGGACGCAAGGCCGAAGACGGTCCCGAGGTGGTACTCGGTCGCAACCCGGTGGTCGAGTGCCTGCGTGCAGGCGTGCCCGCCACCGCACTGTGGGTTGCCGTCGGTACCGACAGCGACGATCGACTCAAGGAAGCCGTACAGCGCGCAGGCGATGCGCGGATCTCCATCCTCGAAGTTCCTCGTTCGGATCTGGACAAGCTCAGCGCCAACGGACTGCACCAGGGCCTGGCCCTCCAGGTGCCGCCGTACCGCTACGCGCACCCCGACGATCTGATCTCGAACGCGCGCACGCACCAGGAGCCGGCGCTGCTCGTGGCGCTCGACAACATCACCGACCCGCGCAACCTCGGTGCCGTCGTGCGATCGGTGGCTGCCTTCGGTGGTCACGGCGTCGTGATTCCGCAGCGTCGCAGTGCCAGCGTGTCCGCAGTGGCATGGCGAACCAGTGCCGGTGCCGCAGCTCGCCTGCCCATCGCGCGAGCAGTGAATCTGACTCGTACGCTCAAGGATTGGCAGTCCAAGGGCGTCACCGTCGTCGGCCTCGACGCGGGCGGCGACACCGAACTCGACACCTTCGACGGTAAGGGTCCGGTCGTCATCGTCGTCGGATCCGAGGGCAAGGGCCTGTCGCGTCTGGTCAGCGAGACCTGCGATCACATTCTGTCGATCCCGATGGCGGGGCCGGTGGAATCACTCAACGCATCCGTCGCCGCGGGCGTCGTACTGGCCGACATCGCTCGTCAGCGTCGCGGGTAGGCACGGACCTCACACCCTTTCTGCGAACCTCACACCCTCGCTCACGCGATAGCCGGTGTGCGAGGTCGACAAAAGGGGTGTGAGGTTGTCCGGGGCCGGAATCAACCGACAGCGCGAAAGCGTATCTGCGTTCCGGGCGTCAGTTGTGCGGCAGCGGACACGTCGGCCGCGGTGACGACGGCGATCACCGGATAACCGCCCGTGACGGGATGGTCGGCGAGAAACAACACCGGCTGCCCCGACGGTGGAACCTGTAGAGCGCCGAGAACCATTCCCTCACTGGCCAATTCGCTGTCGAGTGCGCGAACCAGCGGCTCGGAGCCGTCGAGCCTGATTCCGACGCGATCGGTGTCCGGCGTGACCGTCCACGGCTGCTCCAGCAGCAGCGATCGGGTGCTCTCGGTGAACCAGTTCTCGCGCGGCCCGAACGTGACGTGCAATGTGGCTCGGGTCGATGGCGGCGGTACGAAATCCGCGGCGGGCCATTCCCCGCTGCCGTTGCCGACGTTCAGAACATCGCCGGCGGAGAGCGCTGCCGGTCCGAGACCGGACATCGTGTCCGTCGCACGGCTGCCGAGGACGGCGGGGACGTCGATCCCACCCCGCACGGCCAGGTAACTCCGCAGACCCCATGTGGGCGTGGTCAATTCCAGTACCTGTCCGGCTCGGACCACGAGCGTCGAATTCAATCCTTGCAGGGTGCCGTCCACGCGGCAGATCACGTGTGCCCCGGTGACGGCCACGACGGCGTCGAACTCGGCGCGGAGGTTCAGGCCACCGAAGGTCACTTCCAGCGTGGCGGCGTCGGAGTTGTTGCCCACCAATCGGTTCGCGGCATCGTGCGAGAGCCGATCTGCGGCCCCCGAGCGCCCCACACCGATCGACGCATACCCTGGGCGCCCGCGATCCTGGACGGTGCACAGTGGTCCCGTCTGCAGAACGGTCAGGGCTCTCATGCCTGCTCGAATCGAACGGTGGTGCCGGGCCGCAGCAGCGCGGGTGGATCGCGGTCCAGGTTCCACAGTTGCGCGTCGGTGCGCCCGATCAGTTGCCAGCCGCCGGGGGAGGAGCGCGGATAGATGCCCGAGAAGTCACCCGCCAGCCCCACCGAGCCGGCCGGGACGCTGGTGCGCGGCGACGTGCGCCGCGGAACGTGCAGCCGGGCGTCGGTGCCGACGAGATAGCCGAAGCCGGGTGCGAAGCCGCCGAACGCAACGATCCACGCTTGATCGGTATGTGCGGCAACGACTTCGGTGGTGGACAGGCCGGTCAGTCGGGCCACCTCGTCGAGGTCTTCGCCGTCGTATACCACCGAGATAGTCACGGTGTCGGACCGGTCGTCGTCCACGTCGACTGCGGGTTCGGTGGCCGAGATCCAGTCCAGTATCGGCTGCTTCGGCCCGTCGAACATCACCAGCACGGTGCGGGCGGCGGGAACCAGATCGGCGACTCGAGACGGTGGATCGGCCGTCAGAGAGCGGTAATACGCCATGGTCTCGTCCAGCCCGTCGAACTCGACGAGTACTGCATTCTCACCCGCCGGAACAATGCGCATCAGACGAAGGCTGTCACGTCGATGCCGTTGCCGCGCAGCAGTTCCGACACGGCCGTTGCCATCGCGACCGCGCCGGGGGAGTCGCCGTGCAGGCAGATCGACTCGGCGGCAATGTCGATGGGCGAGCCGTCGACCGCCAGGGTGGTGCCGTCGGTGATCATGGTCAGCACGCGCCGGGCGACGGCGTCGGGATCGGACAGCACGGCGCCAGGTTCCGAGCGGGCCACCAGCGTTCCCTGCGGGGTGTACGCGCGGTCGGCGAAAGCCTCGGTGACAGTGCGAAGCCCGGCTCGCTCCGCTTCGTCGAGGAACACCGAACCGGGCAGGCCGAGCACCGGCAGCGTGGGGTCGTAGGCGAGAACGGCGTCGACCACGGCCTTGGCCTGAACGCGATGGTGCACGATCGCGTTGTACAGCGCGCCGTGTGGTTTGACGTAGGCAACGGCCGAACCGGAGACCTGAGCGAGTGCGTCGAGTGCACCCATCTGATAGATCACGTCGGCGGTGAGATCGGCCGAGGAGACGTCGAGAAAGCGTCTGCCGAATCCGGCGAGGTCGTGATAGCCCACCTGCGCACCGATCCGCACGGCTGCGTTCGAGGCCGAACGGCACGTACGCAGCAGAGTGGTGGGATCACCGGCATGGAAGCCGCACGCAACGTTGGCGCTCGATACCAGGGCGAGCATCGCGTCGTCGTCCCCGAGAGTCCATGCACCGTAGCTTTCGCCGAGATCGGCGTTGAGGTCGATGGACACCCTCGTCATCCTAGGCGGGAACCAGCCGTCCGGAATTGGCCTTGCGGGTTCCGCCGATCGCACGGCAGACGAGATAGATCACGAAGGAGATGGTGGTGACGAACGTCGACACCGGAAGCCCGGGGGCGAGGGAGAGCAGGATGCCTCCGACGGCGGCGATCTCGGCGAACAGGATGGACAGCAGCGTCGCTTTGAGTGGGCTGGCAGTGACCCGTGCGGCGGCTGCGGCGGGAGTGATCAGCAGCGAGAGCACCAGCAGCGCTCCGACGATCTGGACGCCCAGTGCGCAGGCGACGCCGACGAGCACGGCGAAGACCACCGAGAGTGCGCGGACGGGGACGCCGCGGGCCAGCGCCACCTCGGGGTCGGTGCTGGCGAACAGCAGCGGCCGATAGACCACGGTGAGGACGATCAGCACCAGGACGGCGCACACCAGCAGCAACTCGATCCCGCTCTGCCCGACGCCGACGATCTGGCCGATCAGCAGCGAGAAGCTGGTGCCGGTTCGGCCGGGATAGAGCCAGATGAACAACACCGACAAGCCGAGGCCGAAGGACATGATGACGCCGATGACCGAGTCGCGGTCGCGGGCCTTGCTACCGAGCAGGGCGAACATCACCGCCGCGACCACGGACCCCACGATGGCTCCGAGGCCGACGGTGATGCCGACGAGCAGTGCGGCAGAGGCGCCGGTGAGCGAGAGCTCACTCGATCCGTGCACCGCGAACGCCCACTGGCGGCTGACGATCAGCGGGCCCAGCGCCCCGGCGAGCAATCCGAGGATCGCGGCGGCGAGCAGAGCCTGCTGGACGAAGTCGTAGGTCAGCAGATTGGCGGTGGTGTCGAAGTCGAGCATCTTCGAGAATGCGTCGAGAACCTTCTCGTTCATGCCTTGTCTTCTCTGTCGTGCGGCACGGGTGGATGGTGAGCGCCGGCCGAGCCGAGTGCATCGATGGAGTCACCGGTTCCGACCACGATGAGCCGGCCGCGAACCTTCAACACCTCGACCTCGGTGCCGTAGAGCTCGGACAGGACCTCGGTGGTCATGACATCGGCGGGAGTGCCGATGCGGAACCGGCCGTCGACGATGTAGACGATGCGATCGACGAGCGGGAGGATCGGGTTGATCTCGTGCGTCACGAACAGCACTGCCGTGCCGTGCTCCCGCCGTCGGCGATCGATGAGGCTCGAGACCAGAGACTGGTTGGCGAGGTCGAGGCTGAGCAGGGGCTCGTCGCACAGCAGGACCGACGGATCGCCGACGAGTGCCTGGGCGATGCGCAGCCGCTGCTGTTCACCGCCGGACATCGAGCCCACGGGAGCGCCCGCGAAGGAGTTGGCGTCGACCTGATCGATCGCGCGCTGCACCGTCTCCTTGCGTTGCCGCATGCCGCGCAGGCCCATGCCCCACCGATGGCCGTCCCAGCCGAGGCCGACGAGGTCGCGTCCGCGCAGGGGTAGATCGTCGTCGATGTTGCGTTGCTGGGGCACGTAGCCGACGCCCGACTGGCCGCGACGGACGGGATGGCCGTCTATCGCGGCCGTGCCGGACGTGAGGTGATTCTGGCCCAGCAGCACCTTGAGCAGAGACGTCTTGCCCGACCCGTTGGGGCCGAGAACGGCGATGAACTCGCCCTTCTCGACCGCCAGATCCAGGTTCTGCCAGAGCGTGCGCTCACCGAACGCCAGTCCGGCATCGCGCAGTTCTACAGCAGGCATGTACTACAGCTTTCCATCAACCGGTCCGAGATCAGGAGTCGGATCGGCTCAAGGGGTGGTTGCGAGGGCGGCCTGCAGATCCGTCGCTGCCTTGGTCTGCCACTCGAGGTACGTCATCCCGGCGGGCAGAGTCTCGGTGACCTCGACGACGGGGATGCCCGCGGCCTCACTGGTGGAGCGAATGTCCTGTGTCACAGCATCTTCGGTCTGGATGTTGTAGATCAGCGCGCGGACGGACTTCGAGGTGAACAGATCACGCGTTGCGGCGATCGATGCCGGAGACGGGTCGTTGCCCTCCTCGATGGCGTCCTTGAAATCCTCGGGGGTGCGATCGTCGAGATCGGACTCCTCGATGAGGTAGTGCGCGATCGGCTCGGTCTGCGCCACCGGTGCGTCGGGGTGATCGGCAGCGATCTTCGCCGTCACGTCGGTGATGCCGTGGACCTGCTCGTGGAACGTCTCGGCGTTGGCGGTGTACTGCGCAGCGTTGTCGGGATCGAGCTGACCGAGCTTGTCGGCGATCTCCTCGGCGGTGTGCGCTGCCACCTCGGCGTTGTACCAGACGTGTTCGTTGACCTCACCGTGCGAATGGCCGTGATCGTCCGTTGCTTCTGCTTCTGTTTCCGGTGTCGCTTCGTCGGAGGCGGGCTCGGAGTCGTGATCGTGGCTGTCCTCGAGCAGGGAGAAGGCATCGACCGACGGCACGTCCTGGCCCTCGGATCCGAGGATGTCCTCGATGAACTGGTCGTAGCCGCCACCGTTGTAGACCACGAGCGACGCCTCGGCTACGGAAGCCGCGTCGGCGGGGCTCGCCTCGTAGGAGTGCGGGTCCGCGGACGGGTCGGAGATGATCGACGTCACTGTCGCCAGGTCGCCTGCAACCGCCTCGGCGACGCTTCCCCAGACGTTCGTGGACGCGACGATCGTGATCGGTCCGTCGACGGCGGTGGCCGGAGCCGACTCGGTGCTCGCGGATTCGGTGGAGCTGCACGCGCTGAGTGTGAGGGCTGCGGCGCAGGTCAGGCCCAGTGCAGCCGTGAGCTTGGTCCGGGACGCGCGATGGGTGGACGACATCGATGAACTCCTGTGAGCGGAACTTGACGCTAATGGAAACCGTTACCGTTGTACTCTAGCGCGCAGTGGGGTGACGGATCGAATCGGACGAACGAGACCTCGAGTTTCTCTACGCCGTGTTGTGGGACTAACGTCCCGGTTATGGTCAGGTCAAGCGAACCGCGACGTCAGGCGACGTTGGCGTCGATCGCCGCCGAGCTGAAGGTATCGCGCACCACCGTCTCGAACGCCTACAACCGACCCGATCAGCTCTCTCCGGAACTCCGCGAACGCGTCCTCCAGGCCGCCAAACGCCGCGGATACGCCGGCCCCGACCCCGTCGCGCGATCGCTGCGCACCCGCAAGGCCGGAGCCATCGGGCTGCTCCTCACCGAAGCCCTGAGCTACTCCTTTCGCGACCCCGCCGCGATGAGCTTCCTCGCTGGACTCGCCGAATCCTGCGAAGCCGCAGGGCAGGGCCTACTGCTTATCCCCGCCGGAGCCGAACGCGACGACGTGCAAGCCGCAGCCGTCGTCCAACAAGCAGGAGTCGACGGCTTCGTCGTCTACTCCGTCGCCGACGACGACCCCTACCTCGCTGCCGTTCGCGAACGCCACCTACCGATCGTCGTCTGCGATCAGCCGCGCAACATCCCCGAAGCGGCCCTCGTCGCCATCGACGACCGAGGCGCGATGAAAATGCTTGCCGCACATCTCATCTCACAGGGGCACGAGCACCTCGCCGTCCTGTGCATGAGGCTCGGACGCGACCGCCGCGATGGCGTCGTACCCCCGGGGCGCTTGGCGGACAGTCACTTCCACGTCCAACGCGAACGCATCGCCGGAGTCCAGGCAGCCATGATCGACGCCGGACTCGACCCCGACATCCTCACCGTCGTCGAACGCTTCGACCACACCGTCCGCTCCGGCCACTCCGCGGCCGCCCAAGCGCTGCAGGCCAACCGCGAAACCACCGCCCTGCTCTGCACCACCGACGTCATCGCCCTCGGCGCACTCAACTTCGCTCGAGTCTCGGGAATCGATGTGCCGAGCCAACTCTCGGTCACCGGATTCGACGGCATCTCCGACGCCATCCGCGAGAACCTCACCACCGTGCGCCAAGACGCCGAAGAAAAAGGCCGTCGAGCAGGCAAACTGGTGCTCTCGTCCTCCCACTCGGGCATCGTCGCCGCCGAAACTCTGCCGACCGAACTCTTCCGCGGCCGAACCGCAGGACCGCCGCCGAAACAGCCGCCCGCTATCGCCTGACCTTTGCCGCCCGCTCTCCTGCCCGCCCGCCTTCTGCCCGCCCACCCGCCCCCCGTTCGGGATGAATGTGAGATTCAGTCGCTCTGAGTGCAACAAAGGCGCATTGATCCCAACCAGGGAGGGGCCATTGACGCGGAAGGGGGGCGGGGGTCAAGCAGGCTGAGCGCTGAGCAATCTCGCGCAACGCAGCAGACCGAGGTGACTGTAGGCCTGCGGATGGTTGCCGAGGGATCGTTCGGCGATGGGATCGTATTCCTCACTGAGCAGTCCGGTGGGCCCTGCAGCACTGACGAGTTGGGCGAACAGTGCTTCGGCTTCGGCGCGTTGTCCCACCAGTAGGTATGCCTCCACGAGCCAGGCCGCACAGAGGTGGAAGCCACCTTCGCCGCCGGGCAGTCCGTCGTCGTGGCGGTATCGGTACACGGTCGAGCCGCTGCGCAGTTCGGCTTCGGTGGCGGTGACGGTGGCCGCGAAGCGTGGGTCGGCCGGGTCGATCAGTCCGGACAGTCCGATGAACAGCGTGGCGGCGTCGAGGTCGGTGCCGTCGTACGCGGCGGTGAAGGACTGCACTTCCTCGTTCCAGCCGTTGGCGAGCACTTCCTCGCGGATGGTCGCGCGCAGAGATGCCCAGCTGGGTTCTGTTGTGCGACCGAATTTTTCGGCGAGTCGGATGGCGCGATCGACGGTGATCCAGCCCATCACCTTGGAGTAGACGTGGTGACGGGGGTTGTCGCGGATCTCCCAGATGCCGTGGTCGGGCTCGAACCACCGACGCTCGACGGCTTCGACCATGGCGCGGACGAGATCCCAATCGTCTTCGGACAGAACGTGGTCCGATCCTGCGGCCTTGCGTGCATGGGCGAGAGCGGACACCAGTTCGACGATGGGACCGAAGACGTCCAGCTGAACCTGTTGATTGGCAGCATTTCCCACGCGTACCGGACGCGAGCCGGCGTAGCCGGGCAGCTCGTCGATGACGGCCTCGGGCGGTAGGCCGAGACCCCAGATCGTGTAGAGCGGGTGCAGACGCTCGGGGCCGGAGACCGACTCGAGCACACCGTGGATCCAGGAGAGGTAGTTCTCTGCCTCCGCCATCGATCCCACGTCGACCAGCGCGGTTGCGGTGAGTGCGGCGTCGCGCAGCCAGCAGTATCGGTAGTCCCAGTTACGTACTCCGCCGATGTCCTCGGGCAGTGAGGTGGTGGCCGCAGCCATGATCGAGCCGGACTCGGCATGTACGAGGCCGCGGAGGGTCAGTGCCGATCGCTTCATCAGATCGCGCTTGAGTGGAGGCAGGTCCAGGCCGTCGGCCCAGTCCTTCCAGTATGCCTCCGAGGCGCGGCGACGCTCCACCTCGTCCCACGGGTATTCGGTCAGATCGTCTGTGCCGAGCCGCAATTCGAGAACGATCGGTCCGTCGGACGGATCGACCTCGGCGTGTGCCGTCTGCTGAGATCCGTCGGAGACGATGTTCCAGGTGACGCCGGGACTGCGCAGCACCATCGGATCTGCGGTACCGAGAATGCGGAGACCGTCGACATCGGGTTCGAGTGAGGCCCAGGCCTTTCCGAATTCCGGACGCGGTGCGAAGGTGACCACGGCGGTGGCCTTGCCGGTGATGACTCGCGTCAGCGCGGTCTGGCCCTGGCCGATGTCGTGCGGCAGGTAATCGGTGACCTGCAGGCTGGCCCACTTGGTCTGCACCGTCATCGTGCCGTCCACGTACTGCTGACTCAGCGGAAGTGATGCGCGGGTGGGTCCGACGCTGAAGTGGCCGGCCTGATCGCCGCCGAGCAGGTGCGCGAACACTGCTGCGGAATCGGGTTCGGGGTGGCACAGCCAGGTGACGTCGGCGTCGGGGGTCAGCAGCGCTACGGCATTGGGGCTGGCCAACATCGTCAGTCGTTCGATGCGTGGGGCGTCGGCTCCCGAAAGCCACTGCCGTCGCTCTTCGAGCAGAAATGCCAGGGCGAGCGCGACCTGCTCGGTGCTGTCGATCCGGAACTCCGCGAGGGTGTCTCCCGGCCCGATCTTGACGCCGATGTCCGGCCCGTGCAGGTGTCCGAACGCCTTCTCGTCGGTGACGTCGTCGCCGAAAAAGACTGCGGCAGTGGCGGCTTCCTGATGGCGAAGAATGTCGAGGGCGACGCCCTTGTCGGTGACGATGACGGCCAGTTCGATGACGGACTTGCCTTCGGTGACCTGAACGCCGTCCCGCGCAGCGGCACCGGATCGCACCGCTGCGAGCGCTTCGTCACCGGCGGCGGTCTCGGCATTGCGGACGTGCAGCGCGACGCTGGCCGGCTTTGTCTCGATACTCACGCCGGGATGGGCGTCGGCGATGGCCTGGAGTTCGCCGGTGATGACGGTGAGGAGCTTCTTGGCGTTCTCGTCGATGGCGTTGATGAATCCGGCGTCGAACTCACTGCCGTGACTGCCCACCAACTGCACCTCGGACGGCAGGCGGGAGAGGATCGCGAGATCGCGGAGGGCACGTCCGGAGATGACGGCAGCGTTGGTGCCGGCCAGGGAGGCGAGCCCGCGCATGGCGCTGACCGACTCTGGGTGCGGGAAGGCCTTCTGCGGGTCGGAGACGATCGGCGCCATGGTGCCGTCGTAATCGGACGCGACGAGCAGACGCGGAGTCCGAGCTACTCCAACGAGTGCGCGGCGAAGTTCGAGCGGCAATTCGAGAGCAGTCACCCGTCGAATCTAGGCGATGAACCCCGCCTCGGCGTACCTGGCTTTGTGCGCGTGATGTATCACTGCTGGTCGGGGACCAGACCGGGCGACGGAGTCACACCGGAGGCCGCCGACATCGAGGCAGCGGACTTGGTCACGATGGCCAACATGGCGCGTTGCGCGCCGTCTGCATCGCCGGATTGGATCGACGACGCGACCACGCCGTGCAGCCGGATCGCCTCCGGGTCGGCCTGCCGCGACATCAGGGAATGCCGGGTGCGTCCGGCCAGCACCTCCACCACGATGTCGGACATCGACCGCAACATCGGGTTGCCCGAGGCCGCCAGCAATGTGCGATGGAAATTGCTGTCGTGCTCGAGGTAGGCGTCGGAATCCGCGGCCCGGGACGTCGACGACATTCCGATGACAGCGGCCGTCAGCGCGCCGCATTGCTCGGGCGTTGCTCGATGCGCCGCGAGCTTGGCCGCCAAAGGCTCGATGCCCGAACGCAATTCGCTGAGCAGCAGCAACTGCTCGGCGCGGGCGGGCCCGGCCAGTTGCCAGCGAATGACCACCGGATCGAGGGAGTTCCAGTTCTGCGAGCCCTGCACGGTGATCCCCACGCGCCGACGCACGGTGAGCAACCCCAGCGATTCCAGGACGCGGACCACTTCCCGGACGACGGTCCGCGACACCGTGAACCGCACGGCGACGTCGTCGGCCGAGATTCGGGTCCCGCTCGGGATCGCGCCGCTCACGATGTCGCGACCGAGCTCGTCGAGCACCGAATCGTGAAGCTGGCGGAAGTCGCTGGTCTCGCTCATGTCCGACCGATCGTCCCACGGGTTGCCCGGATTCTCGCGTCTGTCCGATCCGCCGGAGCGAGATGGAGCAGTATCGAGGGATGGCATCACAGACGACAGGCAGAGCGCATCATCCGGTTCTCGTAGTGATGGGAGTGTCCGGTTCGGGCAAGTCGACGGTGGCGGGAATTCTCGCCGGCGCGTTGAAATGGGACCTGCAGGAGGGCGACGACCTGCATCCGGACGCCAACGTGGCCAAGATGGCGGCCGGTCAGCCGCTGACCGACGAGGACAGGTGGCCGTGGCTCGACGTGATCGCGGAATGGATCACCGACCACACCACGACGGGCCGATCGGGGATCGTGACGTGCTCGGCCCTCAAGCGGACGTATCGGGACGTGCTGGCTGCTGGGTCGAGGGAGGGTTCGGAGGTGATCTTCGTGCATCTGGCCGGAACGAAGGATCGGATCAGCGGTCGCCTCAATGCTCGGATGGACCACTTCATGCCGTCCTCGCTGCTCGACACGCAGATCTCGACCCTCGAGCCGCTGGGTGAGGACGAGAACTCCATCGTCGTCGACATCGGTCCGCCCCCGACCAAGATCGCCGAGCACATTCTGCTGGAGCTCGAGAAGCGCGCGGGAATGTCCGAGAGTCACTGATCGAAGAAAACTCAAGCAAGCATGCTTGCTTTTAAGTACTACGAATGACCGAAAGGACTTGTAAAAGTATGACGAATGCGAGATAGTGAGCTTGTTCACTTTTTCAGTGAGGAGACAGCTCATGGTGCGAGGCGCACCCGCCAGGCCGGTCCAACTTCCCGTACCCAACGCAGACGTATGGGACTGGCAACTCGACGGACTGTGTCGCGGATTGGACTCGTCCGTGTTCTTCCATCCCGAAGGCGAACGAGGACGCGCCCGCACCTCGCGTGAAAAATCCGCCAAGCAGGTCTGCGGCCGCTGCCCGGTACTCGAACAATGCCGCCAGCACGCCCTGGAGGCGAACGAGCCCTACGGCGTGTGGGGCGGAATGTCTGCACACGATCGCGCCGACTTCTACCGCGGAGCCGTCCGAACCGCTTGAGCTTCCTGTACCGCGGATGCGGAGACGTCGACAACGATCTCCGTCATCCCCGCCTCTTCGGGTAGCGCCGAGGAAGCCGGACGCACCGTCCGGTGGCTGACGTCGGGGTCGACCAGCAGTCGTGATCCACGGTCCACCTCCGGGAGTGTTCTCGACCGATCTCCGCGAGTCTGGTGTCGGCGGCTCCGGACGCGTTATTCTTTGGCAATGACCACCGGGACGGCGTTGCGCCACACACGGATCGGTGACCCGGCCCTGTTTTGACGGGAGCGCGGGGTCCGCCTTGTTGTGTTGATGGTATCGAAAAATCAACCACGACAGGAGAATTCATGCCCACCAAAACTTTCCAGATCCCGATGGCGGATGGACACGCCGACGTCTTCGCCGCGTTTCCAGATGACCAGGTGCCGCACCCAGGCGTTTTGATGTATCCCGATGCGTTCGGTCCTCGGCCCGTGCTTCGTGAGATGGCACAAAAGTTGGCCGCCCATGGCTACTACGTGCTCGTTCCCAACATCTTCTACCGACATGGTCGAGCGCCCCTCGTCGCGCTTCCCGACCACATCGGAGAAGAAATTCGGCCGGCACTCGTCGACCAGTTGATGCCTTTCATCCATCTGCACACTGCCGAGCGCGTCTCCAGCGACGCCGAGGTCTACCTACAATTTCTTGAAGAACAGCCTGAAGTGAGCACAGGTGAAGTTGGGGTGGTCGGTTACTGCATCGGTGGTCTGCTCGCGACGCGAACCGCCGCCGTGTACCCGAGCCGGATTGCCGCGATTGCCGCATTCCATGGCCCGGTGGCAGCGGACCGAATCGAAGAGCTTGCGAAAATCACCGCCGAAGTCCATTTTGGCCACGCCGCAGGCGATCTGACGCCCGAGGCTCTGAACGAATTAAATAGAGCGTTGGACGCCGCACAGTTGAGCTACAACTCCGAGATCTATCCCGGCACAATTCATGGGTTCACGATGTCCGACACGGACGCCTTCGATCCGGCTGGGCTGCAGCGGCACTGGGACCGGTTGCTCGCCCTTTTCGAGAGGGCGCTGGGGACCAACTGAATGGCACCGAGAACTCAGGCGAGTGTCTTGACCACAGTTGCCGGCACCCCGGCCACCAACGTTCGAGGGGGTACGTCGCGAGTGACGACAGCGCCGGCACCGATGATGGCTTCCGCGCCGATGGTGACGCCTTGCAGGATCAGTGCTGATGTTCCGATCCAGACGTTTCGTCCTATCGTGATCGGTGCCGAGGTGATTCCGGCCCGTCGCCCGGCGGGTTCGATCGGATGCCCCGAGGTGATCAGGCTGACATTGGGCCCCAGCATGACGTCGTCATCGATTTCGATCCCGCCGATGTCGTTGAAGCGGCAGTTCTGATTCACGAACACATTTCCGCCGATGCGGATGTTGATCCCGTGGTCCGAAAAGACCGGTGGAATGAGATGGAAGGCGTCGTCGACAGTTTGTCCGGTCAGTTCCTGCCAGCCCTCTCGAATGGCCTGCTGGTCGGTGTAGGGGATCGTACTGATTTTTGCTGTGAGCATGATTGCGCGCTGCACTTTTTCGGCGAAGTTCATGGCGGTCCTCTCTGCGAACCTCTTCCGGATGGGCATGTCGAGCAAACTGCACCCGTTGGCGGTCGGCAAACAACCTCGAGGTCGGCGAGTCACAACCGATGGTTGTCCGTATAGGGTTCGACGGTGGATACGGAGGCCGTGCGGACGTTCGTGGCAGCCGCAGACGGAGGTCAGTTCCAGGCTGCCGCTGACGGGTTGGGGCTGACACAACAGGCTGTATCCAAACGCATTGCGGCACTGGAACGAAGCCTCGGTGTCTCGCTGTTCGTGCGTTCCGGGAGGGGAGCCCGATTGAGTGTGGACGGGCAGGCTTTCCTGCCCCATGCGCGCGAGCTGGTCAAGAGTGCACAGCGGGCCGTCGGTTCGGTGGCGTTGGGCAACAGAGCATTACGGGTCGACGTTCTCAACCGTCGCACGGCTCCTGCGACCTCACTGCGGGCATTTCACAGGATTCACCCACAGATCGATCTGGATGTCGTCACCCTCCCCGACGCAAACACCGACGCTGCCCTCGACGCCGTCTTGGACGGCAGTGTGGACGCAACTTTCCGCGCCATCAGCGCTACGCGCAGTCGAACGCTTCCGGCCGAACTTCGGTCGACGCGCGTCATCGACGATCGCCATCAACTACTCACCGGGCCGAAGCATCCCCTTGCTGACAAGGCTTCCGTCTCCATCGCAGATCTTCGTCCACACCGGATATGGATGCCAGGCGTGCGTTCGGACACCGACTGGGGTGCATATTACGACGAGTTCGGCCGAACGTTCGGGATCCGAATCGACTCGATCGGAACAAGTTTCGGCGTGGACGTACTTCTCGAAGAGCTTGCGAATTCTGCCCTTATATCCACTCTGATCGGTGAGGGGTCCAGGTATCTGTGGCCCGAGTCCTACGATCTGCGCAGAATCCCGATCGTCGATCCCACCCCGGTCTATCCACATGCGATCGTCTGGCGCGCTGACAACAGGCAACCCGCGCTGCGGGTTTTCCTCGAGTACTTGCAAAGCTCGCAGAGCAGTCAGAAGAACCTCGCCCTCGCCGAAACCTGGACGCCGCCCGCCTGGGGTTGATGCGCCACGAGGACGCTGGCAAGTGCATGCGCGTGGCCTGAACACGTTCAATCGCAATCGATGTAGAGAGGGTGGAGCACGGCCCGGGTGGCGGTGAACACAGTGGCAGTGTTCTTCTCCTCGGCGGGTGCTCTGCCTAGTACCGGTCAGACGCTTCACGGCAACGGCGGCGCGTTCACCACGCGATAGCCGGGTGCCTCGAGGGTAGCTCCCGCCCGATCCGTCGAACTTGTCGGTGGCATCGTGTTTCATGACGATCCATGAACAAGGTCCTGCGTGCGACGCTCGTCAGTGCGGTCGTCATCACCACCGTCATCGGAATTGCGTCCTTCGTGCTGAGCTTCGCCGCACTGTGGGATCTCGCCACGATGGCAGGCGTTCCGCGCTCACTGTCCTGGCTGTGGCCGGTGATCGTCGACGGCACCATCCTGCAGGCCACGATCTCCGTCATCGCGCTCGCCCAATTCGAGGATCAACGCAGTGGTCGACGCTTCTTCTGGGGCGTGTTGATCACGGCAGCTCTGGTGAGTATCGGCGCAAATGCCATGCACGCCTTCATCTCCGACGCCGGCACACTGCATCCAGCCCTGTCCGCGGCCATTGCCACCGTCGCCCCGGTGAGCTTGTTGGCCGCGACGCACGGACTCGGCATCCTCGTTCGGATACCGGCGGAACTGCCGAAGACGATCGACATCGCCGACGAAGACCCCGCCCCCGAAGAGGTGGCAATCGCGGTCCCGAGAGTCGAACCCGTGACACCTGGGGCCGAACTCCCCACCTCCAAACTCCCCACGCCCGACATACCGGCACCCGCGCCGATGGTCCGTACCGAGCCGGTCCGCACCGAACCAGTCCGCACCGAACCAGTCCGCACCGAACCAATCCGCACCGAACCAGTCGGCACCGAGCCGGGTCGAACCGAACAGCGCCCGCCCGAAGCCTCGGTCACCTCGGTGCGCACGGTCGAACCTCTCGACGAGGTGGATCGCTGGATTCTCGACGAGGAACGGGTGGACGATCTCTATCCCGTCGACGCCCCGTGACACCCGGTGGCACCATCGAAGTATGAGTTCACATCTGCCGAGATCCGTCGTTCCCGAGAAGCCGAAGCCGGGCCAGGAGTCCGTCTGGGATTACCCCCGCCCGCCCAAACTCGAGGCCTCCAACCGTTCCCTGGTCGTTCGGCTCGGCGGCGAGGTGGTCGCCCGCACCACCGCCGCGTACCGCGTGCTCGAGACGAGCCACCCACCGACCTGGTACATCTCGCCTGCGGACGTGGTTCCGGGTGCGCTGACGCCCTCGGACGCCCGCTCGACGCACTGCGAGTGGAAGGGTGCTGCCACCTACTGGGACGTGCACGGTGGAGATACCGTCGCACCCGCCGCAGGATGGAGCTACGAGAACCCCACTCCTCGTTTCGCCGAGATCGCCGGGTACCTCGCCTTCTCGCCCAGTCGTCTGGACTGCGAGATCGACGGCGAAGCGGTCCGGCCCCAGGAAGGCGGGTTCTACGAGGGCTGGATCACCGACGACGTGGTGGGCCCGTTCAAAGGAATCCCAGGGTCCTACGGCTGGTGACGGTCTAACTACCAGGCAACTCCGCGCGGGTGATGATCTGAATCGAACTGCTCGCGCCCGGGTCGCTGCCGGTCACCAGCACGTCGCCGGTCCGCGGATCGACCGCAACCGAATTGGTCTGCGTCACCGTCGGCACATCGCCCAGGGTGCGCGGAGCAGCGGGATCGGACACGTCGACGACCCTCAGTACGTTCGATGCGGTCAGCGTCACGAACAGCAGTCGGCGTTCGGGATCCACGGCGAGCCCGTACGGGTTTCCGGGCGCATCGATCGACGCGATCTGACGAATGCCCCCGGCAGCGTCGACCGATGCGAGAAGGACCGTTCCGCCGTCGGTGTCGGCGAACCCGGCCACCGTCTGATTCACCGTCACCGCGTGCGTGAGCTTGACGCCGATCGGAGCCTGCGCCACCTCCTGCTGCGTCGTACCGTCGTAGACCCACACACCGTTGCCCTGCACGTCCGCGACGGCAGCGAACGGGCCGAGAGCGGCGACACCACCGGGTTGGACTGGACCAGGCGGTAGATCCGACACCACCGACCCGCCGCGCAGGAAGATCACTCCGCCGCCCATCTCGTTGGTGGCCACGATGGTGCCGTCGGAAGTCTGCACGGCATCGTGGGGCTGACGGCCCACCCCGGTGGCGGTCGACAGAATCGCACCGTCGGCGAGCGAGATCTCGAGCAGTTCGTCACTGCCCTCGAGCGGAACCAGCACCGGGCCGTCGGGACCGGCCAGTGAGAGATGACGCGGCGCACCCGTCGTCGAGACCATCTGCCGCACAGCGCCGGTGGCCGCGTCGAACAGCACCACGCCGTCGGGCTCGCGCACCCCGGCAGCAGCGATCCCGGACGCCCCCACAACAACACCCTCGGGAGCGCCCGGAAGTGGAACGACCGTACCGATCGGGTCGGCAGCATCCGGAGCCTGTGCGGGCTCGGCCGCCGGAGTGGTCGGTGGAGTGGACGGTTCGGTAGGCGATTCGGCAGTAGAGCAGCCGGCCACGAGCAGGCAGGCAGTGGCCACGGCAACCAGACGCGCCCTCATCGGCGGTACTGCTCGAAGTGCAGGGCGTCGTCGAGGGGACGCCGGGTGCGCCAACCGAAGCGCTCCAGATCGGGTACCTCCTGGAACGATTCGACCGGGCCGACACACAGCCAGGCGATCGGCCGGACCGGTGCGGGGATGTCGAGCAGTTCGGTGAGGTATGCCTCGTCGTAGAACGAGACCCAGCCGACGCCGACGTTCTCGGCTATCGCTGCGAGCCACAGGTTTTCGATGGCAAGTACGGCGGAGAACAGTCCGGTGTCGTCGACGGTGTCACGGCCGAGGACGTACCGTCCTCCACGGTTCGGATCGTAGGTGACGACCACGCCGGTTCCGCTCGTCTCGATTCCCTCGATACGGATGGGGTCGAACGTCTTTCGGCGTTCGGCGTCCAGCTTGTCCGCGAAGTCCTGTCGGCAACCGGCCACGTGGGCGGCGAATGCGCTCAGAGTGTCGGGCTTGCGGACGACCACGAAGTCCCAGGGCTGGGTGTTGCCGACGCTCGGGGCCTGATGCGCCGCTCCGAGGATTCGGCGCAGAGTCTCGTCGTCGACGACGGTGCCGTCGAACTCGGCGCGGACGTCGCGGCGAGATCTGATCGCGGCGTACACCGACAGGGCTGCCTCGGTCATGATATCCGTTCTCCTGTAGCAGTATTCAGCCGTGCGTTCAGTTCGGCGACCAGGGCGGGCAGTCGGTCTGCCGAGGTGGGCCGGCCGAGGTGGTAACCCTGAGCTCGTCCGCACCGTAGCTCGCGCAACGCCGTCATCGTCACCTCGTCCTCCACTCCCTCTGCCGTGACCGACAATCCCAGCGTACGGGCGAGTTCGACGGTCGATCGCACGATGGCTGCATGCGCTGGGTTGCGCGCCATGCCGCCGATGAAGGTGCGGTCGATCTTCAACTCCTGTACCGGTAGCCGCTCGATGTACGCGAGAGAGCTGTAGCCCGTGCCGTAGTCGTCGATGGCGACTTGCACACCCATCGCATGCAATATCGACAGGCTCTCGGTCGCGCCCACCGGGTCGGTCATCGCCGACGTCTCGGTCACTTCCAAGGTCAATCGGCCAGGTGGGCAGGCGAATTCCTTCAGCGCCGTGCACACCTGCCCGATGAGGGTGTCGTCGAAAAGATTGCGGGTCGAGATGTTGACGGCGATGCTCAACTCGAGTCCCTCGGACATCCACTGCTCGCGTTGGGCTAGGGCGTGGGTGAGGACGTAGCTCGTCAACGGCCGGATCAGTCCGGTGCGTTCGGCGGTGGGCAGGAATACGCTGGGGGACAGGACCGTGCCGTTGGGGTGATGCCACCGCAGCAGTGCCTCCACTCCGACGACGGTCATCGTCGTGAGGTCGACCTGCGGCTGATAGTGCAGTCGCAGTTGATCCGTTTCGAGTGCTGTGGTGAGTTCGCCGAGCATGATGAGTTGCTCACTCTTGTCCCGGTCCATCGACCGGTCGTAGTACGCGACGCGCGACTGAGCGGCTTTCGCGGTCTGGACGGCGAGGTCGGCTCGCTGCACGAGGCGATCGGGTGTCGTCTCGTCCTCACCGTCGCCGGCCGGAGAATTCGTCGCGACGCCGACGCTCGCTTCGATCAGCAGGGTCATGTTCCCCACCTCGAAGGGTGTGGCGAACCGGAGCTGAATCTCGTGTGCCAATGCGACCGGGTCCATCGAATCCGATGCCCCACACAGAGCGAACTCGTCACCGGCCAAGCGCGCCAACAGAATCGAGTCGTCGGCGACGCCGCGAAGGCGCTCGGCGACCACCACGAGGACCTGGTCGCCGAGGCCGCGTCCGAAGGTGTCGTTGATCTCCTTGAATCGGTCGATATCGACGGTCAGCAAAGTCGATTCACCCGCATTGCCCCAGAGTCGATGTTCGAGGGCGCGCAGGTTGGCCAGGCCGGTGAGGTGATCGGTATCGGCGACGGCACGTAGCTGGACGGTCTGGGTGTGCAACAACCGCAGCAGATCCGTGATGCGAAACATCACCAGCACCACCAATGCAAGTGCGCACAGCAGCACCGCCCATCCCCATTGGGCGATCGGCTCGTCGCGAACGACTTCGATGAACATCACGATCGGCGCGGTCAGGGTGGCCGCGGTCAACACGACGACCGTGGGAGTGGTGAACGACGCCATCAGATGGGCGTCGGATTCGATGTTCGGGTTGGTGATGCGCCGCATGGACGGGTGGAGGGCTGCGACGCCGATCAGGACATAGGAGATGGTCCATCCGACGTCGAACAGAGACCGGTCGGACGAGGAATCCGAGGCCATCGCGAAGTTGTTCACGGTGTCGGTGACGACGAGCAGCGCAACGGCCACGGTGAGCAGTCGATAGGACAGGGCTCGCCATTGCCGTGAGCCGACGAAGTGGGCCAGCAGTCCCAGCAGGAAAATGTCCATCGCGGGGTACGCGACCTCGACCAGACCGGCGATTCCGGATATACCCTCTTCGCCGAGTGACGGCTGCACGGCGAACACCCAGGTGAGCAGGCCGAACGCGACCATGACGATGGCGCTGTTGGCGACATGGCCGCGCTCACTCGCTCGCCACTTGTGTCGAGCGAGGAGAAACAAGCCGAAACCGTAGACCGGATACCCGACGAGATAGAAGGCGTCTGCCAGCGACGGATACGGGACGCTGCCCCGGGTGATGTGGATCCACTCGTAGGCGATGTCGCCGATCACCCACAGGGCGGTACCTGCGGCGATGGCCAGCCACGCTGTTCGGTTGCGTGGCCGGTGCATTCTGGTGCCGATGACGGTGGCGGCGACGGCGGAGGCCCCGACGAGAACGAAGACCGACTGGCCCCAGACGGTCGTCGGGACCACGAAGTAGGCGGCGCAGCCGAATGCGCCGAGCACTGCGTACCACCGCCACCAGGCCGTCACGATTTTCTCCAGCCGTTCACGCCGATCCGACGGCTTCAACAATGGCACACTCGGTGATCTGGGTCACTTCGTCCACCCTGATTGCTCGGGTTGTGCATGGAGGAGTGTCGGAAGCACGTGCGAGCATAGTTTCGTGGAGTCGAACAATCGGAATTTGGCGAGCATCATGCACGCCGATCTCGACTCCTTCTATGCCTCGGTGGAGCAGCGCGACGACCCTCGGTTGCGCGGAAAGCCGGTCATCGTCGGCGGGGGAGTGGTGCTCGCCGCCAGCTACGAGGCCAAAGCCTTCGGGGTGCGCACGGCGATGAGCGGCGGGCAGGCCCGCGCGGTGTGCCCGCAGGCCATCGTGGTCCCCCCTCGCATGGAGGCGTACTCGCAGGCGAGCAAGGACGTGTTCGACGTCTTCCACGACACCACCCCGCTGGTGGAGGGCATCTCCATCGACGAGGCATTTCTCGACGTCGGCGGGTTGCAGAAGATTGCGGGCAGCGCCGCCTCGATCGGGGAACAACTGCGACGGGACGTCGCCGAGCAGGTGGGGCTGCCCATCACCGTCGGGATCGCGACCACCAAATTCCTGGCGAAGGTGGCCAGCGCATTCGCCAAGCCCGACGGACTGCTTCTCGTTCCCCCCGGCGGCGAGCTCGAGTTCCTGCATCCTCTGAACATCGAAAGGCTGTGGGGTGTCGGCAAAGTGACCGCCGAGAAGCTGCACGTCCTCGACATCAGGACCGTCGGGGATATCGCAGCCTACGGCGAGCGGTCGTTGGCCTCGGTGCTCGGCAAGGGTGCGGGCGCCCACCTGTACGCGCTGGCCATGGGCCGGGATCCGCGGCGCGTCCAACCAGGGAAGTCGCGTAGTTCCATCGGCGCACAGCGAGCACTCGGACGCGGTAGGCACGACGCGGCCGAGGTGGAGGCGTCGTTGATCGGGCTCGTCGATCGCGTCACGCACCGGATGCGCGGGGCGCAGCGAACCGGTCGAACCGTCATGTTGCGCTTGCGTTTTGCCGACTTCACTCGCGCCACCCGCTCGCACACACTCGATCGCGCGACCGCCGACACCCGAGACATCCTGGACGCCGCACTCGAACTGCTCCGCGATGCTGCACCGCTGATCGCGGAGAAGGGCATCACCCTCGTCGGTGTCACCGTCTCGAGTATCGACAAGGGCGGAGCGGAACAGCTCGAGTTGCAGTTCGACGCACCGTCGGTGCGAAAGCCTCCGGAGGCATCGGCTCTCGACCGCGCGCTCGACGGGGTACACAAGAAGTTCGGATCCACCTCGCTCACTCGTGGGGTGCTGCTCGGCCGCGATCCGGGAATCTCGGTTCCGCTGTTGCCGGACTGACTACGCTCGTATCGTCGGTTGCACCCGAAAGCCAGTGGGCATTATGGTCAGTCGTTCCACGACCTGCAGGTTGTACGACGGGTCGGCTCGCAGATCGAAACGCTGGAGAATCGTTCCGAGTACCAGGACCGCTTCGTGAATGGCGAATTGCCTTCCGATGCAGGCGCGTTCACCGGTGCCGAAGGGCTTGTAGACATGAGCCGGTCTGGCTCTGATGCGGTCGGGTAGAAAGTTGTCCGGGTCGAACTCACCGGGCCGATCGCCCCACACCGAATCGCGATGCAGGGCCGTCACCAGCACGATCGCCCAGTCCCCGGCCGCCATTCGGTAGCCGTCACCGACGGTGGTCTCGGCCCGCGCTCCTCGCCCGAACGCAGGAACCGTCGGCCACAGGCGCAGTGATTCGTCGAGGACTCGGCGGACGTACCTCAGCTTGGGGACCTGCCCGAACTCCGGCTTTTCCGCACCCCACACCTCGTCGACCTCGGCGCGGGCCCGCTCGAAGACCTCCGGATGTGTCGCCAGGTAGTACAGCGCGAACGACAATGCACCGGAGGTGGTCTCGTGCCCGGCGATCAGGAACGTCAGGATCTGGTAGCCGATGTTGGCTTCGCTCAACGCATTCGGATTGTCGACCTCACGTGCCGCGTCCATCATGATCTGCAGCAGGTCGTGGAATTCTTCGGTGGACCGGCGCCTGGTCCGGACGACGTCTGCGAGGACGTTGGCCAGGTACTGCTTGTTGTGTGCGTACCTTCGGTCGGATCGGGCGAACAGGGGCTTGGTGAACGCTGGGATCTTCAGCAACGCACGCCGCTGGTTGTACGTCAGTGCGCCGACCATGGCGGAGACGAACGGATGCGGCTCGGTTCGCTCGAACGAGCCGAAGGTGTAACTGAACCCGGTGCGACCGATGGTCTCGAGCGTCAGTTTCGTCATGTCCGAGGACACGTCGGTCGTTGCGCCGGTGCGTGCGCGGTCTTCCCAGTGCCGAACAAGATCGTCGGCGACGTCGACCATGATCTCGTGGTAGCCGCGCATGGCACCGGCGGTGAACGCCGGACGCAGAAGGTCGTGGGCGCGTTGCCAGTTCGGCTCGTGGTTGTAGGCGGTGAACAGCCCGTCGGCCCCGATATCGCGCAGATTCTCGACGCCGGGTGGCAGAAACTTCTCGAAGCGCTTCTCATCACACAGCTCGCCCACCACGTCGGCACCCGAGGCGAAGACGAAGCGCCTGCCGAGGACGTTCCGCTCGAACATCGGGCCGAGGCGGCCGGCCATCGCGGTCGAATCTTGAACCGGGGTACGCGGGTCGACGCCGACGAGGTCGCCGAGCACGGGAATTCGGTACGGGGGATGCGGTAGAGCGCCGTTTCGTACCGCGAACTCTGTCGACATCGCCACTCCATGGTTTCGGCTTGTTGAATTGGTGTGCAATAGTGACGGTACTCACTGTTGAACTCGTGTCAAGTAAAGTTCGAGGCCCATGACCACACCCCGCAAGCGGATGACGCCGGCGCAACGGCGTGCGCAACTACTCGAGATCGGCTCGGCACTGTTCGCCGAGCGGCCCTACGAGGACGTGTGGATCGAGGAGGTCGCCGACCTCGCGGGCGTCTCACGTGGGTTGATGTACCACTACTTCCCGTCCAAGCGGGAGTTCTTCGTCGAGATCGTGCGCACCGAATCCGAGCGAAACCTCGACCTCACCGCACCGGACACCTCGCTTCCGATCCTCGAGCAGATCGCCGCCGGGCTCGACGCCTACATCTCCTACACCGACGAGCACGCGCACGGCGTCCGAGCCGTCAACCGCGGGTCCCTGCTGGGAGATCGCCGAATCGACGACATTCTCACACGTGAGTTCGAGATCCAGCAGGACCGGATCCTGGCTGCTCTGCCCGCGGAATTTCGCGACGACGAAATGATCCGCATCGCGCTGCGCGGATGGGTGGCCTTCGTGCGAGCGGTGTGTCTGGACTGGGTGGAGCGCAGAACTCTCGACCGAGAACAGGTTCGTGCGGTATGTCTACGTGCCGTGGCCGGTCTTCTCGAGGTGTGACCTGCGGGGTTATCGTCGACGCATGTGCCGAAACATCACCACCCTGCGAGGCTTGGAACCCCACGCCACCGACGAGGAGATCGAAGCGGCCGCACGTCAGTACGTCCGCAAGATCAGTGGCGTGCAGAAGACGTCCGACGCCACCCGTGACGCCTTCGAGCTGGCCGTCGCCGAGGTCACGGCAACGACGCACCGGCTACTCGATGCGCTCCCGGAGCGGCGTCAGCCACCGCCCACGGTGCCGCCACTGAGGCGTCCCGAAGTGCAGGCGCGAATCGCGGCCGCGGGAGTGGAGCCTGCGGAACGACCCATATCAGCTCAGAAAGCTGGGTCCTAGAGAGTGCTTGTCCGGCGGCACCGCGGGGAGTCCTTCGCTCACGCGGAGCTTCTCGGCCATCGAGCTGAGCAGGTTCTGGGATTCCTCGGACAGGTCGAATGCCCGGGCGGACAGGCGGCGTAGACCGTATCCCTGCAGTTGGGTGAGCAGTTCGAGGTCGTGATCGACCTTCGACGCATAGATGTTGTCGAAGAAGTAGTCGGACTTGACCTTGAAGAACGCAGCCAGCGCCGCCACGGTGTCCGCGGACGGATTGGCGCGCTGCCCCGACCGTAGTTGCGAGATGTACGGCTTGGAGATCTGGTGCCCGCGCAGGGCGAGCGCGTCGGCGACCTCGGCATTGGTGTGTGGCTTGCGTCCGGGCGGGTGGATCGTGGAGAACAGATGGTTCAGACGTGCGGCGAAATCAGCGGACATCGGGGATGTGTGTGCCTTCCTGATACAGCCGCTGCCCACCCGGGCAGATCGGTCCGCCGCGGACCGAACCGGCTCATAGTAGCCGCTGCCATGATTCCGGCGAACCGTGGCTGACCTGCAGGAATTGATCCGAAAATCGTACTGATCGGTTTCATGCGTTGGGCGCAGTGCGGCGCCGAATCGGCGCAGCCGGGTGCCCCGGGAACTGCATCGAACGAATGCTTTTCCGCAGAATCGGACACCTGATCCGAGCCTCGGTGGCAGACTGTCTTGCCAGGCGAAGGGGGTGGAGATGACCGGTCGTCAACGACGAACGTTCGATTCACGAGACGGTGACGCGGAGGTGGTCGAGCCATTGCTGCGCGCAGTGCTGTCCTACGCGCCGCGGGACGAGTCGCCCTTGCCGCACCCGTCCGAGGGAATCATGCTCCGGGCCGAGGACGGCTCCGGGTTCGTTTGGCTCGAACTCGCCATCGCAGACGATCTCGGCGCAGGTATCCCAGGGCCGTTCGGGTCCAGGTTCTACGAATGCGATTCATTCGAAGTGATTGTGCCGCAACGCGATCCACGGGACGGCGCGTTGTTGATGATCCATCTTCTCGATGCGCGGGCACCGCGCAGGTTCGAATTCAGAACGTCGATGCCGCCGCACTGGAGTCTGCGTCTCGAACACGACGGTTCGGTCTCGGTGCTCGACGCAGGCGAACGTGCGGTGATATTCATCGGTCGCCCTTGGGCTTTCGACTCCGACCTGCAACCGGTGCGCGTGCACTACACCATCGAGAACGGCGTACTGGTACAGAACATTCGGGCCACAGCGGACACCGGATTCCCCATCCTGATCGACCCGGATCCCGACGCGATCATCACCGGAGACGGTCGGCTCATCACCGAGACGTGGACTCCCCGCTTGGTGGCGGGCGGAATCGTCGAGGATCTGCCGCCGAGATCTCTGTCGAGCTGATTACTTTGCAGCGCACAGTGATTCAGAACGGATCGTGCTGAATGTGCTCCATCGGCGTGCCGACCTTGCGGAGAGCGTAGATCGTCGTCCGTACCATCGACGGCGACCCGCAGATCTGAATCTGCCGATCGGCCCACGAGCCGAACTGGGTCACCACCTTGCCCACCGCGCCGTGCAGACGGTGGTGCATGCCCCACGGTAGTTCGCGAGGTGTGCCCGAAAACCACCACGGATTCTCGAGCTCCTCGGTCACCGGAACGACCGTCAGCCACGGGTTCGACAGCGACAACTGCCACAGAGTGTCCAGATCGTAGAGGTCGCACGGATACGTCCCACTGACGAACAGATGCACCCGCGGATTGTTGCTGCGCTGCGCCATCTCCATCACCTGCGCACGCAGCGGAGCCAGGCCGGTGCCTCCCGCGATCATCAGCACGTCCTCGCGGATCGCGCGGTCGACATGCATCCCGCCCAGCGGCGGACTGATGGACCAGCGATCACCCACGGCGGTTTCGGTGACCATCGCCGGCGACACCCAGCCCCCGGAGACGCGTCGAACATGGAACTCGATCTCGCCGTAGGGATTGCTGGGGATGGCAGGGGACAGGTATCGCCACAGCTTGGGCCGCTGCGGAATCTGCACACTGACGTACTGCCCGGGAAAGTACGGGATTTCGCCGTCGGTCTTCAATCGCACCACCGCGAGGTCGTCGAGAAGCCGATGATGTTCGACGACGGTGGCACTCCAGAACGGCGGCAGTTCGTCGTTGTCGGCGGCGACGGCCATCGCATTGCTGACGACGGTGAGCGCGTCGTTCCAGGCGGTCTCGACCTCGTCGGTCCATACCTCGTTGCCGGCGAAGGTGCGGAACGCGCTGATCAGAGCCGAGCTGCCGGCACGGAAATGCGCGCCCGAGATCCCGTGCTTGCGGTGGTCCCGGCCGAGCTGCTCGAGGAACGGTTCGACGCGGTCGGGGTCGTCGAGATGCTCGAAGACGTATCCGAGTGCCATGACGAAGTGTTCGCGCAACGCATCCATCGACGCGGGGAACAGGGCTCGGAAGTCGGGGTGCTCGGCGAAGAGATGCCCGTAGAAGGACCGGGACAGTCGCGCCGGGCCGTCCTGAGCGGCCACGACGGATTTGAATCCGGTGCGAACCAGGGAGATCGTGCGCGCGTCGAGCATCGATCCACCTCCACCTCCACCCCACCGAATCACTGCCGATGACACACCATCGACCGTCACCAAAGTAGACCGATCGAGGATATCCCGCATTTCGCCGAATGTGGAGAAAAACAAGGTTGAGCGGAACAGACTCAACTTGGCTATGGTTGTAGTCATCGACAGGCTTTGAAATCCACTCTGGAAAGAAGGTGACCGGTGGACAGTTTCACTCCCACCACGAAGTCGCAGGCAGCACTTTCCGCTGCTCTGCAGGCCGCATCCGCGGCCGGTAACCCGGATATTCGTCCGGCACATTTGTTGGTGGCGTTGCTCGATCAGACCGACGGCATCGCCACACCCTTGCTGAAGGCCGTCGGCGTCGACCCTGCAACGGTGCGTCGAGAAGCGCAGAACCTCGTCGACCGCATGCCCTCGGCATCCGGTTCGACCACCACTCCGCAACTCGGCCGTGAAACCCTCGCCGCGATCACCGCCGCACAGCACCTGGCCACCGAACTCGACGACGAGTTCGTCTCCACCGAACACATCATGGTGGGGTTGGCGACCGGCAGCGACGATGTCGCCAAGCTCCTGACCGGCCACGGAGCCGGACCGAACGAGCTGCGCGACGCCTTCCAGGCCGTCCGGGGCAGCGCCCGGGTCACCAGCGCAGATCCCGAGAACACCTACCAGGCGCTGGAGAAGTACAGCACCGACCTGACCGCGCTGGCCCGAGCAGGCAAGCTCGATCCCGTCATCGGCCGCGACACCGAGATCAGGCGCGTGGTGCAGGTTCTCTCACGGCGCACCAAGAACAACCCGGTGCTCATCGGCGAACCAGGCGTCGGCAAGACGGCCATCGTCGAAGGACTCGCTCAGCGCGTCATCGCCGGCGATGTTCCGGAGAGCCTGCGCGGCAAGACCGTCGTCTCCCTCGACCTCGGTTCCATGGTCGCGGGCGCGAAGTTCCGCGGTGAGTTCGAGGAACGGCTCAAGGCCGTGCTCGACGACATCAAGAACTCCGCAGGCCAGGTGATCACGTTCATCGACGAGCTGCACACCATCGTCGGAGCAGGCGCGACCGGTGAATCGGCAATGGACGCGGGCAACATGATCAAGCCGATGCTCGCCCGCGGCGAACTGCGCCTCGTCGGTGCGACGACCCTCGAGGAGTACCGCAAGTACATCGAGAAGGACGCTGCGCTCGAACGACGCTTCCAGCAGGTCTACGTCGGTGAGCCGTCGGTCGAGGACACGGTCGGCATCCTGCGCGGACTCAAGGAACGCTACGAGGTGCACCACGGCGTCCGGATCACGGACTCCGCCCTGGTCGCCGCCGCCACGCTCAGCGACCGGTACATCACCGCCCGGTTCCTGCCGGACAAGGCCATCGACCTGGTCGACGAGGCCGCGTCCCGTCTGCGGATGGAGATCGACTCTCGCCCCGTCGAGATCGACGAGGTCGAACGCGCCGTCCGTCGCCTCGAAATCGAGGAGATGGCCCTGGCGAAGGAGACCGACGACGCGTCGAAGGCTCGGCTCGACAAGCTCCGCCAGGAGCTCGCCGATCTGCAGGAGAAGCTCGCCGGACTCAGCACACGCTGGCAGAACGAGAAGAACGCCATCGACTCGGTGCGCGTCCTCAAGGAGGAGCTCGAGAACCTGCGCGGCGAATCCGACCGCGCCGAACGCGACGGCGATCTGGGCAAGGCCGCCGAGCTGCGCTACGGACGTATCCCGACTCTCGAGAAGGAGCTCGCCGCCAAGACCGATGCCTCGCCGGCTCAGGGCGACGTGATGCTCAAGGAAGAAGTGGGACCGGACGACGTCGCCGACGTCGTCGCGGCCTGGACCGGAATCCCCGCGGGCCGGATGCTCGAGGGCGAGACCGCCAAGCTCCTCCGCATGGAAGACGAGCTCGGCAAGCGAGTCGTCGGTCAGAAGGACGCAGTACAAGCGGTGTCCGACGCCGTCCGACGCTCCCGCGCCGGAGTGGCCGATCCCAACCGTCCGACGGGATCGTTCCTGTTCCTCGGACCCACCGGCGTCGGCAAGACCGAGCTGGCGAAAGCGTTGGCGGAGTTCTTGTTCGACGACGAACGCGCGATGGTGCGCATCGACATGAGCGAGTACAGCGAGAAGCATGCCGTCGCTCGGCTCGTCGGTGCACCTCCGGGCTATGTCGGGTACGAGGCCGGTGGCCAGCTGACCGAGGCGGTGCGCAGGCGTCCGTACACGGTGGTGCTCTTCGACGAGGTCGAGAAGGCGCACCCCGACGTGTTCGACATCCTGCTCGCAGTGTTGGACGAAGGCCGGCTCACCGACGGCCAGGGCCGAACCGTCGACTTCCGCAACACGATCCTGATCCTCACCTCCAACCTCGGTGCCGGCGGTACCAAGGAGCAGGTGATGGACGCGGTGCGGCGGTCGTTCAAGCCCGAGTTCGTCAACCGACTCGACGACGTGGTGGTGTTCGACGCGTTGTCCGAGGATCAACTCGAGTCGATCGTCGACATCCAGCTCGGCTTCCTCGCCAAGCGTCTGGCGGCTCGTCGCCTGACGCTTGACGTGTCGTCGCCGGCGAAGATGTGGCTCGCGGTGCGCGGCTACGACCCGCTGTACGGAGCGCGGCCGCTGCGTCGACTGATCCAGCAGGCCATCGGAGATCAACTGGCGAAGCTGTTGCTCGCCGGCGAGGTCCACGACGGCGATGTGGTGTCGGTCAACGTAACTCCTGACGGCGATCGCCTCATCCTGGGCTAGCCGCGGTATTTCGTGAACAGGCCCGCACGAGCACTGCTCGTGCGGGCCTGTTTTGTGCCTTCAACTGGGGTGTACCGGGTAGGTACGCTCGTGGAATGACGAATCCGGACGACCCGCGGACACCTCGAGAACGCGATCAGGACGCGGCACGCCAGACGGAGTCATCCGAGCCGACCCAGGACTACGGTCGGCCGGACCCCGAGGCCCAGAACTACCCCGACGGCGCTCACCCCACCGAGGCATATCCGACGCAGGCGTATCAGAACCCGGCCCAGCCGAATGACGATCCACAGGCGTATCCGCAGGGGTATCAGCCCACCCAGGCATTTCCGCCGTACGACCCCGAGCAGCAGGCGGCGGCGAATCAGGCCTACGGCCAGACCCAGCAGTACGGCCAGGCTCCGCAGTACGGCCAGGCTCCGCAGTACGGCCAGGCCCCGGGGTACGACACTGCTCAGTACGGCCAGCCCCAGCAGTACGGTCACACTCAGCAGTTCGGCCACACTCAGCAGTTCGGGCACACGGGGCAATTCGGGCAGCCGCCGGAGTACGGCGCTCCGCCTCCCACCGATGGACCGAACGCCGCTGATTCGGGCAGCAAGGGCCCCCGCCCGTGGGTTCTGGCGCTGATCGGATTCGTCGTCCTCGCCATCGTCGTGGTGTTCGGAATTTCCTTCCTGAGCGGGGGATCGGACGAGCCCGGCACCACGGCCACCGGCCCGTCGACGTCGACCTCGATCCGGCCGCCCACCTCGAGTGCGCCCACGACCGCGCCGCAGCCCACCGAATCGGGCACGGCCACCACCCCCGAGTTGATCCCGGGAGGAATCCCCGAGATTCTCGGTCAGCTGGGCTCGTCGGTGGGAACGATCAGCGCCAACGACGGTTCGACTCTGACGCTCGACGGCCTCGACGGCGCTCCGGTGACGGTGCAGACCACACCTCAGACGCAGATAATCTCGTTGTCCGGTAGCGATCTGGCGTCGCTGACCGTCGGTGCTTTCGTCGTGGTGCAGGGCGAGGCCGTGGAGGACGGAACGATTCGCGCGAACGTCATCATCGAAACGCCCAGTCTCGGTGGATAGGCAACCCGAGCTGTCGTAGGGACCGTTCACAGGACCCGGCGGTGGTGGGCGGCGCAGGTGTTGATGTCGATTAAGGTGGTGCGCGATGACGGCAATGTGGTTCGGCCTTGCGGCAATTGCACTGATGGGTGCAGTGGCGCTGCTCTACATCGACAGGTCCAAGCGAGATCAGTCCGGACGTGTTCGGCAGATGTGGGCCAAGGCTCAGGGATACGAGTACCGACCGCACGATCGAGAACTGGTCACTCGGTTCTCTCGCGCTGCCCTGTCCAAGCCCGAGTTCGACGTGGCTCTCGGAGTTGTGACCGGCGTTCGGCGCGGTGAGGAGTTCGTTCTCTTCGACGTCGAGGAGACGGGCACGATCGTGGCCGTGCAGCGCTCGGTCGGTTCCGATGTCGACATCGACCTTCGGCCCCGCTCGACGCCACCACCGCGCGACGAGGACATGGAACTGCTCGGCTCCATCGGCCCGCGTGTGGTGTTCGCCACCGACGTCGATATCGCTCGCCGTGTCTGCGACCAGCGGATGGCTGCTTTCACCGAGTCCATCCCGGCGAATCTGCAGCTGTTGTGGAGCGAGAAGGACTGGACGCTGGGATCTCTGCCGCTCAGCAGTGCCGGTCGCGATTGGGATGCCGCGATCGACGCGGTCGCGCGACTGTCGGGCATGTTGCATGTGCTTCCCCCGGTTCGCGGAAGCGCGGTCTACGGCTCTCGCCCCGGCGATCCCGGCCGTGATCGAAGCGATCCCGGTAGGCCACTGGTCCAGGAGACACACACTCAGCAGGCGCGCACGCCGCAGAATCCCCAGCCTCGCGTGGCGGAACCTCGTATTCAGGCGGTTCGAAGCCCGGAGCCGCGTGTTGCCGAGCCGAGAACCTCTGCGCCCAAGACGCCCGAGCCACGGGTTCGGCCACCCCGGGTAGCTGAGCCGCGCACTCAGGAACCCCGCACCCAGGAACCCCGCACCCAGGATCCGCGTCCGCAGGAGCCGGGACGTAGGCCTCGTCCACCGAGGCCCGATGCGGCCGGTCCGCAGGCTGCGCGTTCGGCGAATCCGTCGCGTCCGGTGCCGCGTCCGCCCGCGTCGCGTCCGATTCCGTTCGACTCGGACCGCCGACGCAATCAGCCCTGATGAAACTTCGGGCGTGTTTACGGGCGCAGACGCGCTTACGCGGCTAAATTCGTACCCTGTGACGGTTTCTTCGAGTGTTGTGGTGGCAGTCCTGGTGCTGGTCCTGTTCGTCGTGGTCGGTTATGTGGTGATCGCGCTGCGTCGACTCGGTCGGTACAGCGAGCAGACGGAGCAGAGTCTGCGGCTTGTCGATGTCGAGCTCGATCGGCGTCACGAGCAGTTGGGCCCGTTCCTCGCCGCCGCGGAAGCCACCGGGCTGTCCGGTGATCTGCTGCGTCAGCTCGGCGGTGCGCGTTCGTGGTCCAAGGCCGTACGCGATCGCCGCCTGGGGCTGCAGGCACAGGCGGCTGCCGAGAATGCGCTGTCCGCTGCGTTCCATGCCGTGCTCGCCGATGCCGATGCGCGTCAGAATGCGTTGGGCAATTGGGCGTTTCGAGGCCCGGCCGGAGAACTCGACGTCACCGAGCGTCGTATCGCAGGCGCGGTGCGCGTGTACAACGACAATGCGTACCGGTTGTCGCAGGCGATCGGCACGTTCCCGTCCTCGCTCGTCGCGAGGTCTCGCTCGTTGACCGCACCGGAACCGTTCGTGGAGACCAAGGAACTGCTCGACGAGCAGCAATCGGCCGAGATCGCTGCCTAGAAGCAGAACGATCAGCGGATCCGGCGGGAGCACATGCGCGGTTCGGTGGGTAAGTTCGTACCGACCTATCGAAGATCCGTGGTGCGACGAGAGGAACCCGAACATGGCCGAGAGTGCCGCAAATTCGGACCGGCAGGAACTGGCCGATTTGGTGAAAGAGCTTGCCGTCGTGCATGGGAAGGTCACGTTGTCGTCGGGCAAGGAAGCCGACTACTACGTGGATCTGCGTCGCGCGACTCTGCATCATCGGGCGGGTGCGCTGATCGGTTCGTTGATGCGCGATCTGGTGGCCGACTGGGATTTCGTGTCGGTCGGCGGTCTGACGATGGGTGCAGATCCGGTGGCGATGTCGATCATGCATGCGCAGGGGCGTCCGATCGACGCGTTCGTGGTGCGCAAGGCCGCGAAGGCGCACGGCATGCAGCGTCAGATCGAGGGTCCGGACATCGTCGGCAAACGTGTTCTGGTGGTGGAGGATACGACGACCACCGGAAACTCTCCGCTCACTGCCGTGCAGGCTCTGCGTGACGCGGGCGCGACGGTCGTCGGAGTGGCCACGGTGGTCGATCGGGCGACCGGGGCGGACGAGGTCATCGCCGCCGAGGGGCTCGAATATCGATCGCTCCTCGGCCTGGTGGACCTCGGCCTGTAGTCCCGATCGCGAAAGGGCTTGTCAGCGAACGAGTTGCGCGACGACGACGAAGTTGTCGTCGGTTGGTTCTCCGCCTTGGACGTCGCAGTTGGCGAGGATCAATCGACCCGGCACCGAGCGTCGGAGTTCGTTGTCCGCCAGCAGGGATCCCTTCGGTAGTGGGCCGACCGATTCGACCGCGTACTGCAGGGTGCCGGTCGGTGTGCGCAACACGACGGTGTCGCCCGGTGTCACCACTCGCAGTGCCTTGAACGGGGCATCACGCTTCGAATAGTTATGTCCCGCAACCACTACCGTTTGTTCGGTGGAGGTTCCCGGCATGCCGCTCTCGGCCCACCACGCGGGCAGTTCGTCGACCGGATTCAGCACCTGGCCACTGTCGCCGCCGCGGTAGAGCGGGTCGGGATGGATGGGGCTGCTCAGATAGGTCGTGCCGTCCGAGGACCGGAGTTCGATGTATTCCGGCTGAGCGGGAGCGACGTCGCTCGCCGGTGCAGCCACCGAGATCTGTGACTGCACCGGCGAGCGATCGGGCGCGGCGATCCCGACTTCGTCACTCGCACAACCTGATACGAGTAGAACGAGGGTCAGGATCGCCGTCCACAGCCAGCGGGTACTACGAGGTGGCATCGGTGGAGCTGCGGCGACGCAGGTAGAACGCTCCGCCTGCTGCCGCGACCACGACCACGCCGACTCCGGCCAGGATCACCGGGGTGTTGGACGAGCTGTCCGACCCGCCCGACGCCTCGTCGGAGGAATCGCCGAGAGCGAGATCGACCGGCGGCAGATCGCCGGCAACGCTGACGACACCGTTCTCGTCGGTGGTGAAGTAGTCCGCGACGGTGAACGATCCGTCCTCGTTCCTGACACCGACCAGGGAGACGCCGGTCTTGTCGACGACGACGGTGTTCTCGTCGACCTCGGTGACCGGAACATCCTCGCGGACAACATCTCCGAGGTTGATGGTCCAGCTGAACTTCGGTCCGCTGGCGGCCAGTTCGGCTGCTGCGGCCTTCAGGTCGGCTTCGGCCTTGGCCTTCTCGTCGGCGGTGGCCTTCGCAGCAGTTGCTTCATCCTGAGCGGTCTTCATTGCGGCTGCTGCTGCGGTGGCCTTCTCCTTGGCTGCAGCGGCTGCGTCGGTCTTGGTTGCCAGATCTGCATCGGCGGCTACCACTGCGGCGTCGGCGTCCACGACTGCCTGTGCGGCGTCGGCTGCGGCCTGCTCGAGGTCTGTGATATCGGCATCCGACGGGGCGGCGTCGAGTGCAGCCTGCGCTGCGGTTGCCGCCTCTGCCTTGGCCTCGGCGTCGGCCTTGGCCGCATCGGCTGCGGTTCGGGCGTCGGCTGCGGCCTTCTCGGATTCGGTTTCCTCGCCTGCGGCGGCCTCGGCTGCAGCTTCGAGGTTCACGGCATTCTGCTCGGCCATTGCGGCTACTGCGGCTGCAGTCTGAGCCTCGATGTTGAGTGCCAGCGATTTCGCGGCCGTGGCAGCAGCAGCGCGAACTGCAGCGGTCACCTTGGCGAGGTTGAAGTTCTTGAACGAATCCTGAACGGCGGTAACGGAATCCGCGAGGGCCTTGTTCGACGCGTCGGCCTCGACCTTGGCAGTGGCGGCAAGTTCGGCCTTCGCGTCGGCGTCCGCGCGGGCCGCCTCGGCTTCGGCAGTGGCTTCGGGATCGCCCGAGACGGCTGCGGCTTCGAGTTCCTTTGCCTTTGCGTCTGCCTCCGCAGCGGCTGCTGCCGCACTGTCGGCGGCGGCCTTGGACTCATCTGCCGCGGTCTGCAGCTCGGCTGCGGTGTTCTTGGCTGCGGTGACTGCAGCACTCGCGGCCTCGCTCTGGACTTTGGCCGATGCGGCGGCCGTGACGGCTGCCTTTGCCTTGACGTCGGCCTCGGCTGCGGCTACCTCGGCTTTGGTGGCGTCGCTACTCGCGGCGGTGTCGGCGGCCATGGCTGTGTCGAGGCGCACCTGAGCGGCGGCAGATGCTTCAGCGGCAAGCTTGCTGGCCGCTTCGGCGTCGGCGATTGCCTTCTTCTCGGCGTCGGAGAGCTGCGGGATGATGTCGAGGTTGACCGTCGCGGTTCCGTCGTCGTTCATGACGATGCCGGGGACGATCTGGGGCAGGGGGCGGATGCTCGACGGTGCTTCGGGGGCCGGGACGGCGGCGGCAGCCGCAGCGTCGGCAGCGGCGGCAGCGGCATCCTCCGAGGTCACAGCGGGTGTCTGAAGTTCCCCGTCGACGGTGGCCGATCCTTCGACGGCTGCGCCCTCCTCGGCGGTGGGGGCTCCGGATTCGGTGCCGCCTTCGGTGGCGGGCTGCTCGACGACGGAGCTGTCCGGTGTGGTCGGTTCCTGCGCACTGGCGATTCCCGGTGCGGCGAGGGAGAGGGACAGTGCCATGGCGGCCCCGGCAGCGGCGAGGCGCGCCTTCTTGGACCTGGCGATCGACTTCTGCGACATGGAGATTGTGGCCCTTCGGTCAGTGGCAGCATCGTGCTGCGCGCACCCGCCCTCCCACGCGGAACGGGTGTTGTTGGTGAGTCACACGAACAACCGTGTTGACGTGACCGTAAACCAACCGGCCGGTCTCGGGAACCGTTAACGGCTTTACCTGAGAATTGGTTATGAAAGTGTTACTGATGGGACGCATGTGACGAGAGAGATTCTCGACATGCAACGGCGGTCGAGGCGTGTACGTCTCGACCGCCGCGAAAAGCCGTTCGGATGAAGGTATTTCAGTCGCCGACCGTCACGGCCCGGGCCTCGTCGATGCTGTGAGGTGCAGGTTCGTGGTCGTCGACGTGAGCGAGCACCTTCCGGCCGGTTGCCAGGACCACGATGGCGAGAGCGGTGCAGGCGGCACCCACCCAGAACGGGACGTGCATGTTCGACTCGCCCAGTTTTCCGGCCAGGTAGGGAGCCGCGGCCCCGCCGGTGAAGCGAACGAAGCTGTAGGCCGCCGATGCCGTCGAGCGCTCGACCGGTGCCGAGATCATCACGGTCTCGGTGATCAGCGTGTTGTTGACGCCGAGGAACAACCCGGCCACGACGGTTCCCACGATGAGGACGGTCTTGTTCTCGGTGAACATCGCCATGACGCCCAGATCGAGGGCGAACAGCAGCAGTGCGAGCATCATCATGTTCAGCGTTCCGAAGGCCCGCTGCAGCTTCGGTGCGATGAACACCGACGCGACCGCCAGGCACAGGCCCCAGCCGAAGAAGATGAAGCCGATCGAGTACGTGCCCATGTCCAACGGGAACGGGGTGTAGGCGAGGAGGGTGAAGAATCCGTAGTTGTAGAGCAGCGCGGTGATGCCGACGGTGAGCAGGCCGCGGTGCCGAAGCGCGCGGAACGGATCGAGTATCGACGTGGTGTGCGCTGGCTTCGGGGTGTCCGGGAGCATGACGATGAGCAGGATGAACGCGATGGCCATCAGTGCGGCAACTCCGAAGAACGGTCCGCGCCAGCTGAATCCGCCGAGAACTCCACCGACGAGGGGCCCGGTGGCGATACCGATACCCAGTGCGGCCTCGTAGAGGATGATCGCGCGGGCGACACCTCCCGATGCGGCACCGACGATGGTCGAGAGTGCCGTCGCGATGAACAGGGCGTTGCCCAGTCCCCAGCCTGCGCGGAAACCGATGATCTCGCCGACCGATCCGGATGTGCCTGCCAGGGCGGCGAAGACGACGATGATCGCCAGTCCCACCAGCAGGGTGCGCTTGGGTCCGAAGCGGCTCGACACCACTCCGGTGATCAGCATCGCGACGCCGGTCACGAGCATGTAGCTGGTGAACAGCAACGACACCTGAGACGGCGAGGCGTCGAGTTGTTCGCCGATGGGTTTGAGGATGGGATCGACGAGGCCGATGCCCATGAAGGCGATGACGCTGGCGAACGCGACGGCCCACACCGCTCGCGGTTGCTTCAGCAGGCTGTCGGAGGAAGTGCTGGTGGTCACGAAGAAGTTCCTCTCGTTCCGCGATCGACGGGCTCGAGGATGCTGCGAAGCTCGCTCAGTCCGTCGGTCAGTTTCTGTATCTGTTCCGGGTCGCGGTCGGACAGGTACGGCACCAGTCCGTCGACGATGTGGCGTCGACCCGCGGCGAGCCACCGGTGGCCGTCGTCGGTCATCTCGATGAGGACGGCACGGGAATCGTCGGGATCGGCGGTCCGGGTGACGAGGCCGCTCTTGCTCAGCTTGGTGAGCAATGCCGTCGCCGACGGTTGGGAGCAGCGGTCCAGCTCGGCGAACGTGCTGATACGCAGTGGCTGGTATTCCTCCAGCAACGACAGCGCTCGCATCCACGCTCTGGGCCATTCGTCGCTGCCGAACCGTGCGGCCAAGCGGACGAACCGTGACGAGCTGGTGACCAATTGCGACAGGAGGTCCCGGATGTCTGCGTCGGAGTGACTCACCGGATTAATATTACATACGCTAACTATCTATACGAAAAGCGCACTGTATCGCCGCCTGGCATCGACGGCGACGAGTCAGTACTGGCGCAGGAGATCGGCGATGTCGCGGTCCCACTGGGCGTCCCGCCGACCGTCGTAGCGGAAGCGCATCAGGTGATAGAAGCCGATGAGAACGGATGCCACGAGCACCCAGCTACCGATGGTGTTGAAGATCGACGCAGCGACGACGTCCGACGAGGTCAGTGGTCGCATGCTCAGATCTCCGCTGTTGTCGACCCAGATCTGCGTGGTGGTACCGGCAGGCGATCCGGTGTCGACGCTGACGCGTCCGGTGTGCTCGACGCCTCGGTAGACCCAACGTGAGTCGACGGCGGTCGCCGCTGCGCCGGTCGCGCCGAACTCGGTCGATGCCACGGGTGTGGATTCGGCGACGGCCGTCGTGGTCGCGGTGACCTGGTGGATCGAACTCTTCTGGTCCTCTAGTCGTTGTTGTTGATCGGTGTGGGCGGTGGCACCGATCCACAGCGACACCGGAACCATGAGTATCAGCAGTGCGGTCACCCAGTGCTTGATGCGTGCCTGGCGTACGTCGCAGTCGCGGAGCAACGGGTTGGGGTGGCCGTCGAAGGCGGAGCGTCCCGAACTGTCCTGCCCGGTGAGTTTGCGGCGCATGATGGTCCCCACTGCCTCGAAATGATCCGACCGACCTTTCCACGATGGCGACGCGACCTGCGAGTATCAAGCGATAGGGGTCAGCGTCACATGTGACGCTCACTGTGACGAGATTTCTGTGGAGGTCTGCATATGGTTGTCGGTCGGATTCGGCGGGCTCGCACGGCCGCGCTGGTAGCGGGTGCGGTGACCGTGGTCGGTGCGTGGGCGGGGTCGATGCCCGTGCAGCGGATGGCCAAGCCGCTGATTGTTCCGGCACTGGCGAGCGGGCTCGATCCGGTGCGAGATCGGGTGCTGTTGGCGGGTCTTGCGGCCGCCACGGTCGGCGATGCGCTGTTGATCGACCCCGACGACGATTCCGCTCTGGAATGGGGCGCGCGTGCGTTCGCCGTGATGCAGGGCAGTTACACGTATCTGCTGTTTCGGAGGGGCGCGCGTCCGTCGCTGGTCGACGCCGTTCCGCGGTACACCGGATGGGCGGTCGCGGCGACGCTACTTGCCAAGCGTCAGCCCGCGGTGGCGTCGACCCTGATCGCCTACGGTGCGGTGCTCGCGACCACGTCGACCCTGTCTGCTCGTTCCGTTTCACGCGGTGGCGATCGGCGGCTGATGATCGGCGGAGTTCTGTTCACCGTCTCCGATGCGCTGATCGTGTTCAGACGACTGTTTCTGACCGAGGACCGTCAGCGGCGGACCGCGGAGGCGATCATTCTGTCGACGTACGTCGCGGCGCAGGTCCTACTCGTCGAGGCCCTGGCTGCGGGGTAGCAGCAGTACTCGCTCGCGGTGGGCAGGGTCGACGCGAACGGCGATGACGGTGCCGGGCTCGAATCGCGAGGTGTCCGACTGCGGGATGTCGTACACGATCTTGCCGAAGTAGCTGCCCGAGCCGGGCACGGTGAATTCGAGGTCCAACTCGGCGGTGTCGTCGTCGATGCGGCGAATGGCGTCCACCGTCGCCCACCCTTCGACGCCGTGTTCGATCAGTTCCTTCTGCTCACGCGTCGGTCGTCCGGCGATCATCATGGCCAGGCCGAGCGCTGCGCCGAATCCGGCGACCAGGGCCGCCAGCTGGTAGGGAAGCGTCCCGGGGGGAGTTCGCTTCATCAGCCAACCGATCCAGATCGCCAGCACGATTGCGTAAACGGTCGTCACGAAGACGACGGATCGGACGATTCTCGTGTTGTTCACTTCGGTGCTCCTGGGTCGCTGGAAGCGACTGATCGATATTCGACGATAGGGGGTTACCGGTAAGTAGGGTTACATGTACGGTGATCGATGTGACTCGACCAACTGTCTTCATCTCAGGCGCTGCAGCCGGCATCGGCCGCGCGACGGCTCTCAAGTTCGCGGCCAATGGCTACCTCGTCGGTGCGTACGACATCGACGAGACCGGCTTGGCATCGCTCGGCAAGGAAGCTGCTTCGCTCAGCGGCCGCGTGGTCACCGGCATCTTGGATGTAACCAACTCGGACCAGTGGGAAACCCGGTTGAAGGAGTTCGTCGGGGAGGGTGACGGTCGACTCGACATTCTGATCAACAATGCCGGAATTCTGGCCGCGGGTGCCTTCGAGGACATGCCGCTGTCGGTGCACCGTCGGCAGATCGACATCAACTTCAACGGGGTCATCTACGGCACTCACGCCGCCTTCCCGTATCTGAGGGACACGGCCGGCGCTCAGGTCGTCAACCTGTGCTCGGCATCGGCCATCTACGGTCAGCCCGAGTTGGTGACCTACGGCGCGTCCAAGTTCGCGGTGCGCGGCATCACCGAGGCACTGGATCTCGAGTGGAGCAAGTACGACATCGCCGTCAAGGCCATGTGGCCGCTGTTCGTCCAGACGGCGATGACCCAGGGTGTGTCGACGGGCACCACGAGCTCGTTGGGAATCAAGCTCACCGTGAAAGATGTGTCCGACGCGATTTTCGACGCGACCCGTCCAGTGAAGCGTCGGTTGCACAAGGTGCATTTCCCGGTCGGCTTGCCTTCCAAGGCGCTCTCGCTCGGGTCACGCTTCTCGCCCGCATGGCTCACTCGCGAGGTCAACCGGCGCCTGAGCCACACCTAGAACTCGTCGCCGGACGATGCCGGCACTGCGCCGGTATCGTCGGTCTTTCGAGCAATCGGTGTCGAAAGGTGGGTCGGGGTTTCTTCATGCTGAGTACGTGGGGTTCGAGCAGAGTACGGCAAATGGGTTGGGTGCGAGCCTGGTTGGTGGTAGTCGGGGCCGGTACGGCGCTTGTTCTCACCGGTTGCAGCAGTGAGTCCGCTGCCCAGGCTCCGCCGCCTGCGTCGACCACCACCCTTGCGCCGACAACCACGACGGCAACCACCACCCCTGCGCCCGTGACGACCACGGAGATACCACTCCCGCCGCCTCCGCCTCCGGCCGAGCCGCCGCCCACCGAGGAACCGCAGACGACGTACGCCGCCATCGGTGGTGCGTACTACTTCAGTTCCCCCGACGGTTTGTTCCAGTGCGGAATCGTGCCGCTGTCGAGCCGTACCGAGGCCGGGTGCCAGGGCTCCACCACTCCGGTGCCGCCGCGGCCCGAGGACTGCATGATCAACTGGGGCAACGGTATTCGAGTCACCAACGAAGGGCCTGCGGCATTCATGTGCTCCGGCGGCGTGGTCTACACCTCGGGTGGGGACACGATCGATCCACCGCTCGCGGTCGGCGCGACCATCGCCGAGAACGGATTCACCTGCACGTCCGCCGAGAACGGCATCTCGTGTGTCGACGATGCGACCGGACACGGTTTCCGCATCGCACCGGACAGCAACGAAGTCTATTGAGCGAGAACACGATCGGCAGCGAGCCGTCGTCGGACGACGCCGGCCCCACCGAGTGGGGTGAGAACCCCAACGGCGTCGGACCGTGGTCCGACACGCACACCGAACCGCCGCCCGACGATCCACGATTGGACCCGGAACTGCTCGCCGGCGGTGACCGCCGCAACGTCGTCGACGCCTACCGCTACTGGCGACGCGAGGCGATCGTCGCCGACATCGACACCCGACGCCTTTCGCTGCACGTCGCCATCGAGAACTTCACCAACGACGCCAACATCGGGACGGTGGTGCGTACCGCGAACGCCTTCGCGGCTCAGGCGGTCCACATCGTCGGGCGTCGTCGGTGGAACCGTCGCGGTGCCATGGTCACCGACCGCTACCAGCACATCCATCACCACGACTCGGTGGAGGCGCTGATGGCGTTCGCCGCGGAGCAGCGCCTCGTCGTCGTGGCCGTGGACAACACCCCGGGGTCGGTGCCGATCGAGACGGCGGAGTTGCCGCGTCACTGCCTGCTGCTCTTCGGGCAGGAGGGACCGGGGGTCACCGCCAGTGCCCGCGAATCGGCCTCGATGACGGTATCGATCGCCCAATTCGGTTCCACCCGCAGCATCAATGCAGGTGTTGCCGCCGGGATTGCCATGCACTCCTGGATTCGGCGGCATGCCGATCTCGATACTGCGTGGTGAAAACTCAGCGTTTCCGGGTGTGCTTTCCGGGGCGGGATGTAACGAATCAGCAACGGTAGTGGCAGGATTGCGGGTATGCAGGAGTTGTGGTCGCAGCGTGCGGACGCTGCGGAGGGGGCCGTCGTCGCGCGGCACATGCGTCGGCTGTGGGGGCTCCCGGGCACGACGTTGGGAGTCGTCGCCTGGCCACCGGCGCGCAAGGAACGGATGTTCCTGCGCTGGCACTACTGGTGGCAGGCCCACCTGCTCGACTGTGCGGTCGACGCCGCAGATCGCGACCTCACGGCCAAGCGCCGTCGGCGACTGAACAAGATCACCCGAGCGCACCGAACCCGCAACGTCAGCGGGTGGACCAACAACTACTACGACGACATGGCGTGGCTCGGGTTGGCGCTCGAACGCGCGCAGCGGCAGCACTTCGTCGGCAATCGCGGCGGCATCCAGCAGATCGAGATGGAGTTGTTCGACGCCTGGTCCCCGGCCGAGGGTGGTGGCATTCCGTGGCGCAAGAAGTCGGATTTCTACAACGCACCAGCCAACGGTCCGGCCGCGATCATGCTGGCGCGCACCGGTCGGCTGTGGCGTGCCCAGGAGATGGCCGACTGGATGGACCGCACCCTCAAAGACCCGCGCACGGGGCTGATTCTGGACGGGATGCACTCCACCCGCGCACTCGTCGATGCCGGAAAGCCCGGTGAGATGGAACGCGCCGTGTACAGCTACTGCCAAGGCGTCACGTTGGGCCTCGAGACCGAACTCGCCGTTCGGCTCGGCGAACCCAGGCACGCCCAGCGAGTCCATGCCCTGGTCGACGCCATAGACAACCACCTGACCCGCAACCTCGTCATCACCGGCGGCGGTGGGGGAGACGGCGGCCTGTTCAACCCGATCCTCGCGCGCTACCTGGCGATCGTTGCGTTGGAGCTACCCGGAGACTCGGACGCCGACGACCGAGCCCGCGAACTCGCAGCAGCGATCGTGCTGAACTCGGCCGAGTCGGCGTGGGAGAACCGCCTCGAAGTGGAAGACAATCCACTGTTCGGAGCCGACTGGACCCGCGAAGCCCGTTTCCCGGGGCAAGGCCTGCACATCGCCACCTTCACCGAAGGAACGGTCCGACCGTCAGATGTGCCCGAACGGGACCTCTCGGTGCAACTCGGCGGCTGGATGCTCATGGAAGCCGCATACCGCGTCGCAGCTGCAGGTTTCTAGTCGTTCCGCGGGCTCCACTCCTGCCGGTTTCTAGTCGTTACTCGACGACCTCTTCGACCTCGATGGTCTCCTCGGGGCGGGCCATTTCCTTGCGGTACTGCCAGATGCCGAGCCCGGTTCCGACGACGAGCAGCACGATCATGCCGATGAGGACGGCGGGCATCAGCCACGGGATGCCGTCGATGAACGAGCCGAAGTAGAACCCGATCAGCAGCAGTACCGGAGCCCAGATGATGGCTCCGAGGGTGCTGGCGATCGTGTATTTGCGGTGATCCATCTTCGCGGCACCTGCGACCAGCGGGCACAGGGTGCGCACCCAGGGGATCCACCGCGCGACCAGTACCGCCCAGAATCCGTGCTTCTCGAGCAGGAGATTGACCTTGTGCAGGTTCTTGGTGTTGAGGTACTTGCCGTTCTTGCGGGCCACCAGCGTCGAGCCGGTTCGGTGACCGATCGAGTACCCCACCTGGTTGCCTGCGATGGCGGCGACCATCGCACCGAGCGAGAGCGCCCAGATGTGACCGGTGCCCGACGCATGGGTCGCCATCACGATTCCTGCCGTGATCAGCATCGAATCTCCGGGCAGGAACAACCCGATGATCACCGCGCATTCGATGAACACGAAGGTCATCACGACGATCCACACGACGAGGGGGCCTGCCGTCTCCAGCGGACCGAAACTGCCGACCGCCTGAACGGACGCGGTCGGCAGCGCAGTGGTAATCGACGACATGGACTCGATCACTTTCGGCAGATCTCGATCAGGACTTGGTGTCCGGGGCGACGGCCTCGATCACGTCGGTGGCCTCCCCGAGCGGAGTCTTGCGGGCCTTGATCATTCGCTTGCCGACCTCGATGACGATGGGGAGGACGGAGACGGCGACGATGAGGAGAAAGATGATGTCGACGTGGTCACGAATGAACGCGATCTGCCCGAGCAGGTACCCCAGCACGGTCACGCCGGCGCCCCAGAGGATGCCGCCGACGACGTTGTAGGTGAGAAACAGTGAGTACTTCATGTGCGACGCACCGGCGACGACCGGTGCGAACGTACGCACGATCGGCACGAAGCGCGCCAGGATGATGGTGATCGGACCGTGCTTCTCGAAGAAGATGTGCGATTCGTCGATGTACTTCTTCTTGAAGAATCGCGAATCGTTGCTCTTGAAGAGGGCCGCACCACCCTTCGTGCCGATGAGATAGCCGACCTGATCGCCGAGGATGGCCGCGATCGGGATCAGGATGACCAGGGTCCAGATGGACGCGAACGGCTCGATCTCGGTGGACTTCGAAGCCGCGATCAACCCGGCTGTGAAGAGGAGGGAATCGCCTGGGAGCAGCGGAAACAGCAGCCCCGACTCGATGAAGACCACCAGCAGCAGCCCGATGAGCACCCAGTGACCGAAGGAGTTGAGCAGGTTCACCGGGTCGAGGAATCCGGGCAACAGGGCCAGGTTCGTCGTCATCGTTTCCGAGGCAGCTAGGAGACTCACCGCGCCCACACTACCGGCCGAAACTGGTAAGTCCTGAACAGAAGGTGTCGCCCCGCTGTGAACGTCATGGCCTGTTCGGCACCGTCGACGGGCCGTCGCTCCCGGCCGACGTCAGCGGGAGTGGAGCCTGCGGAATGACCAGAGGGGCGCGGGAGTGGAGCCTGCGGAATGACCAGAGGGGCGCGGGAGTGGAGCCTGCGGGATGACCAGAGGGCGCGGGTAAGCACGACACCGGGCCCGGAGGTTGCCATACTGCAGAGGACACAACCGAACTTTTCAATGGAGGAATGACGCCGTGCCTATCGCAACTCCCGAGGTCTACGCCGAGATGCTGGGCCGGGCGAAGGAACACAAGTTCGCCTTTCCGGCAATCAACTGTGTGGGTTCCGAGTCCATCAACGCCGCCATCAAGGGCTTCGCCGACGCGGGTAGCGACGGCATCATTCAGTTCTCGACCGGCGGAGCCGAATTCGGATCCGGACTCGGTATCAAGAGCATGGTCACGGGCGCTGTCGCACTCGCCGAGTTCGCGCACGTCGTAGCCGCCGAGTACGACGTCACCATCGCTCTGCACACCGACCACTGCCCCAAGGACAAGCTGGACACCTACGTGCGTCCGCTGCTTGCGATCTCGCAGGAGCGCGTCGACGCAGGCAAGAACCCGCTGTTCCAGTCGCACATGTGGGACGGCTCGGCCGTTCCGATCGACGAGAATCTGGAGATCGCCAAGGATCTGCTGACCCGCGCAGCGGCCGCAAAGATCATTCTGGAGATCGAAATCGGTGTCGTCGGCGGCGAGGAAGACGGCGTCGAGGCCGAGATCAACGACAAGCTCTACACGTCGAACGAGGATTTCCTCAAGACCGTCGAGGCTCTCGGTGCAGGCGACGCAGGCTCGCGCTACCTGCTGGCGGCTACGTTCGGCAACGTGCACGGCGTCTACAAGCCGGGCAACGTCAAGCTGAAGCCGTCCGTGCTCGCCGACGGTCAGCGTGTGGCCAGCGAGAAGCTCGGCCTGGCCTCCGGCTCCAAGCCCTTCGACTTCGTCTTCCACGGCGGATCGGGTTCGGCGAAGAGCGAGATCGAAGAGGCTCTCGAGTACGGAACGGTGAAGATGAACGTCGACACCGATACCCAGTACGCATTCAGCCGTCCCATCGCCGGACACTTCTTCTCCAACTACGACGGTGTGCTCAAGATCGACGGGGAGGTCGGCAACAAGAAGGCCTACGACCCGCGCAGCTACCTCAAGAAGGCCGAAGCCGGCATGACGGCCCGTGTCGTCGAGGCGTGCAACGACCTCAAGTCCGCCGGCCGCAGCGTATCCGCAGGCTAGAGCGGGGAAGCCCGCACGTGCGCGGAACCTCGTAGCAGGCTACGAGGTAGGAGTGGAGCCTGCGGAACGACCCGCAGGCTCCGCCGCGCACATGCAGCGTCAGCTGCACACCTTCCACTGATCGCCTTCGAGGCGTAGGTCGAAGGTGCGCGGCGATCGATCGTTCGGGTTGGCATCGGTGTGCGCGATGACCTGAGCGATCGCGGTGGTGTCGTCGCCGACCTGGATGGCGTCGATGCTGTCGAGGGTCGGTATGTTGCCCTGCTCGAGCGATACGCGATGCACCTCGGCGAATTCCGCATCCGGGATGTCTCGGTAGAACGTCGCCAGGTCACCGCACGAGGTACTGCGCAGCGTGGCCAGGTCGCCGCCGGCCAACGCTCGGGTGAAGGACTCCACGGTCGTTCTGATCCGGGCCTCCGGGGAGTCGTCGACGCTCGTGCGGTCGATCAGCAGGTACGCACCGGCGGTCACTGCCGCGATCACGACAACCGCGGCCACCAGTGCCGCCCACCACTTCTTCCGACTCGGTGTGCCGGGTTCTGTCGGCGACGGCCCGACGCGCTTGGGGCCGACCTGCTTCGGTGCTGGTCGCTGCGGTTCGATCTTCCTCGGCCCGACTGGTTGCGGCACAGCGGCGGGTGATTTCTTCTCGGCCGCAACATCTTTCGCTGCAGCTTCGGATGGGTTGCGCGGCGGGATGCGACGCGGGGCTGCGGAGGGCTTCGCGACCGGCTTCGCTTCTGCCACGGCCGGTTTCTCGGCTGGGGCAGTGGCGATCTGCTCGGTCGGAGTGTCGGCGGGCTCGTCGACCTGCTTCTTCTTGCCCAGGTCGATCTTCTCGGTGGCTGCGTCGGCCTCGGAGGGTGCATTCTTCTTCGCGTCCGGCATGCGTTCTCCCTCGTTCACCGAATTCTTGCAAGAGCGGTATGTATCGAATTTCGTCAGCTGGCAGCCTATCGACCGTGTCGGCCGCTCAGCACGAGCGCCACCGGGGGTGTTCGGACACGATTCGGTGACGTAGGGGCACAATGAGCGCCATGACTTCTTTCGGTGATCTGCTCGGACCCCAACCCACACTGTTGCCCGGAGACGACGAGGCCGAATCCGCGCTGCTGAACCACGAGGCACCCGAGACCGTTGCGGCGGCGCATCCGACGGCGTCCATCGCGTGGGCCTACCTCGCCGAGGCCGCGCTCGAGTCGGGTGCCACCATCACGGCGTACGCCTACGCTCGTACCGGCTACCACCGAGGTCTGGACCAGTTGCGTCGTAACGGATGGAAGGGATTCGGGCCGGTCCCGTACAGCCATGAGCCCAACCGAGGATTCCTCCGATGCGTCGCAGTCCTCGCCAAGGCGGCCCGCGACATCAACGAGCACGACGAGTACGCCCGCTGCCTCGACCTCCTCGAAGACTGTGACCCCAAGGCAGCAGAAGCGCTCGGCCTGGGCTGATCGGGCCCGCGCCAGCCGGGCGCGAGGCCGAACCCGGCTGAAGTCGGGCAGTGCTCGGCTGAAGTTGTCGCTACTTCCGATCATTCAATGCGCGTTGGCGGCAGGTGTGGCGTGGTTCGTCGCGACGGACATCGTCGGTCACGAGAGCCCGTTCTTCGCACCGATCGCCGCCGTCGTCTCGCTCGGCGTCTCGCTCGGTGCTCGCCTGCGCCGATCGGCCGAGCTCGTCGTCGGAGTGACGGTGGGCATCGGCGTCGGAGATCTGCTTATCTCACTGATCGGCAGTGGGCCGTGGCAGATCGCTCTGGTCGTGGTGTTGGCGATGTCGGCTGCGGTGTTCCTCGACGGCGGCCCGATCATCGCGATGCAGGCCGGGTCGTCCGCCGTGCTGGTGGCGACGCTCATCCCGCCAGGCAACATGGGTGGCCCCAACCGCATGGTCGACGCGTTGGTCGGTGGTCTGGTGGGCATCGCGATCGTGGCGTTGATTCCGACGCATCCGGTGTGGCGAGCCCGTAAGGATGCGGCGAGCGTGTTGGCGACGGCTGCGAGTGTGTTGCAGAAGGTGGCCGACGGTTTGGTGGCGAACGATCCCAAACCGATCGAGGAGGCGTTGCGGAAGGCGCGTGCGACGCAGTCGGGTATCGATGCTCTGCGGACCGATCTCAAGGGCGGCCGGGAGATCGCGCGAATTTCTCCGATGTACTGGAATCACCGTAATCGTCTTGCGACGCTCGCGGCCACGGCCGATCCCATCGACAACGCCGTCCGCAACATCCGGGTGCTCGCGCGTCGGTCGCTGACGCTGGTGCGCGACGACGAGATCCTCGATCCGCGGGTTGTCGACGAGGTGGAGAAGTTGGCGCATGCGGTCGAGGTGTTGCGGCAGATGATTCTCGCCGATCCGGGGCAGAAGCCGGACGCGGCCGAGGCGGCGCGGGTGTTGCGGTCGGTCGCAGCCGGTGCCAAGCCTGAGTTGATCTCGAACGCCGGTCTGTCGGCGACGGTGGTGTTGGCGCAGTTGCGGTCGATCATCGTCGACCTGCTGCAGGTCGCCGGGCTCAAGCGTATCTCCGCGTTGGCGACGCTTCCGCCGACGGTGGAGCACCCGCACGTCCCGCCCGAGTTGTGACCCGAGCACACCATTGCATATATGCGTATGTACGCATATGGTGACTTCCGGAAGTAGACATCGGTCACCAGGGGGAGTCATGGGCGCGGGTCACGGGCACAGTCACGGCGTGGGCGGTCACACGCCGGCAGGTGCGGGGCCGCCCCGGTCTCGCGTGCGCAAGATGATCGTCGCGCTGGCCATTCTGGTGGTGTTCCTCGTCGTCGAGGCGACCGTGGCCTTGGCGATCGGGTCGCTCGGCCTGCTCGCCGACGCGGGTCACATGCTCACCGATGTTCTCGGCATGTCCATGGGTCTGATCGCGCTGTTGCTCGCCCGTAAGGGAAGTGCCGTAGCGGCAAGGACATTCGGCTGGCATCGGGCCGAAGTGTTGACCGCCATCGCGAATGCCGTTCTGCTGCTCGGTGTTGCGGCCTTCATCATGTACGAGGCGATCTCGCGCATCGGCGATGCACCTGAAATCCCCGGCGTGCCACTCATTCTCACCGCGACTGCGGGCCTCGCGGCCAATATCGTCGTCATGCTGCTCATTCGCGGCGACGCCAAGGATTCCCTGGCCGTCCGCGGTGCCTACATGGAAGTTCTGGCCGATGCGGTCGGCAGTGTCGGCGTGCTCGTGGCCGGCGTGCTGATGGTCGTGTTCGGGTGGACCTGGGCAGACATCGTCGTCGGCGTCCTGATCTCCCTGTGGGTTATCCCGCGTGCGATCAAGCTAGCCGGCTCGGCATTGCGCATTCTCACCCAGGCCAGTCCCGGACACGTCGACGTCGACGCGCTGACCGGCGATCTGAGCGCGCTACCGGGCGTGACGGGGGTTCACGACCTGCACGTGTGGACGCTGACCACCGGAATGGATGTGGCCACCGTGCATCTCGAATGCGAGGGCTCGTCGTCGATGGTGCTCGACAGGGCCCGGTCCTTGCTGTCCGCCTACGGCCTCGACCACGCCACGGTGCAGGTCGAGCCCGCCGCGCACGGCCGAACCTGCAAGGAAGAGCTCACCTGGTGACGGTGCGCACGTCGGAGCCGGGACGCCACACGTCGATCTGCATGTGATCGTCCACCAGTGAGGTCAGGACGACCTCGTCGATGTCGAGATCGAACACGTGGTGCGGCACCAGCTCGCTCGGTGACGCGTCGAATATCGGTTGCAGCACAGCAGGATCGGTGATTTCGACGGCACGCCCACCGATCTTCGCGTCCCCGCCCTCCATCGAATGGTGACCCGGATTGCTGTGCAGCGCGAACCGCCCGTCGCGCTGCAGATCTCGCGCTTTTACGGCACCGAGCATCGAACCGAGTCGCAGCACACCGCTGTCGTCGAACTCGACCTCGGTTCCGCTGACGCGCGGTGAGCCGTCCGCCCGGAGCGTCGCGAGTACGTGATGCTTGTGGGCGGTGAATCTGGCCTGCACCGCCGAGGCCAGGTTCGGGGCGGCTGTCGAGAAGTCGTTCCACGTCGTCATGTGTCGAGTATCGACGCCCATCACTGACATCGTGTGTCAGTAATATCGGACAGATGCGTTCCGCACGATTGCTTCGGATCATGTTGTTGCTCCAAGAGGGGCGGCAGGCGACCGCGCAGTCTCTCGCGGACGAGGTGGAGGTATCGGTGCGCACCATCTACCGCGACATCGGCGCGCTCGGGGCCGCAGGTGTGCCGCTGTGGACCGAACCGGGCCCCGGCGGCGGTATCCGACTGCTCGACGGGTGGCAGTCGAAACTGACCGGCATGACCGGTACCGAAACGTCGGCGCTGATGCTGCTCGGTATGCCGTCGGTTGCGGCCGACCTCGGATTGTCCGACGCCACCGCCGCTGCCGAGAGCAAGCTCCTCGGCGCGCTGCCGGTGTCGCTACGGGCGAGCGCGCAGTTGTGGCGTGAGCGTGTGCACGTGGATGTTCCCGGGTGGTTCACCGCGCCCGCGGCGAACGAGTTGGTCCCGGTGTTGGCGCGTGCGGTGCTCGGCGGGCGACAGATCGAGATCGGTTACCGCGGCAGGAGTCGGGTTCTCGGGCCGCTCGGACTCGTGGTGAAGGCCTCGGTCTGGTATCTGGTGGCCCAGGAGTGGAGCCTGCGGAACGACCCGGATGCTCGCGGTGAGCGCATTCTGTCGTTTCGGGTCGATCGGATCGAGAGCGTGGCGGAATTGGCGATCGAGGTGCTTCGGCCGGCCGGGTTCGACCTCGCGCAGTGGTGGGGTGCGTCGATGGCGGAGTTCGATCGGTCGCTGCTGAGGTTCCCCTGTCGAGTTCGATTGTTCGACAACGCGGTGCGTGCTCTGCCTCGGGTGATCGGCGTCGCGGCCACTCCAGAACTCGGTCCGCCCGACAGCGACGGATGGACCGAGGTGGAGTTGATGCTCGAGAGCGAGGATGTCGCTCTCGCTCAGCTGATCGCGCTCGGCGGGGGAGTCAGCGTGTTGGATCCCGCATCGTTGCGTCGATCGCTGCGTGATGTCGCGTCGAGCATCGTGCGTGAGAACAGTTGAGTCACAGCCAGAATCGCATCAGGTAGTTGCCGTTGCCGGCGAAGAACTCGGGAACACCGGACAGCCCGAACAGGGTGTAGATCGCCCCGAAGAATGCGGAGTTGACTGCGGGCACGAACAACAACGCGACGAGAACGAGGATTCCGTAGCCCTTGAATTGGTTCAGCGACGCACGGGTGGCGGGCGAGAGCGAGGGCTCGAGTGCGGCGTATCCATCGAGTCCCGGTACCGGAATCAGGTTCAGGATCGTGGCCATGATCTGCAGGAACGCCAGGAAACTGAGCCCGTACCAGAAGGCCTGATGGGTGCCGTCGGTGCCGAACATGCGAATGACGATCAGGAGTATCACGGCGACAACGGCGTTGGCGAACGGTCCGGCGAGGGCGATGCGCCGCTGCGTGGACGCCGAGAATTGGCCGGTGCGCAGATACACGGCACCGCCGGGCAGTCCGATTCCGCCGATCGCGATGAACATCACCGGCAGGACGATCGAGAGCAACGGGTGGGTGTACTTCAGCGGGTTGAGCGTCAGGTAACCGCGAAGTTCCACTTCCCGGTCGCCGGCCCGAAAAGCGGTGTACGCGTGCCCGAATTCGTGCAGGCACACCGAGGCGATCCATCCGGCGAGAACCAGTACGAACACTCCGAGGCGCGCGGCGACGGACGTGACGTCCTCGGCCGTCCACGCCAGCGCGCCGCCTACGCCGGCGACCGCGAGAACGGCCACGAACACCGGGCTCGGCAGGACGGGACTGCGGCGCAGCGGAACGGTCATCGGACCAGCAACCACTCTTCGTGGTGACGGTAGAACGTCGATCTCTTCACCGTTCTGTCGCCTGCGATGCCGTCGCGCATCAGGTCTGCGGCGGGGGAGCCGAGCTGCATCGCGCGTCCGCTCACCCAGCGGCGAGGCAGCAACCGTCGACGGCTGATCACTCGCGCGCGCAGACCCGGCAACTCCGGGGTCGGTGCCACCTCGACGCCGGGTACCACTCCGGAGAACAACCGAGTGTCGTCGACGTAGGCCTCACCCTCGAGTTCCGCGCCGCCGCCGCCGAGCAGCGCCCGACCGACGACCGCCTTGCCCGCGTCGTCGCGAATGAGGGGCGTGCTCGACGCTTTTCCTGTCAGTGCGACTTTGGCGGCACGGGACCCGGTCCCGAGTTTGTAGATGTGGGCGGCGTTGGTGGCGGTCTCCGGTACGAACGCGACTTCGACGTGCAGACGGTCGGTGCGCATCAACCTGGTGAGAACGGCGGCCAGCGAGGCATCGTCGCCCAACACGATGATGCGTGGTGCGGGGGCGGATTCGATGTCTGCGAACAGCGCGCTGCAGTCGTCGTCGGTCGGTACGGCATCGGCGTTGCGCAGTGGGACGTCGGTCAGCGTGATCGGCAACGGCGGGTTTCCGCACTGCAGAACGAACGGTGTCACGGCGCTCCTAGATCTTCGGTGAACCCTCGAACGACCATAGTGCCCTCGTTTCGGCTCGACCGTAGCGGCATGCGGGCCAGCTCACCGCCTCGGCTAGACTGTTCTCCCGGCCACTGTCGCGCCTGCGACAAATGGTGACGGCTGCGTTCGATCGAGCAATATTTGCAGCACGTCCTCGCACGAAAGCAACGTAGGAGAGCACATGCCGGCGATAGTCCTGATCGGCGCCCAGTGGGGCGACGAGGGCAAAGGCAAAGCCACCGACCTTTTCGGCGAACGCCTCCAGTGGGTCGTTCGTTACCAGGGCGGCAACAACGCCGGCCACACCGTGGTCCTTCCGAACGGTGACAAGTTCGCGCTGCACCTGATCCCGTCGGGAATTCTCACGCCCGGCGTGAAGAACGTCATCGGCAACGGCGTCGTCGTAGACCCGGGTGTGCTGCTCACCGAGCTCGACGGTCTCGAAAAGCGCGACGTCGATACGTCGAACCTGCTGCTCAGCGCCGATGCGCACCTGATCATGCCGTACCACGTGGCCATCGACAAGGTGACCGAGCGCTTCCTCGGAGCCAAGAAGATCGGAACCACCGGCCGGGGCATCGGGCCGTGCTATCAGGACAAGATCGCTCGCGTCGGCGTCCGCGCAGCCGATGTGCTCGACGAGAAGATCCTGACCCAAAAGGTCGAGGCTGCACTGGAATTCAAGAACCAGGTGCTCTCGAAGATCTACAACCGGCGGGCTCTCGACTCGCAGCAGGTCGTCGACGAGGTGCTCGAGCAGGCCGAGGGCTTCAAGCACCGCATCACCGACACCAGGCTGCAGTTGAACCTGGCACTGGAACGCGGCGAGACGATTCTGCTCGAGGGATCGCAGGGCACCCTGCTCGACGTCGATCACGGCACGTACCCGTACGTCACGTCCTCGAATCCGACTGCGGGCGGCGCGTCGGTCGGTTCCGGTATCGGCCCCAACAAGATCGGGACCGTCCTCGGCATCCTGAAGGCCTACACGACGCGTGTCGGCTCGGGTCCGTTCCCGACGGAGCTGTTCGACAATCACGGTGAATACCTGGCCAAGCAAGGTGGCGAGGTGGGTGTCACCACCGGTCGTGCTCGACGCACCGGCTGGTTCGACGCCGTCATCGCGCGCTACGCCACCCGCGTCAACGGCATCACCGACTACTTCCTGACCAAGCTCGACGTGCTCTCGAGCCTGGACACGGTGCCCATCTGTGTCGCCTACGACGTCGACGGCGTCCGGCACGACGAGATGCCGATGACACAGACCGGTTTTCACCACGCGAAGCCGATCTACGAAGAGATGCCCGGTTGGTGGGAAGACATCTCCGGTGCCCGCACGTTCGAGGAACTGCCGATCAACGCGCAGAACTACGTCCTGCGTCTCGAGGAGCTCTCGGGTGCGTACATGTCGTGCATCGGAGTCGGACCGGGCCGCGACGAAACCATCGTTCGGCGGGACATTCTGCGGTAGACAGCTCTGCGAAATTTCACGCCCCGAGGCCCACGGCCTCGGGGCTTTTTCGTACCTCGAACCGTGCCGTGGCAGCCTGCTTGGACAGCGGCGTCGAAACAGCGACAGTGGCCGGAAAAAGCTTTGAAAAGGTGTCGCCACCGCCGTTCAAAAGCGGCACACCAGCGGTGATCTTCTGGTAGTCAAGACATTTCGTGTCCACTACTGCTTTACATCAAATGTTCATGTGTAATCCTGGAGTTCGAAATATGCAGTCAAAAAGACTCCTGGACTTTTACCATCGCTTGGGTAACGGACCGGACGGTCGTTGCGAAACAATGGATATCGCACCCAGTTGCGGAGGCCCACATTCCGGCCGACCGACCCACATCGGGTCACCTCCCCCTCGGCCTCACGAACAAGGCCACCGAAGAAAGCGACAACGAATGAACAAGGCAACCAAGGGCGCCGTAGCTGCGGGGGCGGCAGCTGTACTGCTGCTCGGCGGTTTGGGATCCTACGCACTGTGGCAGGACACCGAGACCGTAACCGGAGGTGAGATCAACTCCGGCGAACTGAACTTCGCCCCGGTCCCCGGAACGGCGGCCTGGACCGAAACCTCGGTCACGCCCAACGCGGATCTCGGAGCCGACCCTTCCGGCTTCCTCATCGTGCCGGGCGACGTTCTCGAGTACTCGACTCAGTACACGGTCGATTGGGCAGGAGACAATCTGCGAGCCTCCATCACGGCGGACTTCACCGCGGTCGGTGGCGACACGGCATTGGCGGCCGCGCTGGACACCGAGGTGTCGGTGAACGGTGGTACATCGTTGCCCAACGGATCCGCCGTCGACCTTCCGTTGACGACGTCTCCGCAGACCATCTCCGTCGAGGTGACCATCACGTTCGACGAAGACACGGCCGGTCTGATCGCCCAGAACGAGAGCGTCGACCTCAATGCCTTCACCCTGACGCTCGACCAGGTTCGTCCCTGATCTGTTGCGGTGACGAACAAGCACGGTCGTTATTGGGCGCTCGCAGCCGCGTCCGTCGCTGTGGTGGTCTTCGGATCAGCACAGTCGACGGGCGCGCTGTGGCGTGACGAGCAGATCGTTGCCGGCGGGACCATCAACTCCGGCACCTTGGACATCGAGGTCGGCCCGAACGGAGCGGAAGTGAACGATTACGTTCTCGCTGCACTCGGTTCGGCCAATCTCGGACCGAACGGTTTCTCGCAGGCACCGCTGTCGATTCGGAACTCCGGCAACGTACCGTTCGACTTTCGGCTGCAGGGAACCACGTCGACCGGAACAGTCCCTCTTGTCTTGACTGCGACAATTGTTGCGGCCGAGACGAATTGCCCGGCGTCAGGTACACCGACGGGTCCGACGACACAGTTGTACAGCGGAAGTGCCAGTGGCGCGCAAGCTCCGGTGCCACCGGCGGCCAGACTGTTGGCCGCAGGTGCCCGCGAAGTGTGGTGCTTTCGGCTCGCCGTCGGTGCCACTCCACCGCAGAGCGCGTCGTCGACGGTGACGTTCTCGTTCCGGGCGGACCAGACATGAATGCCGACGACGACACGGACGTGATCGACACCGTGACAGACGTGTCCGAGGAGAACCGGACCGGTGTCTGGTGGTGGGTGAGCCGGATCGCGTCGTACACGCTCCTGGCGGCGATGTTGTTCGTTCTCGGGGTGACCGTCGTCGTTCCGAAAGTCACCGGTTCGACGCCGTACACGATTCTCACCGGCTCGATGAAGCCGTCGTACCCACCGGGAAGTCTGGTTGTGGTCAAGCCCGCAGCTGCAGACGAACTCGAGGTAGGTACTGCGATCACCTATCAAATCCGTTCGGGCGAGCCCGAAGTGGTGACTCACCGCATCGTGGCGACCCAGCAGAGCGGACGAGGTATCACCACCTATGTCACACGCGGGGACAACAACGGATCCGACGACGAGAACCCGGTGCAGATCGGGCAGATTCGCGGAAAAGTCTGGTACTCGGTGCCGTACATGGGCTACGTCAACAACTGGCTCAACGGTGAACAGCGAAAGATCACAGTGACCGTCATCGTCATCGGATTGGTCGGGTATGCACTGTTCATGTTCGTCGGGGCCGGTGTCGATCGCCACCGGAGCCGGAAGGAGCAGTCGCCTTGAGACACAGCGCCTTTGTCGCCTGCACGGCCGTCTTCGCGGGCGTCGCAGTCGTGTTGTTCCTCGGTGCCGGATCGACCCGCGCGCAGACCGTCAAGTACAGCGACGACGGGAGGGAGTGGGCGTCGACCCTTCGAAGCGCATTCTTCGACAACGATATTCGGTGGGTTCCCGGAGACGCGCGTGAATCGCAGTTCCACGTGTTCAACGACACCGACCGGGACGGACGGCTCTGGCTGACCTTCGACAGCGACAACCCGGCGTTCCTCCGATCCCTGAGCGTCTCGATCGGCGGCGGCGAGCTGGCCGAATCGTGCGCGTGGATCGACCTCGCGGCCGGGCAGAAGAAGCGCATCGACGCCACGATCACGATGGCCGAAGCTGCCGGAAACGACACCCGTTCCTCCTCTGCTGCAGTCGATCTCGTTGTGCAGTGGGACAACAGCAACAGCGCCGAGTGCCCGGTGTCATCGGGTGCGCGGACGGATATGGAAGGGGCGCAGCCCTGATGTCGCGTCACAGTGACACCGCCGGTCCGAGGGCGGTTCTCCGCCGAACAGGCTCCGCGCTCATCAGCGCACGCGCCCGGGCCATCATGTCGATCGGCATCGTGCTCGGCCTCGGTGCGGTGGGAACCCTTGCTGCGTGGTCGGATACGGCGACGGCGACGTCGGGTGTGTTCACGACGGGCAGGCTCGATATCAAGGTCGGCGACCCTGCCATCGACAACAACCCGCCGGCGTTCACCACGACGCTGGCCAATCCTGCGATCTGGCCGGGAGATACCGTCGCGGCCGGGCTTCTGGTGACCAACGACGTCGGTTCGGTCGCCAATTCCTACACTATTTCTGTTCTGGCCAGCAATGCCACTCTCGGGAATCTTCTCAACTCTTCGGTGCACTCCGGTGCGCCTGTGTCCGGCGCATGTGGTGGAAGCCCGATCAGCACGGTGACGGGACTCGGAACATCGAAGGTCTTCCCCGGTCTGAATCGGTCACTGATTGCGCGGCCAACAGCCGCCATCATCGCTGGGCAGACCGATCAACTGTGCATCAGCGTGACCATGCCGGCAGGGACAGCTCAGCCCAATCCCGTTGCCACCGGCACTATCACGTACACCATCACCGCGACGTCGACGTAGATCATGTCCGATACCCACGCAGCCACCCCCATGCGATCTCGCCCGCGTCTGCTTCGCGAGATCGCTCTGACCGTCGGCGCTGTCGCCGGGCTCGTCTGTGTGCTGTTCGCACTCGCGGCCGTGTTCTTCGGCATCACCCCCTTGATCTTCCGTTCCGGGTCCATGGCCCCGGCTATCGACACCGGCGCTCTGGCGCTGAGCAAGACGACTCCGGTCGCGGACATCGAGGTCGGCGACATCGTCAAGGTGACCAACGCGTCGGGAACAGGAATCACCCACCGCGTGGTCGAGATCGGGGCGGTCGGAACCGATAGTGCACAGCTGTTCCTCAAGGGTGACGCGAACGCTGAGCCCGATGCCGAGAGCTACGTGGTGTCCGAGGCCGATCGTGTGTTCTTCAGCGTCGGGAAACTCGGCTACGCGGTCACCTGGCTCAGCGGCCCGGTCGCAGTGTTCATCGGTGGCATCGCCGTCGGCGTACTTCTCATGACCGCGTTCGGATTTCGTAGGCCGACGGTGGAGTCCCCTGCGCAGCCCGACGACGACGATCGACTGCAGGAACCGCCCAGTGGGCGGCACAGCGCCCAGGGACGCGGGACGTCCACCCTCGGTGTGGTGCTCGCGCTGGCGGCCATCTCGGCAGTGGGCATCAGTGCCTCGAACACTCCGACAACCCTTGCTGCGGGACAAGATACGGCAACGGCCCTCAGCGGCACCTTCACCACGGCCCTGCCGATTCCAGCACCGCTGTCGCTGACTTGTACGAATGCAGAGCGGGGGCTTCTCGGTGCGATTCGCTTCGTGAATCTCACCTTCCCATCACGGGGGGCGCAGTACACCTACCAGTTGACATTGAAAAAGGCTGGTGAAAACGACCGTGAGTTCGCGGTAGCCGGGACTGCTGCTACCGGGGTGGTCATCACTCAAGCAGTGGAGAACGGAGCACTCCTGCAATTGCTACCGCTGCCGCTGGCCCCGGTGCTCGACGGCGTCTACACCGCATCCATTCGAACCAAATCGGGCACGAGGTTCTCGCAGCCGAGCCCCACTGCGAACATAACGATGAACAACGGTCTTCTCATCGGCCTGGCTGCCAGTGCTCGTTGCGGAGGCACCCCGGCTGCCGCTCGCAGCGCCCCACGAGCGATCGTTCCGGAGACCACGACACAGGCCCCCACGGCGACGTCTCCGCTTGTTCCGGACTCGACGCTCGCACCGGCCCCGACCACGACGGATCCGTCGCTCACCGAGGAGTCTCCGGCTCCGCCACCGGTCGAGGTTCCGCCGACCACGACCACCCCGTCGTCCACCACCGACACGCCCGCTGCTGCCCTACCGGAGGAGGTCACCACCCCGCCTGCTCCCGCGGCTCTGTCCGCCCCGGTGGCTTCGCCGTCGGGTGCGTCGACTGCCCGGGTCGTCGACATCGACGGCGCTCCGACTCTGCAGATCGTCGACGCCACCGGAGCAGTCCAGTACAGCGCCCCCGCCACGTCCAGTGAGGCCTACGGCTACGGCGTCAACTGGTCGGCCGGTGATCAGCTGTGGCTACTCGGTCCCGATGAGCTCGTTCGTCTCGACGGCACCGGCGGTTCGTGGTCGCGGTCGGTGATCGATCCGGCAGATGTGGATCGGATTCCGGCGGATATTCTCGCGTTGCTGAATTAGCGCCGTCACATATATGTCCGAATCGAACTGCGCATATGCTCACCGGCGTGGATAATTGCGACCAGGTATAGCGACGGAAGGTCGAGCGATGACTGAAAATTACAACGGATTGGAAGTTTTCAGCTACCAATTCGATCGCTTCGCATACGAACATCCCTGGATCGGCGCTCAGGCCGGTGAATTCATGCTCGGCCCCGAGGGCGGGGGAATGCTCGAATTCACGCACGCTACCGTGTTCGCTCTTCCCGAAGGTGGCGCCCACGAAGTGCACGGTCCGATCCTGGACTGGTACCTCGGTCACGGGGGACCCTATGGCGCACTTGGTTATCCGATCAGCAACGAGCGTCCGACGCCCACCGGATCAGGTCGGTACAACCTCTTTCAACGCGGTGCTATCGGGTGGCTTCCGGATGTGGGTGCATTCACCATCGGTGGTCGGCGCGAAGAATCCGATGTCACCCCGGGGCCGGAAGCCGTATTGGTGTCAGCAGTCGACGCTCCTATCGCGGCTCTCGGTATATCTGCCTGAAATCCATTCTTCTTCCCCGTTTCGGGCGGTTTATTCGGTCGAGCAGTTTCAATCGTTGAGGTAGTAATTCAGAACAACGTCGGCTCGTCGAATCCCGGGACCCCTTCGATACCGAGAATCTTTTGTTTGGTATTCGTACCACCCGGTGCCGAGAAGCCGCCGACTTCCGTGCCTGCGCCGAGCACCCGATGGCACGGGACGATGATCGGCACGGGGTTACGTCCCAACGCGCCACCCACGGCCTGGGCTGCACCGGGGTGGCCGAGCCTGCGGGCGATGTGGCCGTAGGTGAGTGTCGCGCCCCGGGGAATCCCGCTACATACGGTGTACACCGAGGCGTCGAACTCCGAGACTTGGAGCAGCAGCGGAATCGGGCTCATGTCGACGGTCCGTCCATCGAGCAGGGCGACGATTCGCCCGATCGCGTCGGCCGCGAGCGCGTCGACAGGCCCTTCCGCTGCGCCGAAGCCGGTCAGGTAGTCCAACAGCGCCTCATCCGACGGTTCGGGCAGGGCGACGGCGACCACTCCGTCGTCGGTCCACGCGATGCCGCAACGGCCGATGGCGGTGTCGAAGAGCGTGCTGCTCGGCATCGGTCCATTATCCACCTGGCCCCGAGCGGCAGTCCAGTGGAATGCGCAATGGACTTGAATGTTCGAGGCCAGTGGGCGAATACTGGTGGGCATGGCTTCGAGAGTCCTCAACGCAACGTCACTGGCCCGCGATCTCGGCAGCTGGCGCGGCGACGCGTCCTCGGACGGATCCGGTAGGCGCAAGGCGTCGCGTCCGACGTATCGCGCGTTGGCCGACGGCGTTCGACTACTGATTCACGACGGTCGCATCCCGCTCGGCGTCGGTCTGCCCAGTGAGCGTGATCTGTCGGCGGCCCTCGATCTCAGTCGCACCACCATCACGTCCTCGTACTCGGTACTGCGAGACGAGGGTTATCTGATCAGCAAGCAGGGATCGCGCAGTACCGTCGCCCTCCCCGCTGCACCCACTCCCAATGGAATGTTGATTCAGTCGACTTCGCCCTCGGGTCCGGTCGTGGACATGTCCCACGCTGCGATGGCAGCGGCGGACGGCACCATGACCGCCGCGTACGAGTCTGCGCTGCAAGCACTTCCGACGTATCTTCCGACGCACGGCATGGAGCCCATCGGTCTGGCGGTGCTGCGGGAGGCCATTGCGCAACGCTTCGTCGAGCGTGGCCTGCCGACGACGGCCGATCAGATCATGGTGACTTCCGGTGCACAGCAAGCAGTTCGGCTACTACTGGGCACCTTGACCTCGCCCGGCGACCGGGTGCTGATCGATCACCCGACCTACCCCAACGCCCTCGAGGCCATCAGGCGGGTCGGTGCGCGTCCCGTTCCGGTGCCGGTACGTCCGGCCGACGGCGACTGGGATCTCGACGGGATTCGCAGTGCAGCACGGCAAACGGCCGCCAAGGTCGCGTATCTGATTCCGGACTTCCACAATCCCACCGGGCAGGTGCTCGGTGCCGAGGGGCGGGCCGAACTCGCACGCATCACCCGCGACACTCGTATGACGCTCATCGTCGACGAAACGATGGTGGACCTGTGGCTCGACGCCCCGCCGCCGCCGCCGGTCGCGTCGTTCGGGCGGGTCTCGGGGTCGGACATCGTCACGATCGGCTCGGCATCCAAGTCGTTCTGGGGCGGCCTGCGCATCGGCTGGATCAGGGCGCATCCGTCGCTCGTCTCGCAGTTGGCAGGCTCGCGGGCAGCGCACGACCTCGGCACCTCGATCATGGATCAGTTGGCGTCCTCGTTCCTGCTGCAGGACGCCGAATCCGCGCTCGAGCTCCGTCGATCGCAGCTACGTGAGCGCCGCCACGTCCTCGAAGATGCTCTGGCCGAACACCTTCCGGACTGGCGCTACCGACGCTCCGAGGGCGGCATGTCGCTGTGGTTGCAGCTACCCGCGCCGGTGTCGAGTGCGCTCGCCGCCACCGCGCCCGCATTCGGCGCAGTGCTGGCGGCAGGCCCGCGATTCGGCGTCGAGGGTGCGTTCGAGCGTCATATCAGGTTGCCGTACACCCGTGAGCCGCAGGAGCTTCGGGCCGCGGTGATGGCCACGGCTGCTGCGTACCGTGCCCTCGCGCCCAGCGCCGAATCGGAACAGCCGGCCCTGGTGTTCTGAGCAGCGGTGTTCCGACCGCGAACTCGAAGTTGTGGACGGAGATCAGCCGAAAAGCGTCCATAACTTCGAGTTCGGCACCAGTCAGCTCCAGACCGAGGCGATATCGGTTGCTGCGGCGGGCGGTGGCGTCGGGACTCCGTTTTCGGTGCGGGAGAACCGCGGTGCCGGGCGGTGCTGGGTGACGCCACCGATGTCGATGAGGGAGTCGCGATCCTTCATGTGCGGGTGGTTCGGGGCCTCGGCGAAGGTGAGGACCGGCGATACGCAGGCGTCGGTGCCGTCGAAGATCGCGGCCCAGTCGTCGCGGGTCTTGGACAGGAACGTCTCGGTGAACTTCTCGCGCAGCTCGGGCCAGCGCGACTTGTCCATCTGCGGCGGCAGGTCCGCGTCGGCGAGGCCCAATCCGGTGAGCAACTGAGCGTAGAACTGTGGCTCGAGCGAGCCGACTGCCATGTACTGGCCGTCGGAAGTCTCGTAGGTGTCGTAGAACGGTGCGCCGGTATCGAGCAGGTTGGTGCCGCGGTCGTCGCTCCAGGCTCCGACGCCACGCCAGGCCCAGATCATGTGCGAGAGTGCGGCGGTGCCGTCGACCATGGCCGCGTCGACCACCTGTCCCTGTCCGGAGTTCTGTCGCTCGTAGAGGGCCGCCATGATGCCGAAGACCAGGAACATCGAGCCGCCGCCGAAGTCGCCGACCATGTTCATCGGTGGGACGGGCCGCTCGCCCTCGCGGCCGATGGCGTTCAGTACGCCGGTGACGGAGATGTAGTTGATGTCGTGGCCTGCGGTCTGCGCCCAGGGGCCTTCCTGACCCCAGCCCGTCATGCGGCCGTAGACCAGGCGCGGGTTGCGGGCGAGGGCGGCGTCGGGTCCGAGGCCGAGGCGTTCGGTGACGCCGGGGCGGAAGCCCTCGATCAGCACGTCGGCGCGTTCGACGAGTCCCAGCACCTTCTCGATGTCGGCCGGGTCCTTGAGGTTGGCCTCGACGATGGTGCGGCTGCGCAGCTGGTGGTCGTGGGGAGAGATCTGCCCGGCACGCTGCACGCGTACGACGTCTGCGCCGAGGTCTGCCAGCAGCAGTGCGGCGTGTGGGCCGGGCCCGATGCCTGCGAGTTCGACTACGCGGAGCCCTGCGAGTGGTCCACCAGTGTTCGACACGTTATTGCCTCGTTCCGACTCGTCACCTGCGAATGTGAATGGAGACTAACTTGTACTAGGTCGTCCAATCGATCGGGGTGTGGATAATAGGGCTGTGACTGCCCCAGATCCCGTCCGTATCGGTACTCCGCTCACTCCCGGGGCCACCCGGGTGATGCTGCTCGGCTCGGGTGAGCTGGGCAAAGAGGTGATCATCGCGTTCCAGCGCCTCGGCGTCGAGGTGATCGCCGTCGATCGCTACGACAACGCCCCCGGTCATCAGGTGGCCCATCACGCGTTCACGATCGACATGAGCAACCCCGAAGAACTACTGGCGCTGATCGATTCGCAGCAGCCGGATTTCGTGGTGCCGGAGATCGAGGCCATAGCCACCGATGCCCTGGCCGAGGTCGAAGCGCGCGGCAGGAGCGTGGTGATCCCGACGGCTCGCGCGACGCAGTTGACCATGAACCGTGAGGGCATCAGGCGTCTCGCAGCCGAGGAACTCGGGCTGCCGACGTCACCGTACGCGTTCGCCGACTCGCTCGAAGACGTGCGAGATGCCCTGTCCACCATCGGTTTTCCCGCCGTCATCAAGCCCGTCATGTCGTCCTCGGGCAAGGGGCAGTCCGTCGTTCGCAGCGAGGCCGATGTCGAGGCAGCATGGGAGTACGCGCTCAAAGGTGGTCGCGTCGACCTCGGTCGCGTCATCGTCGAGGGATTCGTCGATTTCGATTACGAGATAACACTTCTCACGGTCCGGGCGACCAACGGAACCTCGTTCTGCGAGCCGATCGGGCACCTACAGGAATCGGGCGACTACATCGAATCCTGGCAACCGCAACCGATGTCCGACGCGGCCCTGGCCGGTGCGCGCGACGTTGCCGAGCGCATCACGACGGCGCTCGGTGGGCGCGGGTTGTTCGGCGTCGAACTGTTCGTGCAGGGCGACAACGTGTACTTCTCCGAGGTGAGTCCGCGGCCGCACGATACGGGCTTGGTGACGCTACGTACGCAACGGTTCTCGGAGTTCGAGCTGCATGCCCGCGCCGTTCTGGGTCTGCCGATCGACACAACGCTGCTTTCGCCCGGTGCGTCGGCCGTGATCTACGGCGGTGTCGATGCCGAGGGCATTCACTTCGATGGTGTCGCCGATGCGCTTGCTGTCCCCGAGACCGATCTTCGCCTGTTCGGTAAGCCGACGAGTTTCGTCAGGCGTCGGATGGGCGTTGCGGTGTCGACGGCCTCGGACATCGAGACGGCGCGAAGCCGGGCACGCGAGGCAGCGGGCAAGGTTCACCCCGCCGTCTGAACCGACACAGGGCACACTGAGCCCATGAGCGTGTTCGGTGAGGTCCTGGTCGGCCTGGTGATTCTGGTGGGCCTCGTCGGTATCGTCGTCCCGATTCTGCCGGGCACCATCTTGATCTTCGCGGCCGTCGCAGTGTGGGCGTGGGTCACCGGCGGAGCAGCCGCCTGGACGGTGTTCGCGATCGCCACGGTGCTCTTGGTTCTGAGCGGCGTCGTGAAGTACACCTGGCCGGGCCGGCGCATGCGGGAGGCCGGTGTGCCGATGCGATCGCTGATGATCGGCGGACTGCTCGGCATCGTCGGATTCTTCGTCATCCCCGTCGTCGGACTGTTCATCGGCTTCATCGCCGGCGTCTACGTGGCCGAGGTGCCCAGGCATCGCAATCATTCCGAGGCATGGAGATCCACCGTGCACGCCACCAAGGCTGCCGGGCTGTCCATCCTGGTGGAGCTGTTCGGCGCGCTGCTCGCCTCGGCAGTGTGGCTCGGCGGAGCTCTGTTCGTCTAAGGGTCAGGGGCCCTGCTGATTCAAGGGACGCGATACCAAGCCCGGGCGTTGGCGTCGAGCACCGCCGGGAGATCGCCGCCGACGGCGTGAGAAATGATGTCGATGTCGGTCTCGGAGAACGGACGCGGGGCGCGGGTGCCCGGTAGATCGGTGCCGAACATCAACGCGGCCGGATTCACACGATGAATCTTCTGCAGCGTGTCGATGATGTCGAGGTCCACCCGGCCGAATCCCGTTGCCTTGACGCGAACTCCGCGATCGACCAGATCGAGTAGATACGGCAGGCCCTGCGTCGAGAGGCCCAGGTGGTCGATGCTCACGGCCGGTAGTTTCGCGAGTATCGGTTCGAGCGAGAGCAGCAGGGACGCATCGACGTACAGCTCGGCGTGCCACCCCACCAGATCGTGGACACGGCGCGCCGCAGTGGTGAGCATCTGAAGATCCGTTTCGCCGCGTTTGAGGTTGAACCGCATTCCTCGCACGCCCGCGTCGTGCAGCGCGACGATGTCCTCGTCGGAACATTCCGGATCGAGCTGAGTGACGCCGACCCAGCCGCGTCCCAGGGTCTCCAACGCGGCCAGCAGGTAGGTCTGATCGGTGCCTTGGAACGATCCCGAGATCACTGCGCCGCCGGTGATACCGAGCCCGTCGACGTCGTAGAGGTAGTTCGAGATGGTGTACGGATCGGGCAGGAAACCGTGGTTCTCGATCAGCGGAAACTTCGGGTCGATGATGTGTAGGTGGGCGTCGAACACGGGCCCCAGCATGCCAGCTCACGCATTCGGCGTCGCGGCCACCGTTCGCGGTGTTTGAATTCGAAACATGAAACCGGAGACCACAGTCGTTCTCGATGGATACACCTACTTCGAATGTCCGCGATGGCACGAGGGGAGGATCTGGGTATCGGACTTCTACTCCCATCGCGTCGTGTCCGCCCTCGAGGACGGCTCCGACGTCCGAGTCGAAGCCGAAGTGCCCAACCAGCCGTCGGGCCTGGGATGGTTGCCCGACGGGCGCCTGCTGATCGTGTCGATGCGCGACTACAAGTTGCTACTGCGTGAGCACGACGGCTCACTGACCGTGCACGCCGATCTGTCGACGTATGTGCGGGCGAATCTCAACGACATGCTCGTCGACGCGCAGGGCCGCGCGTACATCGGCAACTTCGGCTTCGATCTGATGAACTTCGCGCCCGTCGAGACGGCCGACCTGATTCGCGTCGACCCGGACGGTTCGGCGCACGTCGTGGCGTCGGATCTGTACTTCCCCAACGGGATGGCGTTCACGGCTTCGGGCGAACTGCTCGTCGACGAGACGGTCGGCAACCGGGTCAGTGCCTTCGACATCGCCGAGGACGGATCGCTGGGGGAGCGGCGCGACTGGGCGAAGTTCGGCGACCTACCGACGTCGACGGACATGGCGACGGCCATCGGTGAGGTCAAGGTTGCCGCCGACGGATGCTGCATCGACACCGACGGCACGATGTGGATCGCCGACGCGCTGGGGCAGCGAGTGCTGCACGTGGCACCGGGCGGGGAGATTCTTCAGCAGCTCGATTTCGATCTCGGGGTCTTCGCCTGCGGACTCGGCGGATCCGACGGCCGCACGCTGTTCGTCTGCGCTGCACCGGATTTCAACGAGCATCAGCGCAAAATCGAAACCGAGGGAAAGTTGCTGGCGGTTCGCGTGTAGTGCGCTCCGCGCAGTGGTGTGGTTATGTGCCGCAGAGGGCACTCAACCACACCACTGCCGCAGGCACTCAGGCCTTGTCGGGCTCGGATGCCTTGAGCATGTCCTCGCGCTCGACGACCTTCACGCGCTCGCGGCCCTCGGGCTCACCGAGTGAGCGCTCGTGCGCGTCGAGGCGGTACCAACCGTCCCAGGTGGTGAAGGGAACCTGCTTGCCTTCGAGGAACGAGGTGACGGCATCGAGATCCGGCTCGGCCGCGCCGACGAAGCTCGGTGCATCCTCGAGCAGATTCGCGACGGTCTCGTTGGCGTCGCCCTTGGTGTGGCCGATGAGGCCGACGGGTCCGCGTTTGATCCAGCCGGTGACGTACGTGGCCGGAACGGGCGTGGTGGACGACGGGGACTCGACGACGCGGCCGGCCTCGTTGGGGATGGTGCCTGCTTGTTCGTCGAAGGGCAGCTGGCTGATGTTCTGGCTGAGGTAGCCGACGGCGCGGTAGACGGCTTGGACGTCCCAGTCGTTGTACTTTCCGGTGCCCTTGACGTTGCCGGTGCCGTCGAGCTCGGTGCGCTCGGTGCGCAGACCGACGACCTTGCCGTCCGCGCCGAGTACCTCGTGCGGTGACTCGAAGAAGTGCAGGAACAGCTTGTGCGGGCGAGCGCCGACGTCGCGGATGGCCCAGTCCTGCAGGGTGTTGGCGACCATGTCGATCTGCTTGGAGCTGCGGCGGGCCTGCTCGGAGCCCTCGTCGTAGTCGATGTCCTCGGGGGCGACGATGACCTCGATGTTGGGTGAATGGTCGAGCTCGCGTAGCTCGAGCGGGGTGAACTTGGCCTGAGCCGGTCCACGACGACCGAAGACGTGCACCTCGACGGCCTTGTTGGCCTTGAGGCCTTCGTAGACGTTGGCCGGGATCTCGGTGGGGAGCAGTTCGTCACCGGTCTTGGCGAGGACGCGTGCGACGTCGAGGGCCACGTTGCCGACGCCGAGGACGGCGACCTTCTCGGCGTCGAGCGGCCAGGTGCGCGGCACGTCCGGGTGGCCGTCGTACCAGGAGACGAAATCGGCGGCGCCGTAGCTGCCCTCGAGGTCGATTCCGGGGATGTTCAGGGCGCGGTCCGCGTTGGCACCGGTGGAGAAGATGACGGCGTCGTAGAACCGGCGCAGGTCGTCCAACGTGATGTCGGTGCCGTAGTCGATGTTGCCGAGCAGGCGAACCTGCGGCTTGTCGAGCACCTTGTGCAGGGCGGTGATGATGCCCTTGATACGCGGATGATCGGGAGCCACGCCGTAGCGGATCAGCCCGAACGGCGCAGGCATGCGCTCGAAGAGGTCGATGCTGACGCCCGGTCCGCTGACACTGTGGTCGGACTTCATGAGCGCGTCGGCGGCATAGATGCCTGCCGGTCCGGCACCGACGATGGCGACGCGGAGTGGACGAGTCTGATCGGTCATGTGCAGCGAGCTACCTTCTTCGAGGGAAGTGCGGACACCCCAGCATAAATTAAGGACAACCTGAGCTGGGGCACTGGGCAACTTGCCGGATTTCCCGGTTTCCGGTAGGAATTGCTCTGTGGAGACGACATACCTGGTCCGACGGTTCACCGTCGACTTCTGTCGTACCTGCACCAACATGTGTTGTCGGTGACAAGACCCGACGCCCTTCCCCTCCTCCAGTAGGACGGGACCCCTCTCTCGACGGCAACGCTGCCGAAGATCAGCGCCCGGCCGTGCACGGATTCGAGGACACATGACCACCCTGGAACAGACCGCCACGCTCACCATCGACAAGCTCGGCCCGTCGTTCGGTGCCGAGGTCATCGGCCTCGACGTCGCCTCGGCGACCGACGCGCAGATACACGCCGTGGGCCGCGCCCTCGTCGAACACAAGGTCCTCGTGCTGCGCGGGCAGTCTCTCGACGACGCGGGGCACATCGAATTCGGTCGCAGGCTCGGTGATCTCACTGCGGGCCACCCGGTGCACGACAGCGGACACGTCGCCCCCGAGGTCTACGCCCTCGACAGCCAGGACAACGGTTTCGCCGACGTCTGGCACACCGACGTCACGTTCATGGAACGCCCGCCGATGGGTTCGATCCTGCGTCCGGTCGTCCTGCCACCGCACGGTGGCGACACCAACTGGGCCGACAGTCAGCTCGCCTACGAATCACTGTCCGCGCCGGTTCGCACGATGATCGATGGACTCACGGCAATGCACGACGGCAACCGCGAATTCGGCTACTACCTCGCGCAGAAGCGCGGCGGAAAAGGCAACGTGTGGGACGGCAAGGAAGTCACCGCACTGGTCCCCGTCGAACATCCCGTTGTGCGAGTCCATCCTGAAACCGGCCGCAAGGGGCTGTTCGTCAATCCGGGTTTCACCTCCCACATCGTGGGTGTGTCGGAAGCCGAGAGCCGCGGAATCCTGGATCTTCTGTACGCGCACCTGACCAAACCCGAACACATCGTGCGGCACCGCTGGCGGCTGGGCGACCTGGTGTTGTGGGACAACCGCAGCACCTCGCACTACGCCAATCGCGACTACGGCACCGAGCACCGCAAGATGCACCGCATCACGTTGCGAGGAGACATCCCCGTCGGACCCCGGTAGTGCCCGACCCGTCGGATCGAGGAAGATTGGCCGCATGGCGTCGTGGAGTGAGCGTAGGCAGCAGTGGGTCGACAGTCGTGAGGAAGCGCGCAACAACGCGTCCGAGGCGGCTGCGGACTCCGGTGAGCAGCGTCCGCCCAACGCGTGGCCGTTCATCCTCGCCGTCGGCGTCGTCGTGGTGTTGCTCGTCGGCATCTTCGCGGCCTCGAAGCTCGCACCTGCGGAGGACAACGTGACGCAGGCCCAATTGCTCACCGACAGCCTCGACGGGTTCCTCGAAGCGCAGAACACCGGCGACGCGGAGCTGCTGCGTCAGAACACCTGCTTCGATCAGGTCGAGCGCCTGATTCCGGGTGACGATGCGCAGTACCGAACCGATCGGGCCGGCGAGGTCGAGCGCAACGGCGAAACGTCCATCGACGGTGTGCCGTCCGAGTATCAGGTCAACGGCGACCGCGGAATGGTCACGGTCCCGCTGAAGGAAGAGAAATCCGGAGCGCAGACCGACGACGTGTGGAACTTCGTCCGCGTCGACGACAAGTGGCTGGTGTGCAATGTGTGATGTTGCCGGTGGAACGAATTGCGGAAGGCTGGAACAGTGACGTATGCAGGTGACATAACCCCGGAAGCTGCCTGGGAGTTGTTGCAGAGCAACCCCGAGGCCGTGCTCGTGGACGTTCGTACGCGCGCCGAGTGGCAGTACGTCGGAGTTCCCGACACCTCGGGCATCGAACGCCCGACGCACCTGATCGAGTGGGTCAGCTTCCCCGACGGTGCCCGGAACACCAACTTCGTCGACGACTTGAAAGCAGCAGGCGTCGACGGCGATCGGCCGGTGGTGTTCCTGTGCCGTTCCGGTCAGCGGTCCATCGGTGCCGCCGAGGCCGCGACGGCTGCGGGAATCGGCCCGTCCTACAACGTGCTCGACGGTTTCGAAGGTGCCACCGACGCCGACGGCCACCGCGGTGCCACGGGGTGGCGTGCGGTCGGGTTGCCCTGGAGGCAGTCGTGAGCGGAAATCCGAAAGGCGGCGGATTCGACAAGCCCTTGCCCGACGGCGTGGGTCAGGGAACGCTGGGAGTGCGCGGCGGCCTGATGCGATCCGGTTTCGACGAGAATGCCGAAGCCCTCTATCTTTCTTCGGGTTTCGTCTACGAGAGTGCCGGCGCTGCCGAGCAGGCGTTCACCGGCGACATCGATCATTTTGTGTATTCGCGTTACGGCAACCCGACGGTCAAGATGTTCGAGGAGCGGCTGCGCCTGATCGAGGGGGCCGAGGCGTGCTTCGGGACGTCCAGTGGCATGTCCGCAGTGTTCACCGCATTGGGTGCACTGCTGAAGGCCGGTGACCGATTGGTTGCTGCGCGTAGCCTTTTCGGCTCCTGCTTCGTGGTCTGCAACGAGATTCTGCCGCGCTGGGGTGTCGAGACCGTCTTCGTCGACGGCGAGGACCTCGAGCAGTGGGAGCAGGCATTGTCGGTACCGACGACGGCGGTGTTCTTCGAGACCCCGTCCAACCCGATGCAGTCGTTGGTCGACGTTCGACGCGTCTCCGAGCTGGCACATGCAGCCGGCGCAACGGTGGTGCTGGACAACGTGTTCGCGACGCCGCTGCTGCAGCGCAGCCTGGAACTCGGTGCCGACGTGGTCGTGTACTCGGGCACCAAACACATCGACGGCCAGGGTCGGGTGCTCGGCGGTGCAATCCTCGGTTCCAAGGAATACATCGATGGTCCTGTGCAGACTCTGATGCGGCACACCGGTCCGGCGTTGAGTCCGTTCAACGCCTGGACGCTGCTCAAGGGGCTCGAGACGATGCCGGTGCGGGTGCGGCATTCGGTGAACTCCGCGCTGCAGATCGCCGAGTTCCTCGAAGGTCATCCGTCGGTGCGCTGGGTGAAATATCCCTTCCTACAGTCGCATCCGCAGTACGAGCTGGCCAAGTCGCAGATGTCGGGCGGGGGCACCGTGGTCACGTTCGAGCTCGACGCTCCCGAGGGTGAGGGCAAGAAGCGTGCCTTCGAGGTGCTCGACGCATTGCGCATCGTCGACATCTCCAACAACCTCGGGGACTCCAAGACACTGATCACCCACCCGGCAACCACCACGCACCGAGCGATGGGGCCGGAAGGCCGTGCGGCAGTGGGCATCACCGACGGCGTCGTGCGTATCTCGATCGGCCTCGAGGACACCGAGGATCTGATCGGAGACCTGGACCAGGCGCTGAAGTAGTCGGCACAGCGTACGAATCGGCGCCCCGCGCGAAGATCGACGCCCCGTTCGACGGGTGTGGATCACTGCGCGGGGCGTCGATTGCGTGATGCCGACGAATCGACGTCACTGCTCGAAGACGCTGAGCACCGTTCTGAATTTCGCTGTGGTTTCGTCGAGTTCGGCGTCGGGATCCGAGTCCGCGACGATGCCGCCGCCGGCAGTGGCGGTACCCGAAAGCCCGTCCGCCGAGAGCTCGATGCAGCGAATGGTGACCATCCACTCGCCGTCGCCGCTGCCGTCGGTCCATCCGACGGCTCCGGCGTAGAAGCCGCGGGATCCTTCGACGTTCTCGATCGTGTTCATCGCCGCAGCTCGGGGCACCCCGGCGACGGCGGCGGTGGGGTGCAGCGCCAGCGCGAGGTCGAGCGCGGAGGTCGAGGTATCGGCCAGGGTGCCGACGATGGGCGTCGACAGGTGCCACAGCTGCGGCGTACTGCTCAACTGTGGCGACTCGGGCACCTCGAGTGTCTCGCAGAACGGCGTCAACGCAGCCTTGATCTCGTCGACCACGAAACGATGTTCGGCCTGATCCTTCGCACTGGCCGCCAAGGCTGCGGAGATGCGCGCTTCCTCGTCGGGGTCGGTCGAGCGTGCTGCTGTTCCAGCGAACGGATGGCAGGTGACGATGTTGCCGCGCTTGCGAACCAACAGTTCCGGGCTCGCGCCGACGATGTGCGCGCCTGCCCTGCCTGCGGGCGACAGGTCCGCCAGAAAGCCGTTGCCCATCGGATCGCGCGTGACCAGCGCACTCAACACCGACGCAGGTTCGATCGGCGAATCCGCGGTCACTTCGATGGCCCGTGCGAGCACGATCTTCTCGGCCACACCGGCTTTCACTTGCTCGACGACATCCCGCACTCGCTGCACGTGAACGTCCGGATCGGGAATCTGCCGCGCAACGGTGACAGTCGGTAGCGGTGGCAAGGTATCCGTTGTCATCCAGGGCCCGTCGAGGCGGTAGAACTCCTCCGGCTCGATCAGGGCGGTGGCGTCGGACATGTCGAAAGGGATTGCGCCGACGACGTTTCGGCCCTCCCTCACCGCAGCCACCGCGTCGGCGATATCGGGAAACGCGTGCCGGACGCCCAGCCCGACGACGTGGTGATCCTGGCGGGAGAGAACGAATTCGAGCTTCATCAGAAGGGGTTCTGTGTGCGGCCCACCAGGTCTGCGACGGAATCGAGGACCTTGGTCGGCCGGTACGGATACTGCTCGACGGACTGGACCGTCGAGATCCCGGTGAGAACCAGGATGGTCTGCAGTCCGGCTTCGAGGCCCGAGAGCACGTCGGTGTCCATCCGATCGCCGATCATGAGCGTGTTCTCGGAGTGCCCGCCGATCGCGCGCAGAGCCGAACGCATCATCAACGCGTTGGGCTTGCCCACGTAGTACGGCTCCTTGCCGGTGGCCTTGGTGATCAGCGCGGCCACCGAACCGGTCGCCGGCAGCGAACCTTCGCGGGATGGGCCGGTGGCGTCGGGGTTGGTTGCGATGAAGCGCGAGCCCTTCTCGACGAGACGAATGGCGGTGGTGATGGCCTCGAACGAATACGTCCGAGTCTCGCCGAGCACCACGTAATCGGGGCTCGAGTCGGTGAGCGTGTAGCCGATGTCGTGCAATGCGGTGGTCAGACCCGACTCGCCGACGACATAAGCGCTGCCGCCCGGCCGCTGATTGCCGAGGAACGTCGCGGTGGCGAGAGCGGAGGTCCAGATCGACTTCTCCGGAATGTCCAGACCGGTGAACGCCAGACGGGCCCGCAGGTCACGAGGGGTGCGAATCGAATTGTTCGTCAGCACGATGAACGGAATCTCGTTGGCCTGCAGCTCGGCGAGGAACGTGTCGGCACCGGGAATCAGATGATCCTCGTGGACCAGAACGCCGTCCATGTCCATCAGGTACGTCCACTGCTGAGGCTTCTCGATTTCACTCACCTACGTATTTTAGCTACTTGCTCATTCCGCAGGCTGCACTCGCGCTTTCCCGTCCTCTCACCCCCGCAGGCACCCGCGCGCGGTCAACTCGCCTGTCGCTCGGCGGCACGTCGGGAGTTGGTTCTGAGTAGCTGCCGCTCCCGAGCCGTCGTTCCGCCCCAGACACCGAACGGCTCATTCGCTGCCAGGGCGAATCGTCGGCACGCCTCGATGGCCGTGCACCCGGCGCACACCAGCTTCGCTCGGTCCTCACGTTCCCGGCGAGCGGAGCGCGCTTCGCCGTGCGGAGAGAAGAAGATCTCCGAGTCCTGCCCGCGGCACAGTGCGTCGACCTGCCAGTCCCAGGATTCGACGGCAGGGGAGATTCTGCGCTCGATCATGGCAACCGTGCTGTTCCTCGACATCGTTCGATCGTCACCGGATTCCCGACTGCGCACAACGATTCGAATCAGTGTGATTCGAGGATGGATGGGATATCGCTGCGGTCGCAACCGCCTGGGTTCGTTCCTCGTGTCAACGACGACGCCGGCAGAGATGCACGTGCTGCAGGCAGGGCTGTGCTGTGAGACTGGTTCGGACCGTCAGGCGGGTTGTCGTGGTTCCTCGTCGCCGGACGCGTCGTGGTTGTCGGGTGGGTAGAGGACTTCTTCGGGGTGGTGGGCGTGGTTGATCAGTCCGCGGCGTTTGGGGTCCATCCCGGTTGGTGGGTGCCAGAGGGTGCGGCCCGGGTAGCGATGTCCTGCTGTGGTTTTGGTGGTTGCCCATTTTCCTGGTCCGGTGCCGACGAGTGCGTGGTGCATGTCGCAGCCGAAGGTGAGGGAGTCGATGTCGGTGTTGCCGCCGTCGATCCAGTCGGTGACGTGGTGGGCTTGGCACCAGGTTGCGGGGCGGGTGCAGGAGGGGAAGCTGCAGCCTCGGTCGCGGGCGATGAGCACGATGCGTTGATCGGCGGAGGCGATGCGTTTGGATCGGCCGAGGTAGAGGGCTCTGCCGTGGTCGTCGAAAATGGTCAGGTAGTGGTGGGCGTGGGAGGCCATGCGGATGGCGTCGCGGATGGAGATGCGTGATCCGGTGGCGGTTTTGGCGTATCCGCGGCCGGCTTCGAGATCGCGCAGGGTCATGGTGACGATGGCGGTGACGGGTAGGCCTCGGTGGGTGCCGAGTGTGCCGGAGGCGAGGGTGTGCCGGAGTGCCAGTTTCAGGGCGTCGTGTTGGCGTTCGCGTGGGGTGCGGATGTCACGAGCTGCGGCAGCGTCGTGCGCCGCTGCCTTTTTCTTCGCTTCGGCAGTGTCGTCGGAGTCTGTGCCGCAACCGCATTCGATGCCACCTGCGCAGTTGCCGTCTCCGTCGCAGCCCGACCCACCCCACAGACCTTCATCACTCGCCCCTGCATCCCGGCCTGTCGGGTCGGGTTGCGGCGTAGTGGTGCCGTCGGTCTCGTCGTCGTCGACGATCGGTTTTCCGTCGGCGGGGTTGTACATGCCCGGTTTCGCGGCTTTGGAGAACAAGGCTTCGAGGTAGGCCCGTAGTTCGGGGTCGACGCAGAATTCGCCTTCCGACATGCCGTCTGCACCTTGTTCGCCGAGGTAGAAGAACGCATCCCGTCGCTTGGGCGGCTTCGGCGGTTTCCCGTCTTCGTCGTAGTCGCCGTCGGGGTTGAGGATCGAGTCCAGATTCGCCACCAACGGCGCGAAGTCGTCAGGCCGCCTGGTCGATGCGAAGCCCACCAACTGCTGTTCGGCGAGCTCGCGGGTCTGCGGATCGACGTCCCGGGGCAGGTGCCGAAAGAATTCGCGGATCATCTGGACATGCTTGGCGTCGAGCAACCCCGCCCGAAGCGCAGCAGCGGTGTGCGGCAGCAGCGGCGGCAGTACTTCACCGGAGAAGGAGGTGCGATCCCCCAAATCCGCAGCCAGACGCACTCGTGCGCCTGCTGTTCGTGGGGTGATCCGCAGCATCCATGCCACCGACGACGGCACCGAGCCCGGGTAGATGTCGAGGCCGTGTTGGGTGATCAGTTCGTTGAGCCAGGTGTACGAGTGCGCGGTGACGGACCTGGTGAGCATCTCCATGCGTTGGATCACCGCACGCCGGTCGGCATTGGTCCACGCAACCGACGCCTGCCCGGCCAACTCAGCGACCGCGGACTCGACCCGATTGATCAGCATCGACAGCTCGGGATCGGACACCTCAGGGGCGGGCGGCACCGTCTCGATGCCGTCCACCCCTGATCCGCCGTCCCCCGAAAGCATGAACAGAATCTACCGCGACCCACCGACACACTTTCGAACAGACGTTCCCGGACCGCTCGAGTTGTACGCCTTAGTGACGCTCACAATTCTCTGTGCCCTGTTATGTGATGGATAACTCGGACTACAAATTGTGACGTTGTCGGTTTGGTGTAACGCCGAGTCGCGCTGTCGCTGGTCACGGCGTTCAATAACGGGCAAGGCAGACGTAACGACCACAGCAGAGTTGCTTGTTCGGCGACAGACGCGACTGCATTGCAGCACCTCCGGAGCTCGATTCCGAGCCGGTGTCCGTTGGCTGAGTGTTGACCCAGTGGGGATGATCGACATGAACGACGCTTTTCGCTTCGCCGCTTCGTGCAGTTCACCGAGGGAGCTGATCTCCCGACTTCAATTCGGCATGACGGAGTTGTGGCCTGACGACGCAACAGTTCCCGTCCGCTGGCACTACATGGCAGACCTGATCGATTCGGAGCGAGGCTTGCTCGTCGAACTGAACGGTGCAGTGTCGAGGCCGGTTGTGGATGCGCTCGCCGCTGCAGCGGAACTGTGCAGGCAGTCGGCTTCCGAGCCTGTGCCCCAGTCGGATTGGAGATTGCTCCGTCGCGCCATGGAGTGGCTGGAGACCAGTAGTTCGGAAGTGGATCGCGCTGTGCTCGCGGTGGGAGACGAACTGGCACTGGTCGGTCTCGAAGGTGAAGAACCGGACTTCTCGGTCGTGTCATGGCTTTGCCTGGAAACACTCGCGCAGTTCGAGGCCGATCGGGAAACAATCGACTACTGGGTCGACCGCGCGAACCTGCCGGAGCCGAGTGCTGTTCACCAACGCGCAGGTTCGGTCCTCGACCAAGACGAACTGATCCCGCTCTCAGTGGCTGTCTGAGGCGGCGGCGACGCCGGAGTCGGACCGGAACATTTTGCACCGTGTCAGTCGTTGTACGTTCCATGACAAAAGCAGCGGTTGCAGCGTCCTACGGTGGTCCGGAAGTCATCGAGATCGTCGAACGAGAGCTACCCGAACCCGCCAAGGGTGAGGTGGTGGTTGAGGTGAAGGCGATCGGCGTCAATCCCTTCGACTTCAAGAGCTACAGCGGTGCGTTCGGCACCGACGAATCCAAGCTCCCGATCCCCCTGGGTAGTGAGGCGTCGGGAATCGTGGTGGCAGTCGGCGGCACCGTCGAGGGCCCGGTCGGTCCGATCGCCGTCGGCGACGAGGTGATCGTCTCCGGCGTGAACGGAACGTACACCGAGAAGATTCTCGCGCCCGCGCGCTTCGTGTTCCCGAAGCCGGCGAATCTGGATTGGGACGTCGCTGCCGGGGTGCTGGCCGTCGCCGGAACGGCCTACGACGCACTGGAATCCGTCGGGGTGAAGAGCGGCGACACGGTACTCGTGCACGGCGCTGCGGGCGGTGTCGGATCTGTGGTGGCTCAGCTCGCGAAGGAGCGTGGTGCCACCGTCATCGGAACTGCCCGCGCTCGGAATCACGAAGCGCTGCGTGCCTTCGGAGCCGAGCCGGTCGAATACGGCGACGGCTTGCTCGGCCGCGTGCGGGCGGTTGCATCGAATGGCATCGACGCAGCCATCGATGCCGTCGGCACGGACGAAGCCGTCGACGTGTCCCTCGAATTGCTCACCGACCGCAGCAAATTGGTGACGATCGCAGCGCATGGCCGGGCGCAAGCGGACGGTTTCCTCACCGTCGGTGGGCCGGCGAGTATGGAGCGTAGACGCCTCGCGTCGCCGACACTGTTGGAGCAGGCGGGTGCGGGAGTGTTCGAGGTGACTGTCGCCAAGACCTTCCCACTCGACGACGTCGCGAGGGCGCACACCGAACTGCAGACGGCTCACCCTCGCGGAAAGTTCGTCCTGATTCCCTGACCTGTTCGGGCAACTTCACACCCATTTTCCTGACCGATCACTCCAACTCGGGTCAGATCAGGGGTGATCGGTCTGCACGAGGGGTGTGAGGTCTCGGGCGTCCTGTACGAATAGCAGCGATCCTCGGTCGACTTCGGTGTCCGCGGCCGATGATGCATCCGCAGTGCTGGCACGAGCGTTGTGGCCGTATCGCATTCCCACCGAGGGACGCGGGCCCGAGAAGAGCCCGTTGGACGACGTCTCGGCCGGGCGGAGCTAGTTTTTGTCGCTGCGGAGATTTTCAGTTAACGATCGGGTCTCGACACGACCGGGGCACTGCTGTGAAGGCTCTACGATTGTCGGCATGACTGCCGATCCGACCACGCCCGCACCGTCGACCAGTTCGGCCAATTGGAAGCGACGCGCCATTCTCGTCGGCGCGGGCATCGTGCTTCTGCTGATCGCATACTTCATCCTCGCTGCATTCCTGCCGCGCTGGTGGAGTCTGCGGGTCGAGGAACTGGCCGATCGCACGTTCACCAAGGGCATTCTGTGGGGACTGCTGTTCGGCATCGTCTGCACCTTCGCGCCGCTGGTGTTCTTCTGGAGCGCATGGTCGGTCCGCAAGGGCAGGGCAGGAAAGCAATTGGCTATCGGATCGGTCATCCTGGCCGTCGTCACAGCCATCCCGAACCTGTTGACGCTCACCATCGTTCTCGGAACCAGCAACGCCGCTCATGCCGGCGAACGCACCCTCGACACCAGCGCACCGGGCTTCCGCGGCGCGACGGCATTGGGCGCGATCATCGCCGTGGTCCTCGTGGCTCTGCTGGTCTTCGTGGTCGTGCGCCGAAACCGTCGTCGCAGGTCCGTCGCACTGTCGCAGTAACGGTCAGGCGCTCCGCAGCACGGCCGGCTCGGTGACGACGCGAATGCCCGGCTCCGGGTCGAATCGGTAACCGGCACCGCGGACGGTGGTGATCAGTCGGCCGAAGTGACCGAGCTTGGTTCGCACCCGGGACAGGTGCACGTCGACGCTGCGACCGCCGTCGGAGGTACTCAGTTCCGACCTCCCGACGACGACGCGTGGGCGCTGCGCCAGGTACGCGAAGATCTCGAACTCGGTGTGGCTCAGTCGCACGCTCCTGCCGCCGAGGATCACATCGCGGGCGGGCAGATCGATCACCAGGGGAGCGTTGAGCTCGCTGACGCGTACATCGAAGCGCGTCAGGATCTTCGCGTGCGGGGCATAGCTCTTGGCGGCGCTGCGAAGGGCGTCGGCGAGTGCGTGCAGTTGCGGGCGAGTCAGTCCCTGCAGGGACGATGTGCCGGAATCGGAGATGCGGACGACGACGGTCGCTTCGGTGCTCATGACGGGTGGCTCCTGTGACAAGGGTGCTGCTGATACGGGACGGATGGTCAGCGTGGGCAGCGACAGTTCTCGTTCACAGCCACAGAGTCGTCGACGATCGGCAGTTCCGCCAGGGATCCATTCACCGTGATCGCAACGGTTGACCCCGTGGCCGTCGGGTCAGGATTTGGGGAGCGTCATGATTTCCGCACCGTCGTCGGTGATCATCACGGTGTGCTCGCTGTGTGCGGTGAGGCATCCCGTCGTGCTCCGCAAAGTCCAGCCGTCCGGGTCGGTGACGAGTTCGTCGGTGTCCTCCATGACCCACGGCTCGAGCGCCAACATCAAGCCCGGGCGTAGACGGTAGCCGCGGCCGGGCCGTCCGGAGTTGGAGACGTGGGGATCCTGGTGCATCGTCGAGCCGATGCCGTGGCCGCCGAACTGCATGTTGATCGGGTAGCCGGCGGCATTGAGCACCGTGCCGATGGCGTGGGAGATATCGCCGATTTTGTTGCCCGGTCGAGCCGCTTCGATTCCCGCGGCCAGGGCACGTTCGGTGGCGTCGATCATCGCGAGACTCTTGGCGGGCTTGTTCTCACCCACGACGAAACTGATGGCCGAGTCCGCTGCGACGCCGCCGAGGATCACGGCCAGGTCCAGCGTCAGCAGATCGCCGTCGGCCAGTGCGTAGTCGTACGGAAGGCCGTGCAGCACAGCATCGTTGACGGAAGTGCAGATGTAGTGACCGAACGGACCGCGACCGAAGGACGGCGCGTAGTCGACGTAGCAGGACGTCGCCCCGGCTCCCTCGATGATCTCTTTGGTCCACTGATCGATCTCGAGCAGATTGGTGCCGACTGTGGCGCGTTCGCGAACGGTTCGGAGAATCCCAGCTACCAGGGCGCCGGATTCGCGCGCGAGGGGGATCTTGGTGGGGGGAAGAATTTCGATCATGTGGTGCCTTTCGCCGTATGACGAACAACGATACCGGTATAAGTATTGGTGTCGAGTCCGACGGCGCGCAGAGCCGTGACTCGGTTCGTGCGACGCTGTCTGTCGTGTCTGCTCATCCTCTCGACGACCCCGTTCGTAATTCCCTCGAGGGCTCGCTCTCGCGGTTCGCGGTCCGGCGCGGGCGGATCATCCGTGCCGATCCCGAGGTGTCTCCGTTCCTGGTGCACCCCGACGTCCTCGAGTCCGAGGACTGGGACGACATCGCGGCCCTGTTCGGCCCGCGAACCGTCGTCGCCCTTGCCGGCCCGGAACGCGCACTGCCCGAGGGCTGGTCGCACCTCGAGACCTTCGGTCTGGTGCAACTCGTCGGCACGCACCTCGAGACGCGGCCCTTCGTAGAGGCGGTCGAGCTGACTGCAGCGGACGTCCCGGAGATGCTCGATCTGGTTCGCCGCACCGAGCCCGGACCGTTCCTGCCCCGCACCATCGAACTCGGCACGTACCTCGGTGTTCGACGCGATGGCGCTCTGATCGCGATGGCGGGCGAGCGTATGCACCCCACGGGGTGGACAGAGATCAGTGCCGTGTGCACCGACCCGGCGTTTCGCGGGCAGGGGCTGGCCACCGACCTGGTTCGCGCGATCGGCCACGGCATTCGCGCCCGCGGTGAGGAGCCGTTCCTGCATGCGTCGGCCGCAAACGTGAGTGCCATCGAGCTCTATCTCTCCATCGGATTCGAGTTGCGTCGAACCTCGCACCTGACGCTGGTCCGCACGCCCGCGCCGAACGCGAGATAGGTTTCGAAATCCGTTGTTGCGTGCTCTGACCTCGAAGACATACCGTTACCTATGCGAATAAACGGCGAAGTGATCTACGACGATGGACTGGTCCGTCTCGACGAGGCAGGCGTCACGCTGAGGTATTACTACTTTCCTTTCGCCACCAAGAAGTTCGTTCCGTACGACCGGATTCGCGCCGTCGACACCGCCGTCCTCGGCAATTGGAACGGGCGGTGGAGGCTGTGGGGAGCGTCCTGGATCGACCAGTGGCTTCCACTGGACGTGATGCGTCCCAAGAAGGACACTGCAGTGGTGCTCACCCTCCGCCGCATCTCGCCGGTCTTCACCCCCGACGATCCGGACCTGATTGCCCATCTGATTCGCGAGCGCATGGCCGCACAGCAGTGACGCGCCCCGACGAGCGGTTCACGCTGGCCAGTGAACGCACTTTTCTCGCCTGGCTGCGGACGTCGCTGGGGCTCCTGGCCGGCGGTATCGCGGTCGTCCACCTCGTTCCCGATTTCAGCACCGGGTGGGTCCGCACGGGACTCGGGCTGATACTCATCGGTCTCGCCGCGGCGGCACCGATCATCGGTCTACGACGGTGGATGCGCGTTCGAGATGCTCTGGAGAAGGGTGCACCGATGCCCGAGTCACGAGATCTGTGGATCTTCGCCGTCGGTATCGGCGCGGTGGCAGTGCTGGCTGCAGTGGTCACGGTTCTGGGGATCCAGTAGCAGCAGGAGTGGAGCCTGCGGAACGACCCTTGGGTCAGGAGTGGAGCCTGCGGAACGACCCTTGGGTCAGGAGTGGAGCCTGCGGAACGACCTTGGGGTACTCCGCCGACGGCCGAAGGTGCACAATCGAAGAACTAGGACGACCAACGACAGGAGTTCGGCGTGGCGCAGGGTCTCAAGCTGGGGTACAAGGCATCGGCGGAGCAGTTCGGACCGCGGGAGTTGGTCGAACTCGGTGTGCTCGCCGAGCAGCACGGTATGGATTCGGCGACGGTCAGCGACCACTTCCAGCCGTGGCGACACGAGGGTGGCCACGCGCCGTTCTCACTGGCCTGGATGACGGCCGTCGGGGAACGTACGAACACGATCCAGCTCGGCACCTCGGTGCTGACGCCGACGTTCCGCTACAACCCGCCGGTCATCGCTCAGGCGTTCGCGACGATGGGCTGCCTGTATCCCGGACGCATCATGCTGGGTGTGGGCACCGGCGAAGCGCTCAACGAGATCGCGACCGGGTTCACCGGCGAATGGCCGGAGTTCAAGGAACGATTCGCGCGCCTGCGTGAGTCGGTGCGGTTGATGCGCGAGCTGTGGCTCGGCGACCGCGTCGACTTCGAGGGTGAGTACTACACAACCAAGGGCGCGTCGATCTACGACGTTCCCGAGGGTGGTATCCCGGTCTACATCGCCGCAGGCGGTCCCGTGGTGGCGCGTTACGCAGGCCGCGCGGGCGACGGATTCATCTGTACCTCGGGCAAGGGCATGGAGCTCTACACCGACAAGCTGCTTCCGGCCGTGGAAGAGGGCGCGGGCAAGGCCGAGCGCGACGCCGGTGAGATCGACAAGATGATCGAGATCAAGATCAGCTACGACACCGATCCCGAACTGGCGCTGGAGAATTGCCGCTTCTGGGCCCCGCTGTCGCTGACGCCCGAGCAGAAGCACTCTATCGACGATCCCATCGAGATGGAGAAGGCCGCCGACGAGCTGCCGATCGAGCAGGTCGCCAAGCGCTGGATCGTGGCATCGGACCCGGACGAGGCAGTGGAGAAGGTCAAGCAGTACACCGATGCCGGTCTGAATCACCTGGTGTTCCACGCGCCGGGTCACGATCAGAAGCGATTCCTCGAGCTGTTCGAGAAGGACCTCGCGCCGCGCCTGCGCAAGCTCGGCTGACTCCCGACGAGACTAGAGATCGGCCGTGAGTGCGAACAATCGCATGTCACGGTCGGTCCGGGTCTCGTACTCGCCGTACACCTCGACCATGGCGTCGAACTGCCGGTAGATGCGAGCCTTCTCGTCTCCGGTGATCCGGGTGGCCGTCACCGGAATCTTCTTGCCGCCGATGGCCACCACGGCCTTCGGGTCCGCGAGCAGGTTCGACGTCCACGCCGGGTGGTGCTGCTGACCGAAATTGGATCCGACGACGTAGATCTTTTCGGCCTCCCGGTAGTACAGCAGCGGGCTCGTCCTGGGTTTGCCGGACTTGCGGCCGGTGGTGGTCAGCAACACCACCGGGGCCGCGATCGGCCCGAGGACGGTGAAGCGGCCGTCCGACTTGGTCAGCAACCACCGGTCGACGCCTGCGAGGTTCCTGATGACCCATGAACCGGGCTTCGTCGACGCGAACTTCACGGCGGGCTTGCGGATGAACGAGGTTTCGCTGCCCCAGCGCACATCCGGGAACGGTGATTCGGCCATGGTTCATGGGACAGCCCGACCGCGCCCGGTGTCAACACCCCACGCCTACTAGACAGGAGTGGAGCCTGCGGAACGACCCCTACTAGGCAGGAGTGGAGCCTGCGGAACGACCCCTACTAGGCTGGCGTGCATGGCTGAGCCCAGCGGCACCGACGCGTCGGACATGTATCCCTCGAGCATCTACATCGCGTCACCGGAAGGGGACACCGGGAAGTCGACCATCGCGCTCGGTGTGCTGCAGATGCTCGCCGCGTCGGCGGCCCGGGTGGGGGTGTTCCGTCCCATCGCTCGTTCCACCGACGAGCCCGATTACATTCTCGAGTTGCTCGTCGAGCACACCACCGCAGATCTGACGTACGAGCAGTCGCTCGGTGTCACGTACGAGCAGGTGCACGCCGATCAGGATGCAGCGCTCAGCAAGATCGTCGACCGGTATCACGAGGTGGCGTCCCAGTGCGACGCCGTGGTGATCGTGGGCAGTGATTACACCGATGTCGGCAGCCCCAGTGAACTCGGGTTCAATGCCCGCATCGCCGTCAATCTCGGTGCCCCCGTGCTGCTTGCGCTGCGCGGGTCCGGTCGCACGCCCGACGAGATCGCGCAGTTGGCCACTCTGTGCCAGGGCGAACTGCGTCAGCACCATGCCCACCTGGCTGCGATCGTGGCGAACCGTTGCGCGCCGGACGAACTCGACGCGGTCACCGACGCACTGGCGTCGGTCGGTGTGCCTGCATGGTCGCTGCCGGAGATTCCGCTCCTCGTCGCGCCGACGATGGCGGAACTGCTCGAGGCGGTGGACGGCACACTGTACTCCGGTGACTCGTCGCTGCTGCAGCGAGAAGCGTTGCGGGTCATGGTCGGTGGCATGACGGCCGAGCACATCCTCGAACGCCTCACCGAGGGCGTCGTCGTCATCGCGCCCGCGGACCGATCCGACGTGTTGCTCGCCCTCGTCAATGCCCATGAGGCGGAGGGCTTTCCGTCCCTCGCCGGCATCATCATGAACGGCGGCATCGAACCCCATCCGGCGATCGCCCGATTGGTGGCAGGACTCGGGCCCCGGTTGCCGATCCTGACCACCGAGCTGGGCACGTTCGATACCGCCTCTGCTGCAGCGCAGACGCGCGGCCGCGTGGCGGTGGGCTCGCAGCGCAAGGTGGACACCGCACTCGGCCTGATGGAGCAGCGGGTCGACGCGAAAACCCTTCTGGGTCGGCTCGACATCGCCATTCCCACCATCACGACCCCGCAGATGTTCGAGTACCAGCTGATTCACCGGGCACGCGCCGACCGCAAGCACATCGTGCTCCCCGAGGGCGGTGACGATCGCATCCTCCGGGCTGCCGGGCGTCTGCTGCAGCGTCAGGTCGCGGACCTGACGATCCTCGGCGAGGAAGGTCCCATTCGGCGACGCGCATCGGAACTGGGCGTCGACCTCGACAGCGCAACGGTTCTCGACCCCAAGAACTGCGACTACGCCGAGGACTTCGCGGCCGAGTACACCGAGCTGCGCAAGCACAAGGGTATGACGATCGACCGTGCCCGCGAGATCATGGCCGACATCTCGTACTTCGGAACGATGATGGTGCACAAGGGAATTGCCGACGGCATGGTCTCCGGTGCCGCGCACACCACCGCGCACACCATCAAGCCGTCGTTCGAGATCATCAAGACGACCGAGGGCGTGTCGACGGTGTCGTCGATCTTCCTGATGTGCCTGTCCGATCGTGTTCTCGCCTACGGTGACTGCGCCGTCGTACCCGACCCGACGGCCGAGCAGCTCGCCGACATCGCCGTGTCCTCGGCGCAGACCTCGGCCCAGTTCGGGATCGAGCCGCGGGTGGCCATGCTGTCGTACTCCACCGGTGAGTCCGGTTCCGGAGCCGATGTCGACAAGGTTCGGCAGGCCACAGCGCTTGTGCGCGAACGTAATCCGGAATTGCTCGTCGAGGGTCCGATCCAGTACGACGCGGCGATCGAACCGTCCGTCGCCGCGTCGAAGCTGCCCGATTCCGACGTCGCGGGCCGTGCGACGGTGTTCATCTTCCCGGACCTCAACACCGGTAACAACACCTACAAGGCCGTCCAGCGCAGCGCCGGTGCGGTTGCCGTCGGACCCGTTCTGCAGGGCCTGCGCAAGCCCGTCAACGATCTCTCGCGCGGTGCGCTGGTCGAGGACATCGTCAACACCGTCGCCATCACCGCGATTCAGGCACAGGGCATTGCCGCAGCAGCCGATCAGGAGGGCAAGTGAGCATCCTCGTCGTCAACTCCGGTTCGTCCTCGGTCAAGTTCCAACTGGTCGACCCCGGCTCGGGGGAATCCGTGGCCAGCGGGCTCGTGGAGCGCATCGGTGAATCCGACGGCCGAGTCGAACTCGACCACCGTGGCGAGAGTGTCGAGCGAATCCAGCACATCGACGACCACGGTGCCGGTCTGGCCCTGGCCTTCGAGATGCTCGCCGACGCAGGCGTCGAACTGGAATCGGTCACCGCCGTCGGGCATCGCGTGGTCCACGGCGGGACGGTGTTCTACCGTCCGACTATCATCGACGACTCCGTAGTGCAGCAGATCTCCGATCTGAGCAACCTTGCACCACTGCACAATCCGCCGAACGTGCTGGGCATCGAGGTCGCCAGGAAGCAACTGCCGAATGTGCCGCACGTGGCAGTGTTCGACACGGCCTTCTTTCATTCCCTGCCCGACGCGGCCGCGACCTACGCCATCGACGCGACCGTCGCTGCCGAGTACGACATCAGGCGCTACGGCTTTCACGGCACCTCGCATCGGTACGTGTCCGAGCAGGTGGCGCAGTTCCTGGGCCGCGACCTCGAGGACCTGAATCAGATCGTACTGCATCTGGGCAACGGCGCCTCGGCCTCGGCCGTCGCGGGTGGCAAGGCGGTCGACACGTCGATGGGACTGACTCCTCTCGAAGGTCTCGTGATGGGTACTCGCAGTGGGGATATCGACCCCGGAGTGATCATGCACCTGCGTCGCAGTGCAGGCATGAGCGTCGACGACATCGACGCCCTGCTCAACCGTCGCTCCGGCCTGATCGGACTGTCCGGGGTCAACGACTTCAGACAACTGCAGGAACGGATCGACGACGGGGACGCCTCCGCACGTCTGGCGTACGACGTCTACATTCATCGCCTACGCAAGTACATCGGCGCGTACATGATCGGGCTGGGTCGGCTCGACGCCATCACGTTCACCGCCGGTGTCGGTGAGAACGCCGCAGCGGTGCGCGCGGACGCCCTCGCGAACCTGGAGGGCTTCGGCATCGAGATCGATGGCGAGCGTAATACGCTGCGCAGCAAGCAGGCTCGGGTGATCTCGACCGACGCGTCCACCGTCACGGTGTTGGTGGTGCCGACCGACGAGGAGCTGGCGATCGCTCGTGCGGCGGACGACCTGGTTCGAGAAGGCGGCTAGAACAACGCGGCAGTCAGAACAAAGAACGTGGCCTGATCGCGTTCGCCAGATCCACCAGCGAGAAGCGGTGGGCGCGATCGGTGGCGTTGCGGGCCAGTGCGCGAAGCCCCTTCTCGGTTCCGCGCCGCAATCCGTCCTCGGTGAACGGGACGCTGAGGATGGGTTCTCGCTCGGCTGTGGCGGCGTGGCCGGAGACGATCCAGTCCAGGGCCATCGCCAGCACCAGCGTCCGCATCTGCAGCGCCCGGCTCTCGGCCTTGGGTAGCAATGCCACTCGTCTTGCCGCAGAACGGAAATCGGACTCGGACAGCTCGGCTCGCGAGCGGTCCATCAGCAACGTCAACACGCTGGTCATCCGGGCCATGGAGTAGTGCCGCGAACTGATCGGCACCTGATCGAGCGCGGCGATGGCCCCGGTCTGATCGCCGCGGCGCTGCAACTGCCTGGCCAAGCCGAACGCCGAGCTGACGATGCCGCGATTGGTCCGCCACACCGCTCGATACAGACCCTCGGCGCGGGCCCGCCACTTCTCGGCTTCCTCGACGTTGCCTGCGGCCACATGCCCGAGCAGTTCGGAGGTGGCTCCGAGGGCGAGCTTGGGTGCGAGTTCGCCGGGCATCGCACCGAGTACGTTGTCGAAACTGGTGAATGCAGAGTCGTATTCGTGATGCAACAGCGCGATCAGGCCTGCGTACCATTGCACTCGCCACGGGTCCGCGGTGTGGTCGGTCGACTGCACCTTGGCCAGAATGTCGGTTGCTTCGACGACGTTCCCGAGATCCAGGTGGGCCTTGACCTCGGCGAGGGTGATCTCGAGACTCAGTTCCACAGGACTCGAGGAGCCGGTGGAACGGCCCGATTCGGCTCCGGCGGTGACGCGTTCGATGCCGTTGCGTTTGGCGTGCTGCAGCGAGTCCAGGGTCTGTCGAGGTTCGACGTGTACGGCCGCCGCCAGCAGTGGCGCGCTCGGGTCGTTGGGGTCCACCAGCGGAACCGGCAGTGCAGCAACCACTTCGGCTGCGGTCATTCGTTCGTGGCGGACCGTGCCGTCCACGTAGGTGTCGGTGCGCCCCACCGACTGCTCGGTGCCGAAAGTCGTACGTGGCGGGCTGAATACCGTCGACAATCCGGGCCGCTCGACACCTGTCCTGATGGCCAGGATCTCACGCAGCACACCGGTGGCCTGCCCGGCGAATTCGTCCGCGGATCGGAACCGACGAGTGGGATCCTCGTGCGTCGCCCGCAGCAACAGGCGATGCAGCGACGGAAACTGTTGTAGTACTTCGGATGCCTCGGCCGAAGGGAGGCCGTCGAGGTACTTGCCGTTCTTCGACGGCATGTCCAGCGTCAACACCGCGAGGGTGCGGCCGACGGTGAAGATGTCCGATGCCACCGTCGGTCCCGTCTTCACGATCTCCGGTGCCTGGTAGCCCACCGTGCCGTACAGGTAGCCGTAGTCCTCGATACCCGCGACCGCGCCGAGGTCGATGAGTTTGATCTGGTCGTCGGAGACCATGATGTTCTCCGGTTTGAGGTCGTTGTAGACCAGCCCGATCGAATGCAGATAGCCCAGTGCCGGAAGCACTTCGAGGACGTAGGCCAGTGCCTGTTCGACGGGGAGACGGGCACCGTCGCCGCAGGCGGTGAGGATGTCGCGCAGTGAACGGCCACCGACGTATTCCATGACGATGAAGCCGACGGTCGACCCGTCGCTGCGGGGTTGCTCGACGAAGTTGTAGATCTTCACCACGCCGGGATGGGCTACCTCGGCGAGGAACTGCCGCTCCGCGACCGCGACGGCGTGCGCCTCTTCGTCACCGAAGTGCAGCAGTCCCTTGAGTACCACCCAGCGGTCGCTGACGTTGCGGTCGATGGCGAGGTAGATCCAGCCGAGCCCGCCGTGTGCGATGCAGCCCTGCACGTCGTACTGGCCGACCACGCGATCGCCGGGTTCCAGCAACGGAGTGAAGTCGAACGTTGCGCCGCAGTGCGGGCAGATGCCCATCGCCACGTCGGGCTCGCCCGGTTCGCTGCGGCCGACCTTGGCATTGCACTTCCAACAGAACCGTTTGTGCTGCGGTACCGTCGGATCCGACATCACTGCAGTGGCGGGATCGATCGGTTCGACGCGGGGCACGTCCACCAGACCGCCGCCGAGTCGTCGCCGAATGCCGGTGCTGCGCGATCGACCGGATCTCGACCTACCCGTCTTGGAGCGGGTGGAAGCAGTGTGCGACGCAGTGGATGTCGGGGTCCGATCGCCGACCGGTGACCGCGAGACGGCCTGGGTGCGCTCGACGCCGTCGGTTCCCGAGACTGCTTGCGTTCTGGATACTGCCCGGGTGCGCTCGCTGTCGTCGGTGCGCGAGACCGCCTGCGTTCGCTCCGCCGGGGCCGTGGGCTGCTGTTCGTCGTCGTCCATGTCCAAGGCCCCTAATCGCTGTACGTCGCGCTGGGCGGACCGGGGGAGGGGCCGAGCACCGTCAGCCACCGGTTGTAGATGCGATTCCAGGTTCCGTCGGAGCGGATGCGTGCCAACGTTCCGTTGACGAAGCGCACCAGATCCTCGTTGTTCTTGTTGATTCCCACCCCGTACGGCTCCGGGCTCAGGCTGTCACCGACGATCTCGAGGTACGGATCCTGTGCTGCGAGACCGGCCAGGATCGCGTCGTCGGTGCTGATGGCGTCGACCTGCCGTTGTTGGAGCACCACAAGGCAATCCGACCACATCGGTACCGTCACCACCGTCGCGGCGGGCTGGACTCGTTGGATACGTCGCAGCGAGGTGGTGCCCTCCACAGCGCATACTCGCTTGTCCGCCAGGTCCTCGACTCCGCGGATGCCCGATCCCTGCACCACCAGAACGCGGTGCTGCGCTTGGAAGTACACGGTGGAGAACTGGACGTCCTTGCGGCGAGCGCACGTGATGGTCATGGTCTTGACCACCATGTCCACCGAAGAATCCTGCAGAGCTTCGAGCCGCTCCGCAGAGGTGAGGATGCGAAAGTCCAGCCGGTTCGGATCGCCGAACAGGTCTCGTGAGACCTCCCGCGCGATGTCGACATCGAACCCGACCAGCTGCCCGGACATCGGATCGCGGAAGCTGAAAAGGTTGCTGCCCGTATCCAATCCGACGACCAACCGGCCCTTGGCGCGCAGTGCGTCGAGTGTCGGCTGTGGCGGCGGCGGAGCATCGGTGCCTGCCGGCAGTGGTCGCAGGCTGGCGGTGGGGCGGGCGCACTCGTCGTCGGCGGGGCTCTCGGTTGGCCGAGCGGCGACGGACGCGCCGTCCGGTAGCGGCGGTTCGGTGAACGTCGTGTCGACCTGCGGCGCAGCGTTTTCCGGCGGCGCACAGCCGACCAACAGAGCGGTGACAAGAATGCCGACGGCGAGTAGACGTTTCACAGGTACTCCCGCAGCCTCGGGAACAGGCCGACACCGAAGGCGACCGACGCGACGACGGTGAGCACGTATGCGCCGTTCGACAGTCCGGACAGCACCCACACCGATCGGTCGATGTTGGACCGCAGTTCGCTTCGCGCATTCTCGATTCCGTCGACCAGAACGCTGTCCAGCGCGGTGAACGCGGCCGCCGAATCGGACTCGCCGGTCCCGGTGGCAATGGAGACCGCGCCGTTGAAATCGCCGACCTCGAGTGCGGAATCGATCCGCGAGTGCGAGACCGACCACGTGTTCAGTGCATCGATCACCGCGGTGTCGCCCTGAAACATCTCCGTGAGCCGAGAGACGTTGGCGTCGAACGATTGTCCGTAATCCTGACCGCCGCCGCGGCGGGCGAGATCGAGAGTCTCGTCCGCCCTGGCCTGTTGCGCCAGAATGAAACCCGTCGTGTAGGACTTGAGCGGAGACACTCCGCGGTCGATCGCGCGATCGGTGGCGATCGAGGACACCAGTCCCACCACCAGCATCCAGCCGAGCAGCCCGGCAACTGCCACTGTCGCAGCGAGGAATCCGACGTTCAACGTGCGGCGAGTGGTCCGCGACAGGTACCACTGAGCCAGTCCGGTCATCAGCAACAGGAACACCAGCGAACCGATCGCGAACAGGGGCGGACTGGTGAACCGTTCCTGATCGGCCGACACCCGCGACGCCTGCTCGGTGTACAACTTCTCGGCCAGCGGCAGCAAACTCGTCTGCATCATCGTCGAGGCTTCGCCGAGATACGCCGCGCCCACCGGATTTCCGCTGCGGTTGTTGGCCCTGGCCGTCTCGACCAGACCGCTGTACACCGGCAATCCAGCGGCGATCTGGGTGAGCACCGCGCTGGTGGCCGCATCGTTCTCGGTGACCCCGGCCGAGGCTGCGATCAGCTCGGACGACGCCTCGCCGAGCGCCTGCGAGTAACGCTCGCGTACCTCGGGCGGTTCGAGACCACCGGCAATGAACGCGGTGGCCGCAGCCGCGTCGGCGACCGACAGCGCCCCGTACAGATTCTGTGCCGAGTTTGCGAAGGGCTCGGTGCGCACCAACAGGGTGCCCAGGGTGTCGACCCGATCGGTCACAGCCGTGGACGCGAGGTTTCCGACCGTCAACGCCAGCACCACCAGCGCAGTTCCCATCGCGACCAACCGCGCAGGCGTCGAACGCATCGTGTATCGAACCGGTGGCTTACCTGCAGCGACACCGACGTGTGTAGCCGTTGTCGGGGGGACGGCAGCGGAGGGGGTAATACCGGCCGCGATCACGCACCCGAGCATATAAGTAGGCGGACGGTACTGCAGCCACTACAGGCAGGTGATTCACCTAATGGGACTTGATCGGCGAGTCTCCGGCTGGAACTGGAGCAACCGGACAACGCTGGTCACCGAGCCGCTGGTGGGTGAGCACTATTTCAACCTGGAGTGTGGATCGACTCCTAACCCTAGATCGTGTCCCCACCGGTCGGCGAGGGTTCCCAGAATGCTGATGGGGTGTCGTGCCACCAGAGCACTGATCCATTAGGTCGCCGTCCGGATCCCTCGAGGCTCGCCGACAGTGTCCGATCGAGCGCGAACAGGAGAACCGAATGATTTTTGTTGGAGACGACTGGGCGGAGGATCACCACGACATCCACGTGATGGACGCCGACGGGAAACGGTTGACCTCACGCCGATTACCCGAAGGACTGGCGGGTATCAGTGGGTTTCACGATGTGATTGCCTCGTACGCCCAGGCGCCCGCCGAGGTCGTCGTCGGCATCGAGACCGATCGCGGCTTGTGGGTGTCTGCTCTGGCCGCGGCCGGATACACCGTGTACGCGGTCAATCCGCTCGCTGCTGCGCGCTACCGAGACCGCCACCATGTCTCGGGTGCAAAATCCGACGCCGGCGACGCCAAACTCTTGGCCGACCTCGTGCGCACCGACAGGCACAACCACCGCACCATCGCCGGCGACTCGACCTCGGCCGAGGCGATCAAAGTATTGGCCCGCGGACATCAGAATCTGATCTGGTCCCGTAACCGGCAGACCAACGCGTTGCGCTCGTCCTTGCGCGAGTACTACCCCGCCGCACTCGAGGCCTTCGACAGTCTTCATCACGGCGACGCCGTCGCGGTGCTCTCGCGTGCCGCCTCGCCCGCCGAAGCATCTCACCTGAGCGCAGCGACGATCCGATCGATCCTGAAAAAAGCTGGGAGACAACGCAATATCGAATCACGCGCTGAAGAAATTCGCGTTGCATTGCGTACCGACCATCTCACGGCACCACCTCCTGTTGCCGCTGCGTTCGCCGCCACCACCCGCTCGGCGGTGGCGCTGATCGCGGAGTTGAACCGTCAGATCGTCGACCTCGAAGCCCAACTGACCCGCCATTTTGAAACACACCCGGACGCCGCTATCTACCTCTCCCTGCCAGGAATCGGTGTCATCCTCGGCGCCCGGGTGCTCGGTGAATTCGGCGACGACGTCGCCCGCTACACCAACGCCAAGTCTCGCAAGAATTACGCCGGTACGTCACCCCTGACAGTTGCGTCGGGCAAGAAGCGGGCCGTACTGGCTCGTCATATCCGCAACCGGCGGCTCTACGATGCCATCGACCAGTGGGCGTTCTGCGCCCTCAACCAGAGTCCGGGCGCACGCGCGTTCTACGACCACCACCGCGCTGCCGGAGACCTCCACCACCAAGCGCTCCGCGCACTCGGCAACAGACTTGTCGGGCTCCTGCACGGGTGCCTACGTCACCACACCGAATACGACGAACACACCGCTTGGGCACACCGCACCGGGCAACAACCAGCCGCAGCTTGACAAGTTACGGACCTGGGATGTCTAGGGTGGTGAGCATGCGTGGTGACGGTGACGGCTGGGTGATCGGCGAGAACGGCACTCGGCACTGGGGAAAGCACGGTGCCGCCGGACTGTTGCTGCGTGCGCCGTCCGATGCAGGCGAGCCTGTGGTGTTGCTGCAGCACCGTGCCCTGTGGAGTCACCAGGGCGGAACATGGGCACTACCCGGCGGAGCCCGCGACTCCCACGAGAGCACCGCCCACGCGGCGGTGCGCGAGGCCCACGAAGAAGCCGGTATCTCGGCCGAACAGGTCAGTGTGCGCAGCGAGCGCGTCACCGCGAGCGTCGAGAGCGGCTGGTCCTACACCACCGTCGTCGCCGATACCGATCATCCGTTGACCACTGTGCCCAACGGGGAGAGCACCGAGCTGCGTTGGGTACCGGAGTCGATCGTCGACGAACTCCCGTTGCATCCGGGGTTCGCGTCCAGCTGGCCGTCGCTGCGCACCGTGCCGCTGCGGGTGCTGCTCGACACCGCCAACGTGCTGGGGTCCCGGCCGAACGGATGGTGGAAGGACCGCGCCGGATCGACCGGCGCACTGCTGACCTCGCTGGCCGAGACGCTGCCCCGCACCGTCGAACTGCCCAGCGGTCAGTACGGCTGGCTCACCTGCATCGAAGCCGTGCTCGAAGGCCAGGCCCGGGACGCCGTGGTCGAAGACCCCCGCACCCGGACGATTCTCGCCGACGGCAGTGGCGACGACACCTTGGCCGAGCAGGCCGACATCGACGGAGACCTGACCGCGCTCGTCACCGCCGACCGCGGCCTACGCGACCGGCTGCCGGAATCGGTGCAGGTCCTGACGCCGTCCGCAGTACTGGGTTGGCTCTAGGCCTGCAGCGCTTGGACCAATTCGCGGGCTGCGGCCTGTGGGTCCCTGGCCTCGGTGATCGCCCGGACCACCACGATGCGGTCGGCTCCGGCCGCTCGAACCTGATCCACGTTGGTCGCGTCGACGCCGCCGATGGCGAACCACGGCCGTTCCGGTAGCGCGTCCGCCGTCGCCCGCAGAGCTTCGAGCCCCGCGGCCTTGCGGTTGGGCTTGGTTGGCGTCGGCCACACCGGCCCGACGGCGAAGTAGTCGACGCCGTCCTCGATCGCGGCGAGCGAGGACTGAGCGCGGTTCTGCGTCGACCGGCCGATCACCACGTCCGGCCCCAGGATCTGACGGGCATAGTGCACCGGCAGATCGCCCTGACCCAGATGCAGCACGTCCGCGCCCGCGGCCAACGCCAGATCCGCGCGATCGTTCACCGCAAGCAGCGCACCGTGCCGCTTGGTCGCAGCGAGCAGAATCGCCAGCGCAGCGAGCTCGTCCTTGGCTTCGAGGGGACCGAACTCTCGCTCGCCTGCGGAGTTCTTGTCGCGCAGCTGAATGATGTCGACGCCACCGGACAACGCGGCCTCGGCGAACTGCGCAAGGTCGCCCTTGTCGCGTCTGGCATCGGTACACAGGTACAGGCGAGCGGACGCAAGACGCTCACGGGGAGTCTGGTTGCGGGCGGTCTGAGATGGATGCACAAAGCGAACTGTATTCTCATGGTGGCTGTAAAACGAAGACTGATCGCGGGAGTCCCAGGGTTCGTGGGGCTGAGAGTGGGTTCGCCGCCCTTACCGTCAATACCTGAACCCGATCATGCGGGCGCAGGGAGCGAGGACGTGAATCGCGTGCATATCGTCGTTATCGGCGGAGGCGTCATCGGGTTGTCGACGGCGCTGCGCTTGGCCGAGGACGGTCACCGAGTGGTCGTGCACGATCCCGCGCTCGGTCGAGGCGCATCCTGGGTCGCAGGCGGAATGCTGGCCCCGTTGTCCGAGGGCTGGCCCGGCGAACACGAACTGCTGCATCTGGGCGCTGCGTCGTTGGCGCGGTGGCCGGACTTCGCCCGACGCCTCCCCGGCCCCTCGGTGTTCTCCGCGACCGGATCGGTGACGGTTGCCCTCGACTCTGCCGATGCCGCCGACCTACGAACCATCGCCGAATGGGTGGGCGAGCAGGGGCACGAACTCGAGATTCTGGGACGGGCGCAGCTGCGTGAGCTCGAACCTGCTCTGGCACAGAACATTCGACTGGGCCTGCTGGCTCCGACCGAACTGTCGGTGGACAATCGGGCGCTGATCGCCGCGCTCGAGCAGGGGTGCCTCGACGCGGGAGTCGAGTTGGTGACCACCTCGGTGGAGACCATGCCCGACGCCGACCAGGTGGTCCTGGCCGCCGGTGCCCAGTCGGCCGCGTTGTGGCCCACGCTGCCGGTTCGGCCGGTCAAGGGAGAGATCCTGCGTCTGCGGAGGCGGCCGAGCGCCGCACCGCCGCCGTCACGCACTGTTCGCGGAACCGTGCACGGCCGGGCGATCTACCTGGTACCGCGCGGCGACGGATTGGTCGTCGGCGCAACCCAATACGAATCCGGCCAGGACACCCAGGTCACCGTCGCCGGGGTACGAGACCTCATCGCCGACGCCGAACGACTCATGCCCAGCATCGGCGAGTACGAGCTGTACGAAACCGCTGCCGGACTGCGGCCGATGAGCCCGGACGGGCTGCCGCTGATCGGCAGGCTGTCTCCCCGGTTGATCGCCGCCACCGGACACGGCCGCAACGGCATCCTGCTCGCGCCCATCACAGCCGACGCCGTCGCCGCGCTGATCTCCGGCGAGACGCTGCCCGAGGCGAAAGCCGCCACACTCGAACGCTTCACACAGATCGAGAGGACACCATGACACAGGTCGCGATCGGTATCACCGTCAACGGCGAGGATCACCTGCTCGCCGAGGACATGACCATGCGTCGGCTGCTCGAATTCCTGGGCCTGCCCGAGAAGGGCATCGCTGTCGCAGTCGACGGAGCGGTGCTGCCCAAGAGTCGCTGGGACAGCACCAGCGTCGAAAAAGGTTGGGAAATCGACATTCTCACGGCGGTTCAGGGTGGTTGAGGCCATGACGGGTCTGACCATCGCAGGCCGCACCTTCACCTCCCGGCTCATCACCGGTACCGGGGGAGCGGCGAATCTCGCGGTACTCGAGGAAGCCCTCGTGGCGTCGGGAACCGAACTGACCACCGTCGCGATGCGCCGCGTCGACGCCGCAGGTGGGACGGGAGTGCTGGATCTGCTGCGCCGGTTGAACATCGCCCCGTTGCCGAACACCGCAGGCTGCCGCGGTGCGGCGGAAGCAGTTCTCACCGCTCAACTCGGCCGTGAGGCGCTCGAGACCGACTGGGTGAAACTCGAAGTGATCGCCGACGAGCGAACCCTCCTGCCCGACGCCATCGAATTGGTCAAGGCCGCAGAACAACTCGTGGACGACGGCTTCCAGGTGCTGCCGTACACCACCGACGACCCGGTGCTGGCCAAGCGGCTCGAGGACATCGGCTGTGTGGCCGTCATGCCGCTCGGGTCACCCATCGGCACCGGCCTCGGCATCTCCAACCCCCACAACATCGAGATGATCGTCGACGCAGCATCGGTTCCGGTGATCCTCGACGCCGGCATCGGCACCGCCAGCGACGCCACCCTCGCGATGGAACTCGGCTGCGATGCGGTGCTGCTCGCCACCGCGGTGACCCGGGCGAAGGATCCGGCGCTGATGGCGTCGGCGATGCGGAACGCGGTGGCGGCGGGCTACCAGGCCCGACATGCCGGCCGTATCCCGAAAAGATTCTGGGCGCAGGCCAGCTCGCCGATGTAACCGACTGCGTCGTCGGCGCAGCGTCGCCTGTGGTGCTGCGCATCTCGCAAACGCGCGCGCATTCGTGAAACGCGCGCGGAGTAGTGGTGACACGAGGGCGATTCCGCGCGCATCTGGCAAACGCGCGCGCGTTTGCGACCGCATGCCGCCCGCTCGACCCGCATGCCGCCCGTTCGACCGCTGCGTCGCCGCATCCGGCAAACGCGCGCGCATTCGTGATACGCGCGCGAAATAGTGGCGAATACGAGGACCATTCCGCGCGCACCTGGCAAACGCGCGCGCGTTTGCGACCGCGCCTAGTTGGCCACCGGCGCGCCTAAGTGACCGCTCGCCGCCCCTGCGACCGACTGTCTCAGGGTGTGTGTCATCCGAAAGGATGATGGAGAAGGCGACTGTGGGTCGATGTGCGGGCGCTGTCGATGGGGGACAGTTGTACCCATGATCGAAGTGACAGGACTGACCAAGCAATACGGCGCGGTGACGGCGGTCGACAACCTCACCTTCACCATCAAACCCGGCATCGTGACCGGCTTCCTGGGCCCCAACGGCGCAGGCAAGTCGACCACGATGCGGATGATCCTCGGCCTCGACCGCCCCACCAAGGGCACGGCGACCATCGAGGGCAAGAGCTACAGCCATCTCAAGCAGCCACTGCGTACCGTCGGCGCTTTGCTCGACGCCAAGTGGGTTCATCCGAACCGTTCGGCGCGTGCACATCTCGAGTGGATGGCGGCCTCCAACGGCATTCCGAAGTCGCGCGTCGACGAGGTGCTGCGTCTGGTGGGCCTGTCCGAGGTGGCCAAGAAGAATGCCGGTGGCTTCTCTCTCGGTATGTCGCAGCGGCTCGGCCTCGCCGGCGCGTTGCTCGGCGACCCCAAGGTGTTGCTGTTCGACGAGCCGGTCAACGGACTCGATCCCGAGGGCATCGTCTGGATCCGAAAGTTCATGCAGCGCTTGGCAGCCGAGGGCCGCACAGTGCTGGTCTCGAGCCACCTGCTCTCGGAGATGGCGCAGACCGCGGAACACCTCATCGTCATCGGACGCGGCAAACTGATCTCCGATTCCTCGGTGCAGGAATTCATCGACCATGCCTCCGAGGCATCGGTGCGCGTTCGCAGCCCGCAACTCGACGGTCTGCGCCAGGCGTTGACCACCGCCGGACTCACCGTGCGCGAGCCGGACAAGACCGATGAACTTCAGCCCTCGCTCGTGGTGCTGAACTCGACCACCGACGCGATCGGCGACATCGCCGGTCGATCCGGAATCACCCTGCACGAGTTGGCCTCTCAGCGAGGCTCGCTTGAGGAAGCATTCATGAAACTCACCGGAGACACAGTGCAATACCACGGCGCGGGAGCCGAAAACCCCAACACTCAGCAAGCGATGGGCGGTTCACTCTGATGGGCGTCTTGGCAGCAGAAAGAATCAAGTTCACCTCGACCAAGTCGCCGTGGTGGTGCAGCGCTATAGTGGTGGTGTTCGGCCTCGGTTTCGGAGCCATCCTCGGGTGGGCGGCCAAGACCGCCATCGGACCCGATGCGCCGGAAGGCCTGCCTCCGACGACTGCCTACGACGTCGTCGCCAGCGGTGTGGGCGGGCTGGGCATCATGGTGCTGATGATTCTGGCGGCACTGACCGTCACCAGCGAATACCGGTTCGGTCTGATCCGTACGACGTTCCAGTCGGTCACCAATCGGGCTTCGGTCCTCGGTGCGAAGGCTCTCATCGTCGGTGTGTACGGCGCGGTGCTGTCTCTCATCCTGGCGTTCGGTGCGCTGTTCCTGGCGAAGTCGATTGCAGGCGAGGAGGCCGGGGCGCTCCTCGGCTTCGATGTGGACGGTACGTGGCGTGTCGTCTACGGCGCGGCGATCCTGGCGTTCGTACAGATCGTTCTGGCAGTAGCAGTGGGTGCGCTCATTCGGCAGTCCGCCGGTGCCATCGCCGTGTTGCTGCTGTGGCCGCTGCTCATCGAGAACGTGATCGGCCTCATCCCGAAGGTGGGCGAGAAGATCCAGCCGTTCATGCCGTTCCTCAATGCCAATCACTTCCTCGGCTCCAGCGGCGGAATCGACTTCCATTGGGGTCCGATCGGTAGCCTGATCTACTTCGTCGTCTTCACCGCGGTGATCTTCGGGGCAGCCGTGTTCGTCGTCAATCGTCGGGACGCCTGACGCTGCTCGCCGGTAGGGTGTCCGCTATGCGGATTTCCTTGCTTGCAGGTAGCGCTGTCACTGTCTTGATTCTGGCCGGTTGCTCGTCCACCTCGGACGAGGAACCGGCCAGAGTTTTCGCGACACCCGACGGGCCGGGGCTCTCTGCCGCGGTCACCGAGGAGGCGTTGGTGGGGCACCTCGAACAATTGGAAGCCATCGCCGCCGAGAACGACGGAAACCGCGCGGCCGGCACCGCCGGTTACGACGCGAGTGTCGATTATGTTGTCTCGCAACTCGAATCGGCCGGGTTCGAGGTCACCACCCCGGAATTCGAGTTCGAGACCTTCGAGGCGCAGACCCAAACTCTCTCGCTGGCGGGCACCGAGATCCCGGTGTTCGCGCTCAGTTACTCGCCGACCACCACAGCCGAGGGGATCACCGCACGCGTCGTCGGCGCTCCGGCCGGCGCAGACGGCTGCGAGGCAGCCGATTACACCGGCCTCGACCTGGCCGGAGCCGTCGCGGTCGTGCCGCGCGGAGTGTGCCCGTTCGGTGTGAAGCAAACCGTCGCAGCAGAACTGGGTGCGGCCGCCGCGATCATCGTCAACAATGAACCGGGACCGCTCGATTCGGGCACGCTCGGCGACGCCGACACCGCCCGGATTCCGACCGGCGGTGTCAGCCAGGAGGACGGCGCGGCCGTTCTGGCCGCACCCGAGGTGACGCTGACACTCGTCACCGAAACCGAAACGACCAACAGTCGCAACATCATTGCGCAGACCACCACCGGTTCCACCGAGAACGTGGTGGTCACCGGTGCGCATCTCGACAGCGTCCCCGAAGGCCCCGGCATCAACGACAACGGAACCGGCACGGCGGCAGTCCTCGAGACCGCACTCCAGATGGGCAGTGCCCCAGAGGTCACCAACGCGGTGCGTTTCGCGTTCTGGGGTGCCGAGGAGAACGGACTCGTCGGCTCGACCAAGTACGTCGAGGGCCTGTCCGACCAGGACAAGCGAAACATCTCGCTGTACTTGAACTTCGACATGATCGGCTCGAACAACGCCGGCTACCTCGCCTACGACGGAGACGACTCCGACCAGGTGGGTGAGCCCGCCGGACCGGCCGGATCCGACGCCATCGAGCGCACTTTCGTCGAGCGACTGGCAGAGGAGGGCGTAGCCGTCGACGGGACCGATTTCGACGGTCGCTCGGACTACGGCCCGTTCATCGAGGTCGGCATCCCCGCCGGTGGCGTGTTCAGCGGAGCGGACGACACCAAGACCGCAGCGCAGGCCGAGAAGTGGGGCGGCACCGCGGATCAGACCTTCGACGAGAACTATCACACCGACCAGGACACCCTGGCGAACGTCGACCGCGCCGCACTGGCGAAGAACGGTGCGGCCGTGGCCTACGGCATCGGTGTCTACGCGCAGTCGGTCGAGGGCCCCAACGGGGTTCCGGTGGGTGCCGAGCGCGAGGCCGCGCGCGCCGAAGGGTGAGGGAAAGTATGTGTAACCGTGGGTTACGCTCGATGCTGTGAACGCAGTCGTCTCCTCGGTCGTGGAGTGGGTCCGCACCACCAACCGAGCGCCCGCGGTGGTCGGGGCGGTTCGACGGGTGCGCCGCGCACTACCGGGTGACCCCACGTTCGGCGATCCTCTCTCGATCGACGGTCCGGGCAGAGCCCTGGCCGTCGCCCGCGTCGCCGACAGGTTCTTGGCTGCGAACGGACTCGACGACGAACCCGGCGCGTCCCGCGAAGTGGGCCTCGGGGCGTTGCAGCTGTGGCAGGCGATCCTCGAACGCGCAGGCCGTGGCCGCGGCGAGCACGACGTCACCATCGTGTTCACGGACCTCGTCGGCTTCTCGTCCTGGTCGCTGCGGGCCGGCGACACCGCCACCCTGACGCTGCTGCGCAAGGTCTCCAAAGCCGTCGAACCCGAGGTCGCATTCCGCGGTGGCCACGTCGTCAAGAGGTTGGGCGACGGCATCATGGCGGTGTTCGCCGATGCGGGCAAAGCCGTCGACGCGGTCTTCGCGGCCCGCGAGGCCCTGAAGGGCGTCGACGTCGACGGCTACACCCCGACGATGCGCGTCGGCATCCACACCGGCAGCCCGCGTCAGGTGGGATCGGACTGGCTGGGCGTCGACGTCACCGTCGCCGCGCGGGTCATGCAGACCGGCGGCAACGGCAACGTCATGATCTCCGCGTCGGCCCTGGAGGCGGTCCCGCCGGAGGTGCTCGACGCCTTACGCGTGGTCTCCAAGCCCTATCGCCGCAGCTTCTTCGCTCCGAAGATCAAGGGCGCACCCGACGACCTACGCATCCTCCGACTCGTGCAGTCGCCACAACGGTGACACCGGTCCGTGGCCTGCGCCCAGATCGTAGGACGCGGCCAGGCAGCGGGTGACCCACTCCTTGCCGAACGCCACCGCGTCGGGCATGGAGTATCCGTGCGCGAGGGCCGAGGCGATCGATGCGGCGAGGGTGTCGCCGCCGCCGTGATCGTTGCCGGTGTCGATGCGCTCGCTGGTGAACTCGAGGAACGTGTCGCCGTCGAACAGCAGGTCGGTGCTGTGCGTGGACGTCCGCAGGTGACCGCCCTTGACCAGGGCCCACTGCGCGCCCAATCCGTGTAGGGCCTCGGCGGCGCGGTGTGCGCTGGAATCGTCGACCACATCGATTCCGGTGATCAGCCGAACCTCGTCGAGGTTGGGAGTCACCAGCGAGGCGATGGGAAACAGGGTGTGGCGGATGGCGTCGAGGGCTTCGGCGTGCAGCAGTGGATCGCCGTGCATCGACGCGCACACCGGATCGACGACCAGGGGAACCGGCTGATCTCGGCCGATGCCGACTTCGGTGCAGACGGCCGTGACCGCTTCGATGATGGCGGTGGAGGCCAACATTCCAGTCTTCGCTGCGCCGACGCCGATGTCGGAGACGACGGAGCGAACCTGTGCGGCGACGACGTCCGGCGGAATCTCGTGGAAGCCCGTCACGCCGACGGTGTTCTGGACCGTGACCGCAGCGACGGCAACGCAGGCGTGGACGCCGAGCAGTGCCATCGTTCGGCTGTCCGCTTGGATTCCGGCACCGCCGCCGGAGTCGGTTCCGGCGATGGTCAGCGCGCGGACAGGAGTCTCGCCGTTGGGCGTGAGCGGTAGGAACTTCACGAGAGATGACAGTACCGGCGGGCGGGGAGTCGGCGGTCTCGGCAGGCGAATCGGATTGCCGAGTACGTGGCGAATTCATGGGCCGACCTTGAATGTTGTTGTATCACAACGCCGAACAGGGTCGCTTATGATCCGTACCAGCATTCGTGCCGTGTTGGATGGACAAACCTACGCAACCGAAGGTTTGTTGGTAGAAAAGGTGACAGAGCCCCCGTGCGCATGTTTAATAGTGGTGCACGTCACAGAAGATTTCATTCGTTCATCACTCCACACACAGCGAAGGAGGCGTCCCATGCTGGCAAGTTCTCCTAGCGCTGATGTCTCGATCAACAAAGACCAGAACCGGTTCGAGCTTCGACTGAACGGTGATCTCGTCGGGATCGTCGGCTTCTACGAGGTCGAGGGGAACGGCAAGCGTGCGACGCGTACCCATGTCGTGTCCTTCATGCACACGGTCGTGACCGAGGATTTCGGTCATCAGGGTCTGGCCGGCATTCTGGTGCGCCGCGCGCTCGACAGTGCTCGGTCCTACGGCTGGAAGGTCAAGCCGGTCTGCACCTACGTGCAGCGCTTCGCCGCGGCCAATCCCGAGTACAACGACATGCTCGTCGCGCTCTGACGTCTGGCTGTCGATCGGTTACGGTAGGGGCCGGTCACATTAAGGGCACGACTCGGCGACGATCGATGCACTTACTTCGCGTCACATGGACAACACTGGTCTCATCAGTGACATGAGTCACATACTTCCACGGCGGGTTCACGGGCCGGCTCCGGTCGACCGACCCGCCGTTCGTATCGAGGACGACGTCGATCACAACAGGTTCGATCTCTTCGTCGACGACGAACTCGTCGGCATTCTCGGGTATCGCTTCGGTGAGGGCGACGACGGCGGCGGCGGCCCGGTCGTCGCGCTCATGCACACCGTCGTCAAGGAGGAGTACGGCGACCGTGGGTGGGCGGGCGTGCTGGTCCGAGCGTCGCTGAACACCGCTCGAGATCGGCAGTGGCGCATCGTTCCGATCTGCACCTACGTCCGGCGGTATCTGGCGCAGCATGATGAATTCCTGGATCTGATCGCCGAATAGAGAGCAGTGCTCTTGTTTTATCGGCGCATCGATTGAATACTGCTTCCTGTAGAGAGCGCCGCTCTCGAAAGGATGGCCTTCCCCGATGCGTGTAGCCCTGTATCTGTTCGTCGGAGTCATGTTCGCCGCATATCCCGCACTGCGCCCCTACTCGGACGAGGTGGGCAGCGCGGGAGCCGACGCCTTCGCATCCTCGAACTGGGTGCTCTCTCACACCTTCGCCATGCTCGGCTTCGTCGCGCTCGGGCTGACCGTGCTCTACGGCGGTCGACGGTCAGATCTTGCGGTGGTGACCACCTGGATCGGCGTCGGCTTGGTGCTGCCGTACTACGGCGCGGAAACCTTCGCGCTGCATGTCCTGGGTGTCGATGCCGTACGCAACGCGAACCCGGGCCTGATCGATCTGGCCGACCCGATTCGGTACTCGCTCGTGCAGTCCGTCATGTTCGGGCTCGGACTCGTGCTGATCGCCGTCGGGCTGGTGGTCTTCGCTCTACGCAACCGCTACGCCGCGGTGCTCGCTGCAGGGTTCGTGCTCATTCTTCCGCAGTTCTACACCCCGCCGGCCGTGCGGATTGCGCACGGAGTGCTGATCGCCGTCGGGGCGATTCTTGCCGCGAGGGCAGCGGCGAACAGGTCGGTGGACTCTGCTCAGCCGATCTCCACGATCACCGGAGCGTGATCGCTGGCCCCCTTGCCCTTGCGTTCTTCGCGGTCGATCGACGCACCGGTCACCCGAGCCGCCAGGGCCGGGGAGGTCAACGCCATGTCGATGCGCAGACCCTGCTTCTTGGGGAACCGCAACTGCGTGTAGTCCCAGTAGGTGTACGTCCTGGGCTCGGGGGTGAACTGCCGCGTCACCTCGGTGAAGCCGGCGTCGCCGAACGCGGTGAAGGCATCACGCTCGGCCTGGGAGGTGTGGGTCTTGCCCTCGAACAGTGCGGGATCCCAGACGTCGTCGTCGGTGGGTGCGATGTTCCAGTCGCCCACGAGCGCGATCTGCGCCTGCGGATCCGCTGCCACCCACGCCTGCGCGTCGGCCTTCAGCGCAGCGAGCCACTCGAGCTTGTAGGTGTAGTGCGGATCGGCGAGTTCGCGGCCGTTCGGCACGTACAGGCTCCAGACGCGAACCCCGTCGCACGTGGCACCGATGGCGCGGGCCTCCTGAGCGGGATCGACCTCGGGATCCTTGCTGAACCCGGGCTGATCCTCGAACCCGACCTGCACGTCGTCCAGGCCGACGCGAGACGCGATCGCGACGCCGTTCCACTGGCTCAGCCCGACGTGGGCGACCTCGTACCCGATGTCGGTGAACCGCTGATACGGAAACTGTGCGTCCTTGCACTTGGTTTCCTGCATCGCCAGAACATCGACATCGGATCGCTGCAACCAATCGACGATTCGATCCTGACGAGAGCGGACGGAGTTCACATTCCAAGTAGCCAAGCGCACGGGAACGAACCCTATCGAACGCCCCCGACAGGGTTCGGACCGATCGCGTTCTCGGGCCGGGCATAGCGATAGCGATGATGGTCCTCGAAGCCCAGGTCTCGGTACAGGGCAACGGCTTCGATGTTGTTCACGGCCACCTGCAGGTACGCGTGCGTCGCGCCGTGCCCGCGTCCCCAGCGCACCAGTTCTCCGCACATCAGGGTGCCGAGCCCGTTGCGGCGATGTTCGGGGGAGACCCAGAGCGAGGTCAATCCCACCCAGCAGCGACCGTCCGGGGCGGTGGTGACGGCCGCGCGACCCACGGCGGCTGCCGACGGCGACCGCGCGCCGATCATGCCGAAACCGAGGGTGCCGCCCCGGACTGCGGCGACCACCTCCGCTGCGCCTGCTGGTGCCTCGCTGCCCTGGTAGCGCAGGGACGTCAACCACTCGGGTGTCGGCTCCGCGGCGACGGAGATCGCCGAATCGCCCTCTCGTAGAACGATTTTCGAAATGTCCGCAGCCATGACGGCGGTCTCGTTGTAGGTCCGCCACCCGGCCGGCGCGCTGCCGAGACGGTCCGGGAGGGAGAGCGTCGGCGGCAGTCCGCGCGCGGCGTATCGGTCGACGATCTGCGCGAGAGTCTCTTCCGTCGTCGATGCTCCGGGCTCGAGGGGTGCCGCCGAGTTGGCGCGGCCGGTGAACCCGTGACCGAACCGCAGCTGCCAGCCGTCGATCCATTCCCGCTCCACGCCCGGCCAGCCGTCTGCGGCAGCGGCCTCGAGCGAGCGGATTTCCGAGGTTCGAATCGGTTTGGGCCCCAGGGGTTTCAACGCTACGACTCGTTCGGCCGCGACCTGCACCAACGTGCCGTCCCGGCCGCGCACCGCGACCGTACCGGCGTCGATGGACACCAGTTCGCCGATCACGTCCGTCATCGGGTGGGTGTGGCCGGGTGGCAACCGGTAGCGAAGCATCACCCGCGTACCCACCGGGACGGTCAGTCGTCGTCCTCGTCGTCGTCGTGGCCGAACGGGTCGTCCACCGTGCCGGGCGTCCAGCTCAGCCCGGGCACGCCCCAGCCGGCGCGCTTGATGGCCTTCTTCGCGGCCCGCGCATGCCGACCGATGAGCACGTCGGTGTAGAGGAAACCGTCGAGATGTCCCACCTCGTGTTGGAGCATCCGAGCGAAGAAGCCGCGGCCCTCGATGTCGACGGGATCGCCCTCGGCGTCCGTGCCGGTCACGCGAGCCCACTCGGCGCGCCCGGTGGGGTGCTGCTCGCCGGGGACGGACAGGCAGCCCTCGTCGTCGTCGTCCGGGTCGGGCATCGTCTCCGGGATCTCCGACGTCTCGAGCACCGGGTTGACGACCTCGCCGCGGCGGCGGAAGATCTTGCCGTCCTCGCCTTGATCGGGGCAGTCGTAGATGAACAGGCGCTTGCCGACGCCGACTTGATTCGCGGCGAGACCGACGCCGTTCGCGGCGGCCAAGGTCTCGTACATGTCGGCGATCAGCTCGGCCAGCTCGGCGGGTGACTCGGTGACGGGAGCTGTTGCGGTGTGCAGCACCGGATCGCCGACGATCCGGATGGGAAGAATTGCCATGGTTGTGAAGGATAGTGGGCGAGAGTGGAGCCTGCGGAACGACCCGAGTGCCTGGCGCATGTGGTCGAGCACGTGGAACACGCCACGCGCGGGTACCTCGCGGGAGCCGTGCTCGAGCCGTCGAGCATGGTTGAATGATCCCAGAAGTACAACTGTGTAATTCGGTCGGTGCTCCTACGGGTGCCGGCAGTGCTGGGGGAAGCAGATTTCTCCGGGTAGGTGATCCTGCAGACCCGAGGAAGTCGAGAAGTCGAGGAGTGGGATGGACGGCGCAGCAGCGCGTGACTCGAACCAGTCTCAGCAACCGGGAAGTTCGGACGGCTCTCAGGATCCGAACGAGGTCGGCGCGGACGGACTGAGTCGACGAGAGCACGACATCCTGTCCTTCGAGCGGCAGTGGTGGAAGTACGCCGGGGCGAAGGAAGAGGCCATCAAGGAACTCTTCTCCATGTCGGCAACCCGCTACTACCAGATTTTGAACGCGTTGGTCGATCGTCCCGAGGCACTCGCCGCGGATCCTATGTTGGTCAAGCGCCTGCGTCGGTTGCGTGCGAGCCGGCAGAAGGCGCGTGCGGCACGTCGGCTGGGTTTCGACGTCTGAGTAGGTCCCAGGGTTCCGTGTACCGAGTCGCCGTGGACGGTCGGCTAGGGTCGAGTACGTGAGCAGCCCGAACCCGGAACAGACCGGGCCACCACTCCGTGCCCTGGCCATGGTGTTGATCTCGCTCGCGATCCTGTTCGCAGCGATCGGTGCGTTGTCGCTGACGGGTTCCGATTCCGACGAGGCGGCCGCCGAGCCCGCCGCCGAGACGACGAGTGCACCGGCTGCGGTTGCACCTACCGCGCAGGCCCCCGCAGTGCCGGTACCGGCAGCCGATGCGCCGACCACCACCGCGTCGGGCACCGCCGCCGACGTCGAGGTGCGCGTGCTGAACAATTCCAACGTCTCTGGCCTGGCGGCAGGCACAGCGAGCACGTTGACCGCCGAGGGATGGACCGTCGCCGAGACCGGCAACTTCAGCGACGCCCAATTCGCGCAGACCGCGGTGTACTACGGCACCACGGCAGGCGAGGAACAGGCGGCGCAGACGATCGCCACGCAGCTCGGCGTCCCGGCCGAGCCCAAGCCGACCTCGCTCGAATCCACGGCAGGCGTTGTCGTCATCGTGACTCAGTAGTCCTACAGCGACCAATTCCACAACGTCGACCTCCGTGCCCGATTCGGCACGATCGGTCGGCACGTTATCATTTTCGAGCCCGGCGAAACTGCCTGAAAGAGGAGCGATTTCCGATGGACATGTTCAAGCGACGCACTGCTGCGACCCGATCGTTGCGTTACGTGGCCCCGGTCCTCGCGATCGCAGCGCTCGGGCTCTCTGCCTGCAGCAACGGCGAGGTTCCGTCCGACGTCCAGGGCACCGTCCCGCCGGTCTGGACCGGCGAGGCCGACCCGGCGGCAGAAGCCGTAGCAGGTGACGGTCCGGCCGAGTCGGGCTCCGGCGACACCATCGAGGGCACCCTGCGCAACGCTGCCGGCGCCGAAGTGGGCACGGTGTCGTTCGCGTCCGAGGGCGACAAGGTCGTCGTCACCGCCGAGGTCGAGGACATGGCCCCCGGCTTCCACGGCTTCCACATTCACACCGTCGCCGCGTGCGAGCCGAACTCCGTGGCACCGACCGGCGGGGAGCCGGGCGCGTTCCTGTCCGCGGGCGGTCACCTGCAGGTCGACGGCCGCACCGAGTACCCGGCCAGCGGAGATCTGACGTCCATTCAGGTCGGCGAGGACGGCACCGGCATGCTCACCACCACAACCGACGCGCTCACGCTCGACGATCTGCGTGCGGATGGTGCCGGAACGGCCGTGATCGTGCACGAGGGTGCCGACAACTTCGCCAACATCCCGCCGCGATACACCCTGCCCGACGGTGCTGCTGTGCCGGACATGACGACTCTGATGACCGGCGATGCCGGCTCGCGGGCGGCATGCGCGGTGCTGCAGTAGTTTGAGCGCTCCGCGGATCGACTTCGCGAGTTCACCGCGCCCGACGCTCGGCGTCGAGTGGGAGATCGCACTGGTCGACAAGAACACGCGAGACCTGGTCAATTCCGCCGAGGCGGTCATGGACGGAGTCCACGATCTGGCCGGGGACACCCCGCGGGTGACGAAGGAACTACTGCGCAACACCGTCGAGCTCGTCACCGGAGTGTGCGAGAACGTCGGGGAGGCGATGGCGGACCTCGGTGAATCCCTGTCGTTGGTCGAGCGTGCCGCGGATCCACTGGGAATCGATCTGTTCTCGGCGGGCACCCACCCGTTCGCCGAGTGGTCCACTCAGCAGCTCACCAGCTCACCGAGCTACGACGAGTTGATCGCTCGGACGCAGTGGTGGGGCCGGCAGATGCTGATCTGGGGCGTGCACGTGCACGTGGGAGTGTCGTCCCCCGACAAGGTCTTTCCCATTCTCAATTCACTGCTGCTGCAGTACCCGCACCTGCTGGCACTGTCGGCGTCCTCGCCGATCTGGGCGGGCAACGACACCGGCTACGCCAGCAATCGTGCGCTGATGTTCCAGCAGCTGCCGACGGCCGGTCTGCCGTTCCAGTTCGAGGACTGGTCGCAGTTCGAGGGATTCGTCCGCGATCAGCTCAAGACCGGTGTCATCGAGCAACTCGGCGGCATGCACTGGGACATCCGCCCCGCCCCCAAGTGGGGCACGATCGAGGTTCGGGTGTGCGACGGGGCGTCGACCAAGCGGGAGCTCGCGGCTCTCGTCGCGTTGACGCACTGCCTCATCGTCCATCTCGACGAACGTCTCGAAGCGGGGGAGACCCTGCCGTCGATACCGCCGTGGCACGTGCAGGAAAACAAGTGGCGGGCCGCCCGGTACGGCCTCGATGCCGAGATCATTCTCGACTCCGACAGCAACGAACGTCTGGTCACCGACGATCTGAACGACCTGCTCGAGAAGCTGACGCCGACGGCCGTCCGACTGAACTGCGTCGACGAGCTGGCAGCGGTGGCCGACATCCCGCGGCTGGGGGCGTCGTATCAGCGTCAGCGGGCGGTGGCCGCGAAATCGGGCGGCGACCTGCGAGCCGTCGTGGAGTCGTTGGTCACCGACCTCCGGTCCTGAACCGCTCGCGCTACTGATCCGATTCGTTCGGTTCCATCTCGTTGACGATCAGCAGACCGTCGCGGCCGCGTTGTTCCCGGTAGGCGACGCGGCCGACGGTGTGCGCGATGACCGGCGCGGTGACCAGGGTGAAGATGCCCACCAGCACGAGCATCCAGATGTCGACGTTGCCGCGCAGGCTGATGACGGCCCCGATCAGAACCATGATCAGCCCGACCACCTGCGGCTTGGTGGCCGCGTGCATCCGCGAGAGGGTATCGGGAAAGCGGACGATGCCCACTGCTGCGGTGAAGGCGAGCAGCGCTCCGAACAGGATGAAGACGGAGGCTATCCACTGGGCTGCGGTCATCGTTCGCCCCTCACTGTGTCGATCATTCGTCCCTCACTCTGAATCGTGCGATGCTGACCGACCCGACGAAGCTGACCAGTGACAGCGCGACGATGGCCGGTACGAGGGTGGTGTCGCGGCTGTAGACGGCCCACACGCCGAGTCCGCACATCGAGAGGGCCAGGATCGTATCCATCGCCACGAGACGGTCCAGCGTGCTCGGTCCGTCGAGCAGTCGGTATGCGGTGAGGATCGCGGCACCGATCAGGAGGGCTCCGGCTATTGCCAGTACGACGGTCACGACCAGTCCCCCTTCCTCTTGTCGTCGGTCTTCTTGTCGTCCCTGGGGGCGTCGAGGTCTTTCGAGGCCGGATCGTCGCCGAGCACTCCGTGGTACTGCTCGTACTCCTGGTAGTGCAGCGGGCTCGGCTTCCAGTCGGAGTCTCGCTCGAACGCGGCGATGAAGAGCTTCTCCAGGTTCCGTACGTAGGCGTAGAAACCGTCGACGGCCTTCTGGGTGCCCATGTCCAACACGTGCACGTAGAGCAGGCGTCTGGTCCGGTCGATCTCGAGCACCATGGTGCCGGGCACGAGGTTCATCGCGTCGACGAACAGGGTGAGCACCAGATCGGACTTGACCGCGATACGGCAGCGCAGCACCCCGGTCACCGGCGGAGCCTTGGGCCGGATGGCCAACCAGGCCACGCTGAAGCTCGATTCCATTGCGTAGTAGAGAAATACGACGGCCAGCTTGACGAGTGAGAACACGTGGATGCGGCCCTCGACCGGAACGCGAGGCAACGGCAGCAACACCATGATGAGCAGCCCCACCGCGATACCGCCGAGGATGTTGGCCGCAGAGACGTTGCCCCACAGCAGAACCCAGATGGCGGTCAACCACGCCAGGGTCCACAGGCGTAGCAGGAAGGAACGGTTCATCTTCATCGAGTGCCTTCCGCTTCTCCGCGTGCCTGCTCGGCGGCCTGATCTCCGACGAATTCCGCACCGCGCACCGCATCGATGTACACCGATCGATCGCGAAGGTCCGCCGCGGCGCGATCACTGATGTCGATGATGGGGCCGGCGAACACCGTCATGGCCAAGCCGACGGCAACCAGCCCGATCGTCGGGATCAGCATGAAGGCCGGCATCCGGCCCACGTCCTCGCGATCACCGAACGCGATGTCCGAGGAATCGTCGAGCAGCGCGGACGGGCTGTTGTCCGCCAGGTCGCCCTCGGGGGCGTCGGCGCGAGCGCGCCAGAACGCCTTGGTCCAGACACGGGCGACGACGTACAGCGTCAACAGGCTGGTGAGAGTTCCGCCTGCGACGAGCAGCCAGGCCAACACACTGCCCTGCTCGCTACCGGCCTGCAGCAGTGCCACCTTGCCGATGAAGCCCGAGAACGGCGGAATGCCACCGAGATTGAGGGCCGGCACCAGGAACACGATCGCCAGCACCGGGCTGGCCGCAGCCAGACCGCCGAGGCGTCGAAGCGACGACGATCCGGCCTGACGCTCGATGAGACCGACGACGAGGAACAGCGTCGTCTGCACCAGAATGTGGTGGGCGACGTAGTAGATCGAGCCGGACAGTCCCGATTGCGTCGACAGCGCGACGCCGAAGATCATGTAGCCGATGTGGCTGACGAGGGTGAACGACAACAGTCGCTTGATGTCGCTCTGTGCGATGGAGCCGAGGATGCCGACGAGCATCGTCAGTAGGCCACAGACCATCAGTACGTTGTCGAGCGAGCCGTCGGGAAACAGCAGGGTGTGGGCGCGGATGATCGCGTACACACCGACTTTCGTCAGCAGGCCTGCGAACACTGCGGTGACCGGTGCCGGGGCGGTGGGATACGAGTCGGGCAGCCACGTCGAGAGCGGGAACACCGCGGCCTTGATGCCGAACGCGACCAGCAGGACCGCGAAGATCGCGGTTCTGGTGCCGGGGTTTATGTCGTCCATCCGTACCGCGATGTGGGCCAGGTTCAGCGTCCCGGTTGCGCCGTACACCAACGCGATGCCGATCAGGAAGATCAGCGAGGACACCATCGAGACCATCACGTAAGACACACCCGCGCGTACGCGGTCCGCACTCGCGCCGAGTGTCAGCAGCACGAACGACGCCGCGAGCAGCACCTCGAAGCCGACGAACAGATTGAACAGGTCCCCGGCGAGGAACGCGTTGCAGACACCTGCGGTCAACGCGAGGTAGGTCGGCAGGAAGATCGAGACGGGCTGGTTCTCGCTGCCGTCGCGGATGCCCTGGCCGATCGAGTAGACCATGACGGCCAGCAGCACGATCGACGAGACGACGAGCATCATCGCCGACAGGCGGTCCACCACGAGGGAGATGCCGAGCGGGGAGTCCCAACCGCCGACCTGCAGGGCGCTGGTGCCGTCGCGGTCGGCGAGGTAGAGCATCACCGACGAGATCGCGACCACGGCGGTCAGCGCGACGAGGGTGATGAAACGCTGCGCACGGGGACGTCGACCGAGCACCAGAGTCAACGCTGCCGCGAGCATCGGAATCAGTACCGGCAGCGGAGTGAGAACGTCGATCACTCCTGGGGAGATCGTCACTGGTCGTCTCCCTTCTTCTCTGGCCTGCTGTCGTCCTTCTCGGCTGTGTCGATGCCGTCGAGCCCGCGCACCTGCGGATCGTCGTCGTCGTCGAAATCACCGTCGTGCAGATCCTCGTAGCATTCGAGGTCCTCGCGATTGACGAGCTGTTCGATCGGAATCGGGTTGCCCTTCGAGTCGAACGCGTCGCCGCCGAAGCTCGGCTCGCCCGTCACCGGGTCGTCCGAGCGGTCGCGGTCGGGGGCCTCGGCCATCGAGCGACGTCGGGAGACCTTGGTGTCCTCGGGGTCGTTCTCGACGTCGTCCTTGGTGTTGAGAGTGAACGACCGATACGCCAGCGCCAGCACGAACGCCGCGATACCCATCGTGATGACGATCGCCGTCAGGATCACCGCCTGGGCCAGAGGATCTGCCATCTCCTGGTTGACGGCGTTGTCGCGGCCCACGATCGGTGGTGCCCCCGCGGGCCCGCCGACGGTGAGCAACAGCAGGTTGACGCCGTTGCCGAACAGCAGCAGCCCCAGCAGCATCTTGGTGATGCTGCGTTCGAGCAGCAGGTAGACACCCGATGCGACGAGGACACCGGTGATGATCAGCATTCCGAGATCTGCGGTCATGGGGCGCTCACTCGGCCTTGGCTCTGCATTTCCACCTGTGCGTCGAGACGCGCACCGAGACTACGGAGCACGTCGAGTACCAACCCGACCACGATGAGATACACACCGAGGTCGAAGAACAGTGCGGTGACCAACTTGATGTCGCCGAGGATCGGCAACGTCATCTCCAACGTCGCCGAGGACAACGCCGGGGCACCGAGGAACATCGACGCCACCGCCGTACCGGCCGCGAAGATCAACCCGAGACCCAGGATCTTCCCGGCATCGATCGGTACTGCCTCGCCGAGCTCGTAGCGCCCACCCGCGAGGTAGCGCAGCACCAGCGCCAATCCCGCGGTGAGGCCACCGGCGAAACCGCCACCCGGAGCGTTGTGGCCGGAGAAGAAGAAGTAGATCGAGAGCACCATGATCGTCGGGAAGATCAACCGCGTCGTGACCTCCAGAATCAACGAGCGATGTCGAGGATCGATCAGATCGCCGCCGAGCAGCCACGTCGTCTCCGCAGCGAAATTCGCATCCGAGGACGAGACGGGGGCGTCGGACACCCGCGGAGCGCTGCCGAACCGGCGGTTGCGGAAGACCAGGCTGGCCACGCCCGTTGCCGCGACGAGCAGAACGCAGATCTCGCCGAGGGTGTCCCAGGCGCGGATGTCCACGAGGATGACGTTGATGACGTTCTTTCCGTCGCCCAGGTTGTACGCGGCGTCCGGCAGAAGGAGTGACACCGGGGCGGTGTTTCGCGCGTTCATCGCGAATGCGCCCAGCACGCTGACGGTCGCTCCGACGGCGACGGCCAGCACGGCGCGGGGGGCGCGCGAACCGGCCGAGCCTCGATCGTCGACCTCGGCAGGCAGCTTGCGCAGCACCAAGACGAACACCACGAGGGTGAGGGTCTCGACGAGGAACTGGGTCAGGGCCAGGTCCGGTGCGCCGTGGATGGCGAAGATGACGCCGCAGCCGTAGCCGGTGAGCCCGACGAGGATGACGCTGGCCAGGCGGTTGCGCATCACCGTGGCTCCGAGGCCACCGGCGATCATGATCACCCCGATGACCAGCTGCAACGGGGTGTTCCACAGGGTGTAGTCCAAGCCGGAGTCCTGGCCGACGAGCAACACGATCATCGGCAGCAGTACCAGTGTCAGCAGGATCGTGCCCTGGGTGAGGGGGAGCGAACCACGCTGAGTGGTGCCGGTCAGGCGGATGGACAGGGCGTCCATGTACTTGAGCACGTTGTCGTAGATGCGGTCTGCGTTGCCGAGCGGGGGATGCTCGAACTTGAGCCGGTTGACGACCCGGTGGGCGATGAACAGCCCGACACCGCCGGTGACGACGACGACCGTCAACGCGAGCGGAAGGTTGAATCCGTGCCAGAGGGCCAGGTGGTAGGGCTCCTGGCCGTACGAGGGGAGGGTGCCAGCGTAGGGACTGACGATGTGGTCGACGACCGAGGATGCGAACCCTGCGACCAGACCGAGCACCGCCAGGAATGCGGGTGCGGCCAGGAACAGTACGGACGGCGCGTGCATCGCCCTGACCGACGGACTCGCCCGCTTGAGCTGCTTGCGTGCGAACGCGCCCCAGACGAACCGGATGCTGTAGGTGACCGTGAGGATCGAGCCGATCACCAGGCCTGCGACGACGACGGCCGCGACCGTGGGATCGAGCGTCGGCGTGCTGATCACGGCCGACAACGCCGTCTCCTTGCCGACGAAACCGAGCATCGGCGGGAGCCCGGCCATGCTGGCCGCGGCCAGCGCGGCTATCGCGGCGAGCCAGGGAGCCTTCTTGCCCAGGTGGGCGAGTTTGCGGATGTCGCGGGTGCCGGTGGTGTGATCGATGATGCCCACGACCATGAACAGCGCCGCTTTGAACATCGCGTGTGCGATCACCATCGTCAGGCCTGCGAGCATGGCCTTCTCGGAGCCGATGCCGACCAGGACCATGAGGAAGCCGAGCTGGCTGACGGTTCCGAACGCGAGGATCAGCTTGAGGTCGAAGGCGCGCAGAGCTCGCCAGCCGGCCAGGATCATCGACAGCAGACCGAGGCTGATCACGGTGGCGCGCCACGGGCCGGAATCGGCGAACCCCGGGGCCAGACGTGCCACCAGGTAGATGCCTGCCTTGACCATCGCGGCGGCGTGGAGGTAGCCGCTGACCGGCGTCGGTGCGGCCATGGCTCCGGGGAGCCAGAAGTGAAGTGGCACGATGGCCGACTTGCTCAGTGCGCCGATGAGGACCAGCACGATCGCGACACCGGGCAACCAGCCGCCCGGCGCGTCCGCGACCAGCTCGGAGAGGTTGTAGGTGCCGGAGACCTGGCCCAGGATGATGATGCCGACCAGCATCGCCAGGCCGCCCGCGGTGGTGACGAGAAGTGCCTGGGTGGCTGCGCGTCTGCTCGAGGCTCGCTCGGCGTAGTGGCCGACGAGCAGGAACGACAGGACCGTGGTGATTTCCCAGAAGATGTAGAGCACCAGCATGTTGTCGCTGGTGATGAGGCCGAACATCGCACCGGAGAACGCGACCATTTCGGCGGCGAACAGCCCGAGCCGGGGCTCGTCGTCCTCGAAGTAGCGTGCGCAGTAGAGCAGAATCAGTGCGCCGATACCGAGGACGAGCAGCGACATGATGGCGGCCAGGGCGTCGAACCGCATGTCGATGTTCATCGACAGGCCGGGGACCCATTCGATGTTCAGGTTCTGTTCGGTTCCCCAGTTGCCGAACACCCAGATCAGGCTGAGCAGGGGTACGAGCGCGAGCGGGAAAAAGGCATTGCGACCCCACCACCGGACGAACAGCGGCGCGAGCAGCGCGGCGGCGGCGTGCGCAAGAAGAATGGCGAGCAAAAATCACTCCGTCGTCTCGGTCGCATCGGCGGTGAAACCGAGCGGTGGTCGTAGGGCGGCGATGAGTAGGGTGTGCGAAGTCCGTGTGAAATTTCGATGTGAAGCTTTGGGAAGTAACGAACCGGTCGCCGAACGGCAGCCGTGAGTTCTCGCTTTCCACTTTACTTTGCGTGGTCGAACGCGTGCCAAGCGGTACAAATCGGTGAGAGTGGAGCCTGCGGAATGACCCGGATCGCGCGCTCGAGTCGAGGGGAGTGTCGGTGAGCAAGCCGGAGCTGATTCGGACCGCCGGGCTGGCGTACGTCCGGGATCGCCGAATGATCCAGACGCGATCGGCCGGCAAGTCTGCGTTCTACATGGCGGGCGGAAAGATCGACCCCGGCGAGACACCCGAGCAAGCACTTCATCGTGAGATCAGGGAAGAGCTCGATGCGGCGGTGACGGATGCCCGGCTGCTCGGGGTGTTCGAGTGCGAGGCATGGGGGCACCCTGCGGGCACGCCGCTCGAGATCACGTGTTTCCTCGCCGATCTGGCCAGTGAGCCGACGCCGACCAGCGAAATCGCCGAGATCAGGTATTTCACCCGTGACGAGTACGCGGCGATGCCCGACGTCGCTCCGGGATCACTGATGGTGTTCGACCGGATGAGAGCACTCGATTTGATCGACTGAAGCGGGTATGTTGGAGACCGAGAGAACGTACGTTCTCCACCGGCCACCGTTGAGGAGTCCTCATGACGAACCTGTCCCAGAAAGCCACCACCCTGCTCGAGCTGCACCAGCCCGGAAACCCGGTCGTACTGCCGACCGTGTGGGACGCCTGGTCCGCCAACCTGGCTGTGTCCGCAGGCTTCACCGCGCTGACCGTCGGAAGTCACCCCGTCGCCGACTCCATCGGCAAGCCCGACAACGAAGGCATGACCTTCGACGAACTGCTCACCCGCATCTCGCAGATCTCCGCAGCCGTCGACGTGCCGCTGTCGGTCGACATCGAAGCCGGGTACGGCGAGGATCCGAAGCGACTGATCGACGGCCTCATCTCCGTCGGAGCTGTCGGCCTCAACATCGAGGACACCGTGCACAGCGAAGGCGGACGTCTCCGCGAAGCACAGGAACACGCCGACTTCGTCGGAGCACTGCGTGCAGCGTCCGACGCCACCGACGTCCACGTCGTCATCAACGCCCGCACCGACCTGTTCGTCAAGGCGATCGGCGACGAGAGCGACCGCGTCGAGCGCGCCATCGCACGCCTGAAGCTGTGCGCCGCAGCCGGAGCCGACTCGCTCTACCCCGTCGGATTCCACAACGACGCCGACTACAAGCGCCTCGCCGACGAACTCCCACTACCCATCAACGCCATCGCCAACCCGGCCGAAGGCGACCTGAAGCATTTCGCGTCACTCGGTGTCGGACGCATCAGCTTCGGCCCGATCTTCCAGATGACACTCGCCAAGCGCGCCGAGGAAGTCCTCGCCCGCTGGAAGTGAGTGCTGTGCAGTGGTGCGGTTGAGTGCCGCCCAGAGCACTCAACCGCACCACTGCCGCTAGGCACTCCCGTAGGCCCGCAGATGCGCCACCTGCTCGGGATCGAGTGACGGCTTCACCGTCGCCAGAGCGGCGGCGACATCGGCGGCGGTGACGTCGGCCGCATCCATCGACCGACGCATCGCCGTCAACGCGGCCTCGCGCAGCAACGCCGCGCAGTCCGCGGCGGAGTAGCCGTCGAGATCGCGCGCCAGCGACTCCAGATCCACGTCCTCGGCGAGCGGGATGGATTTGCCCGACGCCTTCAGGATGTCCACGCGGGCATCGGAATCCGGCGGCGGCACGAATACAAGGCGCTCGAGGCGGCCGGGGCGCAACAGCGCGGGATCGATCAGATCGGGTCGGTTGGTTGCCCCGAGTACGACGACGTCGCGCAACGGTTCGACGCCGTCGAGTTCGGTCAGCAGCGCCGCGACCACGCGGTCGCCGACTCCGGAGTCCGAGCTCTGGCCGCGTCGGGGCACGAGCGCATCCACTTCGTCGAGGAAGATCAGCGAGGGAGCGGAATCGCGGGCGCGCTGAAAGAGTTCTCGGACAGCCTTTTCCGAGGATCCGACCCACTTGTCCATCAATTCCGCGCCCTTGACCGAGTGCACGCTGAGCTGCCCGGAACTGGCCAGTGCCCGTACGAGGAACGTCTTACCGCAGCCGGGTGGACCGTAGAGCAGGACTCCTCGCGGCGGCTCGATTCCCAAGCGCGCGAACGAATCCGGGTGACGCAGCGGCCACAGCACCGCCTCGGTGAGTGCCTGCTTGGTCTCCACCATGTCGCCGACGTCGTCGAGCGTGAGACTGCCGATGGCCAGTTCTTCGCTTCCCGAACGCGACAGTGGGCGGATCACCTGGAGAGCGCCCACCAGATCGTCCTGCGTCAACGAGGCCGCGGCCGAATCGTTCGATGCGCGAGCCGCCGCCCGCAGCGCCGCCTCCCGCGTCAGTGCGGCCAGATCGGCGACCACGAAACCCGGTGTTCGCGAAGCTATCTCAGCGAGGTCGACATCGCCCTGCGGAACCCTGCGCAGCAGATGTTCCAGCAATCCCTTGCGGCCTGCCGCGTCGGGCAGGGTGAGGGTGAGCTCACGATCGCACAGGTCCTGACCGCGCACTCTGGGATCGGTTGCCTCCGGATGAGCTGTCGTCACGATCAGGGCCAGGCCGGGAGTGTCGACGGCCCGGCGCAAGACATCGAGGACGAACGTGGACGCCGGTTCGGGGACGGAGGGCAGCAACGCGTCGACATCGGTGATGAGCAGAACCCCGGAGCCGGCGAGTTCGTCCACGGCCGCGGTGACCCGGTCTACCCGAGCCGATGCCTCCAGAGCCCCGATCGACGGTCCGTCCAGCACGACGCACGCGCGTTCGCCGATGACCGCGCGCGCCAACGTCGCCTTGCCGACCCCGCCGGGTCCGGTGATCAACACCCCCAGATGCGGCGACGCGCCCAGCGTCGCCAGCAACTCCGACTCGTCCAACGCCAGCCGCAGCCACTCGGTGAGTTTCGACTGCTGGGCGCTCACTCCCACCAGATCGGCCACGCTCACCCGCGGGGCCGCGGCCTTCGGCGCGGGACTCGACGCCGCCGACGCCTGTGCAGCGGTGGCGGTGCCCGAGCCCCACCCGACCGCCGAATTGGGCTGCACACTCACCGGACCACCCGACGGGTCGGCGGCCGAGACCGTCAACAGCTCGGTGGTCCACGCAACTCCGAATGTCCTCGACAGCGCCTGCGTCGCCGATGTGGTCGAGGTGCCGGGTCCGAGATCGCGGGGGAGGAGTGAGACCGTGTCGCCCACCGTCAGCACCTTGCCGAGCAACGCTTGGCGCAGGGTGGCGTCGGAGATGGAACCGGTGGCGAGCGCGGATCCTGTCACCGTGACAGTCCTGGCACCGTAGACGGTGGCGGGTCCGACTGCGACAGAAGCATTTTCGCGAAGGCCGGTGTTGGAGAGAGTGACGTCGTCCAGCAATGCGGTGCCCTGAGGCGATCCCTCGGGAGCCACGGCGACGACGGCGGCCGTGCGACGAGAACCGATGAGTGACACAGCATCCCACTCTCGCAGACCCAGAGCTGCGAGGACTTCCGGATGCAGGCGCACGACGCCGCGTCGGGCATCGGCCGCCGAGGTGTTGAGGCGGGCGGTGAGAACGAGCTCAGGCGTCGTCGAGCGAGATTCGGTCACACGGTCAACAGTAGCGGCGAGGCACTAGCTGCGAGGTCGACGCAGTCCCAGACGTGCCTGCGACCGCCGATTGTTGCCCGGTGCGCGTCGGATGGCCCGGCGCTCGGCGCGGCGCTCGGCCGGCTTGGCGTCCCAGGTGTACGGGCGCGCGGCAGTCCAACGCTGCGAGCGCACCGCGAACGGGATGTGCACCAGGTAGGCCAGCACCAAGCCCATCAGCAGTATCAGCGGGAAGGTGATGAGCGCGGCGGCGAGCAGCGCGACGAGCACCAGCAGGATCGCGGCCAGCCGCGGCGGCACCGAGACCGTCTTGAGCGCCAACGTGGGGATGCGGCTGACGATGAGACCGGCGGTGACGATCGCCCATCCGGCGACGACGTAGAACGAGGCCCACCAGCCGTCGCCGAATTGCTCGAAGCCCGCGATCGGTGCCATGGCGATGAGCGCTCCGGCGGGGGCGGGAACACCGGTGAAGTACTCGCGCGCGTAGGCAGGCGTGTCGTCCACGTCGAGCAGAGTGTTGAAGCGCGCGAGGCGGAGCACGATGCTCACGGCGTAGACCAGCGCCACGATCCAGCCGCCGCTGCTGCCCTCGAGCAGGGTCACGTACAGCACCAGCGCCGGGGCCACACCGAACGAGATGGCGTCGGACAGCGAATCCAGTTCGGCACCGATCTTGCTGGTGGCGTCGAGCAATCGGGCGATGCGACCGTCCAGTGCGTCGAGGATCGCCGCGGCACCGATCATGGCGAGCGCCGTGCCGAGCTGGCCGTCGAGGGCGAACTTGACCGCGGACAGGCCGGAGCACAGCGCGAGAATCGTGACGACGGACGGGAGCAGACGGATGGCAGCAGGCGGCTTGGCGCGTCTGGTGATCATGTCGGTTTCTACTGCGGAAGCTCGGCGAGCACTGTCTCGGCGCCGACGGCGCGTTGGCCGCGTTCGACCAGCAGGGTGGTGCCCGCTGGGAAGTAGGTATCCACGCGCGAGCCGAATCGGATCAGACCGTACGTGTCGCCGATCGAGAGGGTGTCGCCCACCTTGGCGTTGTTGATGATGCGTCGCGCAATGAGACCGGCGATCTGTACCACGGCGACATCCTGACCGGAGCCGGTCCTGATGTGCATGCTGTTGCGCTCGTTGACCTTGCTGGCCTCGGCGAGATCGGCGGACTTGAACTGGCCGCGGCGATGAACGACCTCGATCACTCGGCCACCGACGGGAACGCGCTGCACGTGCACGTCGAGAACCGACAGGAAGATGCTGACGCGGGGGACCGGCTCGGAGCCGAGGTCGAGTTCGCCAGGGGGAACGGCAGTGTCGACGAGTGTCACGAGTCCGTCGGCCGGAGCGACGACGACGCCGGGGCGGTTGGGCGGCACCCGGGACGGGTGTCGGAAGAAGGTAGCGCAGGCACCGGCGGCGACGAGGCCGGCATTTCGGACCCACTTGGACCGGCGGCCGAGAACTGATACGGCGAGCGGACCGCCGACGAACGGCAGTCCTGCGGGGTGTAGCGGTGGAACCGTTTCACGAACCAAATCGACAATGTGAGCCACTCCGGTGCGGGGCGGTTGACCAATCGGGGCGGGACGGCGTGCCACGGTCTCCTCTAACTGTCGGCGACAGTAATTGTCGGCAAGAACGAATGCTGGCAGGTCATGGTGCTCTACGCGAATCGTGCGCAGACGCACGACTGCCGAGGCACTCACAGAGTACGTGAGGTGCCCCGGCAGTCGAGAAGTGCAAGTGCGATCAGACGCGACTGCGACCCGTCACGAGCTTGACCAGGAACAGCAGGATGACTGCGCCGAGAAGGCAGATGAAGAACGTTGCCCACAGGCCACTGCCGTCAACATCGGTGAACAGGCGAAGAATCCAACCTCCCAAGAGGCCGCCGATAACGCCGACGACAATGTTCAGGATGATGCCCATCTGAGCATCGGTCTTCATGATCTTGCTAGCGATCCAGCCGGCGAGCCCGCCGATAACGATGTATACGAGGAATGCCCACATTTACGTTGCCCCCACTTTCCGTTCGTGTCTATTGCTTGTCGAGACGACGGATGCCCGAGAGAAACAAACCTGAAACATTCCTGAGAGAAATTCTTTTAGCTCGACTTCTCACTTTCGGTTTTGATGCGTCGCAGGGTGCTGTTCATACCCTCGACGAGTTCGACGTCGAACTCGTCGATGCCTCCGAGGATGCGGCTGACCAGCAACGACGACACGGCCGTGGTGCCGGTCGGTGCCTGCCGCTTCTCGACGACAGTGGTTCCGGTGGCCGTGGGAGTGAGGGTGTAGGACCAGATCGTCTTGTTCTCGACGACGCGGAAAGCGAGTTCACGGTTGGGCTCGAACGTGACGACTTTGGCCGTGGTCGGCCAGACGAGCAAGCCCTTTCGGTTGATGTTGAGCGTCTTGGTGCCCTTGCCGACCGGTCCGCCGAAGACCTTCATCTTCTTGCACTGCGGGCTCCACTCACCCATGCGCTGCAGGTCCGAGACGATCGACCAGACGGTCTCGGGGCTCGCGGCGATGTCGATCGTGGCTTCGAGAGTCTTGCTCAACGTGGGCCTCCAGGTAGTGAGGTAAATGCAACTGACTGTCACACTCAATCGTGAGCATCCTATGTGTCGGCGGCCACAGCTGGCTACGCAGGTGAGCAGTACTTCGTAGCACAGGGGTCGAACTTTCGCTCACATGCGAGCGAAGCGAGCCAAGACGAAGGCATAGAGCCCGTAGAGCGCGATACCCACTCCGGCGAGGATCAGCAGAACCTGTCCGTAGGGCTGCGAGCCGAGGGTCTTGAGCGCGCCGTCGATGCCGGTGGCCTTCGACGGATCGGATTGCAGAACGGCCACCACGACGAGGAGTCCGGCTCCGACGAGGGCGGTGCCCTTGGCGGCGTATCCGGCGATGCCGAGTTTGACGACGGCCCCGCTCTGGTGCCCTTCGAGATCGTCGAGGAAGTTCTTCGAGACGCCCTTGTAGACGTGGTAGCCGCCGACTCCGATGACGACCAGCGCGACGGCGATGAGCACAAGCTTGCCGCCGCCCGATTCCATCAGTCGCGCGGACCAGCCGGCGTTCTGCTGTCCGCTCGACTTGCCCGATCCGGTAGCGAAGCCGTAGGTCGAGAAGGCGAACGCAATGTAGACGACGGCCAGTGCTGCCGCTTTGAGACGGTCCATCGCACTACCGGCGTCGGCGTCGGACTTCTTGCCGACGATCGCTTCGACGATGCGCCACAGCGCCAGCGCCACGAAAGCGACCACCGCCACCCAGAGCGCGATCTTTCCGCCGGGCTTCTCGGCCAATTCGGCGAGTGCACCGGACTGGTCGGCGTTGCCTGCCTTGCCGAACGCCAACCGAACCGCGATGTATCCGATGAGGATGTGCAGCACTCCGCTGACGAAGTGGCCGGCTCGCGCCGCCCTCTCGAATGCGCTGTTGTCCTGTACCGAATCGGCCACCGACTTACCCGACGTGTTCACTATCGTTCCCCGATCAGTAGATTTGGGCGGCTGTTTACCCCGACCGGGGGCGGAGGAAACTGTCTCGAGCTGCGAAACGCCGCACGAGATCCCACCGCGGCGTTAACACCGGGCGGACACTGATCGATGTAGCAAGCGGAGTGTCGGGACCAACGAAGAAATTGTTCGGAGTGATCCACCGTGAAATTACAGTCGATAATGCGTCGTACCAGCAGTGATCTGCCCCTGTTGAAGACCGCCAGGATGAGTGGCAGCCCGCGTACCTGGCCGGCCGAGAAGCTCGAGCGGCTGCTCACCCCGCAGGAAATCGATCTGATTCGACGCGGCCGAATCTGACCCTGCAGTTCCCAGGCTCGACGCCACCACTGGCCTCCCATATCGGGCCCGGCGGTGGCATGCTCATGAGGTTGACGAGCACCAGTCCTGGAGGGTCATGAAACCGGTCATTCTCAGCGTCGACGACGATCCCGGAGTATCGAGATCGGTCGCCCGCGATCTGCGTCGTCGCTACGGGGAGCAGTACCGCATCGTGCGCGCGGAGTCCGGTGCCGGGGCGCTCGACGCCCTGAAGGAACTCGCGCTGCGCGGCACTCCGGTCGCCATTCTGTTGGCCGACTACCGCATGCCGCAGATGAGCGGCATGGAATTTCTCGAGCAGGCCATGGACATCTTTCCGACGGCCCGTCGCATTCTTCTGACCGCGTACGCGGACACCGACGCTGCGATCGACGCGATCAACGTCATCGATCTCGACTACTACCTGCTCAAGCCGTGGGATCCGCCCGAGGAAAAGCTCTACCCCGTGCTCGACGCCCAGCTCGAGGCCTGGTGTGCGTACGACCACCGGGCCGTGGAGGACACCAAGATCATCGGCCATCGTTGGTCTGCGCGCTCGTCGGAGATCCGCGAGTTCCTCGCTCGCAATCAGCTGCCGTATCGCTGGTACATGTCCGACGAGGCCGAGGGTGCGCGGCTGCTGGCCGCCGCAGGCGTGGACGGCGGCCGCTTGCCGGTGGTCATCACCACCGAGGGCGATGCGTTGATCGAACCGTCGGATGCCGAGCTGGGCGATCGGCTCGGGTTGACGGTGTCGCCGTCGGAGGAGTTCTACGACCTGGTCGTCATCGGCGGCGGACCGGCGGGGCTCGGAGCTGCGCTCTACGGTGCGTCGGAGGGCCTGCGAACCACCCTGATCGAGAGGACCGCCACCGGCGGTCAGGCCGGTCAGAGTTCGCGAATCGAGAACTACCTGGGCTTTCCCGACGGTGTGTCGGGTGCGCAGCTCGCCGAGCGGGCGCGGCGGCAGGCGTTGAAGTTCGGTGCCGAGGTGGTCACCACCCAGGACGTCGTCGGCCTGGAAACCAACGGTGCCGCGCGCACCGTGCGGTTCGCGGACGGGCGCAGCATCAGTGCGCAGACGATCATCTTGTCCACCGGTGTCGCCTATCGCCGGCTGGACGCACCAGGGGTCGACGACTTCACCGGCCGAGGCGTGTTCTACGGATCGGCGATGACCGAGGCGGCGCGGTGTGCCGAGCAGGACGTCTACATCGTGGGCGGTGCGAACTCGGCGGGTCAGGCGGCGGTGTACCTCTCACGCGGGGCCAAGTCGGTGACCATTCTGATCAGGGCCTCTTCCCTCGAAGCGTCGATGTCGTACTACCTCATCAAACAGATCGAAGAGAATCCGAAGATCAGCGTTCGGCCGTGCACCGAGGTCGTGGGAGTGTCGGGCGACGGTCACCTCGAGTCGATCATGCTGCGCAACAGAGCCACCGACGAGACGACGACGGTCGACGCGCAGTATCTGTTCCTGTTCATCGGTGCGGCGCCGCGCACCGAGTGGCTCGACGGGGTGCTCGTGAGGGACGACCATGGATTCGTCGTCACCGGGCCGGATCTCGTCGTCGACGGACGTGGGCCTGCCGGGTGGACGCCCGCCCGCCTCCCGCATCACCTCGAGACGAGCGTGCCCGGCGTGTTCGCGGCCGGTGACGTGCGATCCGACTCGGCCAAACGCGTCGCGTCGGCAGTGGGAGAGGGAGCAATGGCCGTGATGTTGGTGCACAGATATCTGGCGAACCCGTGAGCGCGCAGGAGCGGAGCCTGCGGAGTGACCAGAATACGCAGGAGCGGGGCAGTGACCAGAATGCGCAGGAGCGGAGCCTGCGGAGTGACCAGAGTGGGCTCGTGTGTGATCCGGAGGAACTGCGGACGCTGTTTCTGTTCGAGCACCTCGCCGACTCGCAGTTGGCGGAGCTGTGTCGGGACGGACGTATCGAAACGATCGACCCGGGTCCGGTGTATGCCGAGGGTGATCCGGCGACGTGCTTCTACGTGCTGATGGACGGAGCCGTGGTGCTCTCGAAGCTCTCGGGCGGGGAGGACCTGGTGGTCAACCGGACCTCGCAGCGCGGGGTGTACGCCGGAGCGTGGCAGGCGTACCTGGGTGATCGGGTGCCGCAGACGTACCAGGGTTCGATGCGGGTGACCGAGCGTTCCCGGTTCTTCGTGCTCGACGCCGAGTGCTTCGCGTCCATCGTGCGGGAGTGGTTCCCGATGGCGCTGCACCTGCTCGAGGGTCTGTTCTTCGGCAATCAGAACACCAAGCAGATAGTGGAGCAGCGAGAACGGCTGTTGGCGTTGGGTTCTCTGTCGGCCGGGTTGACGCACGAGCTGAACAATCCGGCGGCGGCCGCGGTGCGGGCGACGTCCGCATTGCGCAATCGCGTGGCACACATGCGGCAGAAGCTGGCGATGATCGCCGGCGGCACCCTCGACCGCTCGAGCCTGGCGCATCTGGTCGAACTGCAGAACGAGGCCGTGGAGCTGGTGTCCAAGGCCCCGAAGTTGACGGCGATGGAGGCGTCGGACCGCGAGGACGAGCTCGGAGAATGGTTCGAGGACAAGGATATTCGAGACGGCTGGGATCTGGCTCCCACATTCGTCTCGGCCGGTCTCGATGTGCCGTGGCTCGATCGAGTCTCGGCGACCGTCGATGATCCGGCGATGCTCGAGGGCGCGATTCGGTGGCTCAACTACACCGTCGAAACCGAGTTGTTGATGAACGAGATCGCGGATTCGACCACGCGAATCTCCACGCTGGTCGGTGCCGCGAAGCAGTATTCGCAAATGGATCGAGCGCCGTACCAGACCGTGGATGTGCGGGAGTTGCTCGACAGCACACTGATCATGTTGGGCCGCAAAATCGGTGACGACATCAAGGTCGTCAAGGAATACGACCCGGCGGTTCCGCCTATTCCGGCATATGCCGCCGAGCTCAATCAGGTGTGGACCAATCTGATCGACAACGCCGTTCAGGCGATGGCCGGTCGCGGCACGCTCACCGTCCGCACGCGCCTCGACGAGGACCAGGTCCAGATCGAGATCTGTGACACCGGGCCCGGTGTGCCGCAGGAGATTCGATCGCGCATTTTCGAGCCGTTCTTCACCACCAAGGCCGTCGGCGAGGGCACGGGTCTCGGCCTGGACATCTCGTGGCGGATCGTGGTGAAGAAGCATCAGGGCGATCTGCGGGTGGTGTCCGAACCCGGGGATACGCGCTTCGTCGTGCGCCTGCCCGTCCAACCTGCAACCGAGGAGACATCATGACCATCGAAGGAATCGACCCACAGGTTCCGCCGTCGGGTCCCGGGTGTGTGGAGTGCACACAGACTCAGGGGTGGTGGGTGCATCTGCGACGGTGTGCGCAGTGCGGTCATATCGGGTGTTGCGACTCCTCGCCGTCGCAGCACGCCAGCAAGCATGCCGAGTCCACCCGGCATCAGCTCGTCCGGAGCTACGAGCCCGGCGAGGACTGGTTTTACGATTACGCGGACGAGCAGATGTACGACGGACCGGAACTGGCTCCGCCGCAGCATCATCCACTCGATCAGACGGTTCCCGGCCCGCGTGAGCGGGTGCCGTCGAACTGGCAGAGTCTGATCAACTGACACCACCCGAGGTCGGTGGAACACTTGGCTTCGCGGAGATGAACACACCGATTCGAGGCTGCACTGTGGGTAATCTCGTGACATGACCCTGATTGCGGAGGACCTGCTGCTGTTGTTGCTCGACGACCACTCGGGCAAGCCGCTGGCCGACAGTACGAAGTTGCCTCGAGTACTGGCAGGTGCGCTGGTGGTCGAGCTGGCGATGGGTGGAGCTCTTCGCGTCACGGGCCCCGGTGAGCAGGTCAAGAAAGATCACGTTCTCGTAGCCGGGGACCCGCCTGTAGATGTGCTGCTGCGGCGGGTGTTCGATCTCGTCGCGACGGCATCGCGACCGATGAAACCGCAGAAGGTGATCGAGAAGTCGCAGAAGAACCTGGCGAAGGAACTGGCCGCGCGTCTGGTGGAGCAAGGCTTCGTCACCGAACAGCACGACAAGGTGTGGGGGTTGTTCCCGAGAACGACGTGGCCCGCTCGTGACATCGCGCACGAGAAGGTGCTGCGAGATGCACTGCGCAGCGCTCTCGTCGACGGTACGACGCCGGAGCCGCATTCGGCGGCATTGATTTCGCTTGTTTCTGCGATCGATCTGACGCACAAGGTCATCGAGGACGCGGACAAGAAGCTCCTGAAGCAGCGCGCGAAGCAGATCGCCGAGGGGGAGTGGGCAGGGGCGGCCGTGCGCAAGGCAGTCTCCGACGTCAACGCTGCGGTGATGGCTGCGGTCATGGTGCCGATCGTCGTCTCGACCACGAGCAGCTGAGGCGGCATGAGGAGAAGCATTGCGATTCTGTTGTTCGACGATGTCGAGGTGCTCGACGCGTGCGGGCCGTTCGAGGTGTTCTCGGTTGCAAATCGGGTAGCCGAACGGGCCGGTACCGCAGCGCTTTTCGACGTGACACTCGTCGGGATCGACGACGGAGCCGTGCGCGCGCGAGGTGGGATGAGGATCGGCGTCGACACCACGATCGACGACCCGCGCGGTTTCGATGTAGTCCTGGTTCCGGGTGGCGTCGTCGATGCCGTGGAGGCGGACAGCCGGGTTCTACAGTGGCTGCAGCGAATTCGGCCCACCGCTGAAACCGTCGCGTCGGTGTGCACCGGAGTGTTCGTGCTCGCGGCGGCGGGACTGCTCGACGAGCGGCCGGTCACCACGCACTGGGAAGATCTGGAGCTACTGGGCGATCGATGGCCTGCGCTCGTCGTGCACGAGGGCGTTCGATACATCGACCACGGAGACCTGGCCACGTCGGCCGGTATCAGTGCCGGTCTCGATCTGGCGTTGCATCTGGTGGCGCGGTGGGCGGGAGCGGATCACGCTCTCGCCACCGCGGGCCAGATGGACTACGACTGGTCAGGCGCTGAGCACCCGTAGAACCAGTGCAACGACGGCGAACACGGCCAGTCCGGCGGCGGGTGCGAAGTCCTTGTCCTTGGCGCGCAGGTGTGCGGCAACGGCTCCGGCGAAGTAGAGGATTACGCCGACGGCGGCAGCGACGCCGATGGGCCAGACGGCCAATCCCACCAGCAGGCCGACGGCTCCGAGTAGTTCCGCGTAGGCGAGCCAGGGAATCTTGTCGGCGGGAACGCCGACCTGCTCGAGCATCGGGATGACGGAGGGGTTCTTCGTCAGCTTCCCGATGGCGGAGAACGTGAGTGCCACGGCGAGCATTACCGAGACGATGACGGTTGCGATGAACATGAGTCCTGCTTTCATTTCTGAGGGCACTAGTAATTCAGAAGCAGCAAGTCGGACTGTAGCACCCTCGGTAGGGTGGAGCCATGGCAACGAATGGAGAGATCGATGATCCGCGTGCCTGCGACGGAGCGCTGACGAAAGCCTTCGGCTTCCTCGGCAAGAGGTGGAACGGAATTCTTCTTGCGACGCTGATGAACGGGCCGATGGGATTCTCGGACCTTCGCCGTGCCGTCGGTGGTATCAGTGATTCGGTGTTGTCCGAGCGACTCGGCGAACTCGCCAAAGCAGGTCTGGTGGCGCGCACCGTCGACGACGGGCCACCCATCTCCGTGGGGTACAGCCTGACGTCCTCCGGCGAGGCGCTGCTGCCGTCGTTGGAGGCTCTCACCGACTGGGCTTCGAAAAACCTCTGACCCCCGCGAGAGGCTCGCGAGGGTCAGAGTCGGTCGATAACGATCAGCTGGGGTTGCTGTCCTTCTGTCCCTCAGCCGAGTCGGCGAACTCCTGGGTGTCGAAGACTTCGCCGCCGAGTGGGTCGACCGGAGCGTTGTCGCTGGAGTACTCGACGGCCCCCGTCTCGGGATGGACCTCGAGTTGCTCGTTGGACACCTCGTGCACGGCCAGCACGACCGTGCCGCCGCCGCGAGGTGTGGACAGCCCCTCGCGTGAGGGGGCCAGTCCGGAGAACGTCGAGGAGATTCCGGACGATCGCTTGCGCTTCGCCTCGGATTCCCCGCCCTTGCCGGCCGGCACCGTCCCGGTCTCGGTCTCAGGGGTAGCGGTGACACGGACGTACCGCGGCGTGGTGGCGACGTCGTAGCGGAACGCCTTGAGCATAGACACACATGCGAGCACCAAGACCACCGAGAACGGAACCGCCGTGGCTATCGACATCGTCTGCAACGCAGTCAGGGAACTCGTTCCACCGACCAGGAGCAGTACGGCTGCGGCCGTCCCTTCGAGGACTGCCCAGTAGACCCGAGTGATCTTCGGTGTTTCCAGTTCTCCACCGGTGGAGAGGATGTCGACCACCAGTGACCCGGAGTCCGAGGACGTGACGAAGAAGAACACGATGACTGCGATGGCGATGACGCTGGTGATCGTGGCCAGCGGCAGGCCGTCGAGCATCTGGAAGAGGCTGGTGTTGTTGTTCACCGCGCCCTCGGCGTCCAGCAGGTCCCCGTCGTTGCGCTGGCGAAGGATGCCGGTGTCACCGAAGATGGTGAACCACAACGAGCCGACGATGGTCGGTGCCAGCAGCACGCCGAAGACGAACTCGCGGATGGTGCGGCCGCGGGAGATGCGAGCGATGAACATGCCCACGAAGGGTGCCCAGCTCATCCACCAGCCCCAGTAGAAGATGGTCCAACCGGCAGCCCAGCCGTCGTCCGCGAACGGTGACGTGCGCAGCGCCAACTCGGGCAGGGCCTGCACGTAGCCGCCGAGGTTCTGTACCCAGGACTGCATCAGGAACAGAGTCGGTCCCAGAATCAGGACGAACAAAGCCAGCGCCCCGGCCATGGCCATGTTGATGTTCGAGAGCCACTTGAGACCCTTGGACACTCCGGTCACCACCGAGAACGTGGCGATGCCGGTGATGATCGCGATCAGGAGCACCACGAACCAGTTGCTGGTCTCCACCCAGCCCAGGTACTCGAGGCCCGCGGAGATCTGCTGGACGCCGAATCCGAGCGAGGTCGCGACACCGAACAGGGTGCCGACGATCGCGACGGCGTCGATGGTGTGCCCGATGCCGCCCTCGATGCGCTTGCGGCCGAGCAGAGGTTCGAGCAGCCAGCGGACGGTCAGTGGGCGACCCTTGCGGTAGGTCATGTAGGCCATGCCGAGGCCGACGACGACGTAGATGGCCCACGCGTGCAGACCCCAGTGGAACAGCGTCAGTTCCATCGCTTGACGTGCAGCCGCGTCGGTGGACCCGGGAATTCCGCCTGCCTCCGGCGGAGTCACGTAGTGCGAGAGCGGCTCGGCGACGCCGTAGAACACCAGGCCGATGCCCATGCCGGCGCTGAACAGCATGGCGAACCAGGACAGAACGCCGAACTCGGGCTTCTCGTCGTCACGACCGAGGCGGATGTTGCCGACGCGGCTGAGGCCGCAGTACAGCGCGAACAGTACGAAGCCGGTGGCAGCGAGGATGTACCACCAGCCGACGCCGTCGGCGATGATGCCGTTGAGCGTGTCGAAGGCATCGGCAGCGGTCGACGCGTAGATGACCGAAAAGGCGATCATCCCGATGATCACCACCGAGGCCGGAACGAAGACCGGCTTGAGCAGGCCTCCCCAAGCTTCTTTTATTGCATTCACTTACTTGACTTCCTTACAACTCGAGTCACCGTAATCGGCTGACCGCAATCGGTTTGCCGTTCTTCTTCTCTTGTTTCGGTCAAGTACCGGCTATCACCATAAACGACATCGGCGCTGGTGGCGAAACTCGCGAGGGCCGCCGAACTGGTGAACAGGCGCGCATGCGCCTTCTTTCGAGTCGCCCCGAACAGTCGAACGGACTACAGTTCTGCCGATGCTGCGGACGTGTCCGGTCGTGTCGCCCGTCGACTTCTGCGTCGCGAGTGATCCTGTGCGACAGGCAATTTCGTGACAGGTCGATTGCAGCCGGGTTCGGAGTTCGCGGGCTTTCGGGTCCAGCGTCGCCTCGGAGTGGGCGGTATGAGCGAGGTGTATCTGGTTCTCGGGCACGGCCACGACCGGCTCGAGGCTCTCGAGATCCTGGACCGGGACGCGTCGCGATCGCCGAGGTTGCGCAACAAGTTTCGGATGGAAGCGGCCGTCGCCGCACAACTGGTGCACCCGAACATCGTGTCGGTGCACGAGCACGGGGAGTTCGAGCACCAGCTGTGGATGTCGATGCACTACGTGGACGACTACACCGCCGCGCGGCTGGTCGCCCGCGGACAGATCGCACTCGACGTGTCCCGGGTGGCGCGCATCGTCGCCGAGGTGGCCAAGTGACTCGACCACGCCCACTCGCAGGGCGTCGTGCATCGGGACGTCAAGCCGGCGAACATTCTCATCTCCACCGAGCGAATCGACGGCTACGAGCAGGTGTTGTTGTCCGACTGGGGAATTGCTCGCCTACTGGGGGATTCGACTCCGCTCGCTGCGGGTGGGACGGTGCTGGCATCCATCCCGTACGCGGCACCGGAACTGCTTCGCGGGGGAGTGCTGAGTGCGCAGACCGACGTCTACGGTCTGGGGGCGACTCTCGTCGAACTGGCCACCGGCCGGCCGCCGTATCCGCTGGCCACGCCGTTGGCCATCACCGCCGCACATCTCACGGCCGAGCCGCCGTCGGTGACGCGTCGTCGACGCGCGTTGCCGCGGGGGCTCGACGCGGTGGTCGCGAGGGCGTTGGCGAAGGATCCATCGGATCGCTTCCGAACCTGCGCCGAGCTCAGCGACGCGGTGGCGGTAGCAGTGAAAGCCGGAGTTCCGGAACCGCCGCCGCGACGATCGCCGTTCACGCGATCGCGTTGGCTGAAATCTTCTTGACCGATCGTTCTTGACTGATCGGTCATCAATCTGCGATGCTCGATGCATGGGACGAACGAGAAGCTTCGACGAGGTCGTCGTCGTCGCGTCGGCCGCCGAACAGTTTCGATCGGGCGGCTACGAAGGAACCTCCCTGGATGATCTGCTGCGCGCCACAGGACTGCATCGCGGCAGTCTCTACCAGGCGTTCGGCAGCAAGCGAGGATTGTTTCTCGCTGCGTTGACCAGGACCGAGTGGGATGTGGATCTACTGCTGGTGGCATTGCTCGAACTTGCACCGTTCGACGACCACGTCCGCGAAATCTGCTCCGCCACACTGCTCGACAGTGGCGTCGAGAACATTGCCCACGTGCTCGGTGAACGTCTGCTGGTGCGGGCACTCATCGATCCGAACCTTGCTATCGAAGGAGAACACGCATGAACTCCGTGACCATCGTCGACGCCACCCTGATCGTCGAACCGAGGGGACTGGACAAGCTGTGGTCGTTCACCCGCCGTCTCGAAATCCCTCTCGTGCACGTGCGCGGTGCCACCCACGACCCGGGAGCGAGTAAGGAGCCCAAGGGAATTCGCGCGCCCGGTCTCGGGCTGCCCGGAAAGACCGCGGGCACCTTTCATCGTGACGGCGTGAGGACGTTCTACAACGTCACCGGCAGCGCCGACACGATCGTCATCGAGCTCGAACAGCAGGAATACCAGCGCCTCGTCCTGACGGTGGCGGATCCGCGAGCGGTGGTGCAGTCGGTCAACAACGCGGCGGCCGCTGCGTGACGGGCCTCCGGTGCAGGAGACCCGTCACGCGAGAGGGCTACATCCTCCGGGTCGGTCGGACGGTTGGCGACCACCGGGTACTGGCCGGTGTCGCCGAGGCGTTCCTCGGCGACGGCGAGCACCTTGGTGCGCACCAGGAACCAGCCACCGATCAGAGCGGGGATGATGCGGCATCAGCACGGCCAGCAACACCAGCGAGCCGACGTAGAACAGTGCGATACGCGCGATGACCGAGTTGATCGCGCGCGGCATGATCTTCCCCGGGTTCTCGGTCTCACCCGCGGCCGTACCCACCAGTTTCACTGCGGTATAAGCGAACACGACGCCCGAGATCACGATCACCAGTGGCCATGCCCCGGACGGGAAGAGTCCGCCGTTGTCGGTGATCAGGCTGATGCCCGGCACCTGTGTGCCCACCGGAATGCGGCCGGCGAGGAACACGATGCCCACGATCAGGAAGGTCACCAGCGCGACGACCTTGATCATCGCCGCCCAGAACTCCATCTCACCGAACCAGCGGACCGAGACGAGGTTGATGGACATGACGATGACGACGGCGATCAATGCGATGACCCACTGCGGGATCACCTCGAAGCTGCCCCAGTAGTGCATGTACGTCGCGATGGCCGTGACGTCGACGATGGCCGTCATCGCCCAGTTGAGGAAGTACATCCAGCCCGCGACGAAGGCTGCCTTCTCGCCGAAGAACTCGCGCTCGTAGGAGACGAAGCTGCCCGGGGACGGGCGGTGCAGGACCAGCTCGCCGAGGGCGCGCAGGATGAAGAACACGAAGATGCCGCACAGGGCGTAGGCGAGGAAGATGCCGAATGTCAACAATGGCTCCGGATGTGAAGAGTGCGTGAAGAACCCTCGCGAAGGTGATCATCTGCTCGCGACTTTCGCCGCGCGGTGGCGTCGGGCATGGGGGTGTCGGTGGTTTGCCCGCGGCGGACGACCTTGCACTCGCCATGGTCGAGTGCTAGAAATGCAGTTGGCACTCTCGACACGTGAGTGCCAGGTCGGGACACGGTGAGGCCGGGGAATCAACGACACCCCTGGTCGTCCGTCGCGGGCACCGAGCTCGGCCAGCAATGTGTCACCCCCAATCCGGAGGATCACTTCGCAATGGCCAAGATCATCGCGTTCGACGAAGAGGCACGCCGTGGCCTCGAGCGAGGCCTCAATGCCCTCGCCGACGCAGTAAAGGTGACGTTGGGCCCCAAGGGTCGCAACGTCGTACTCGAGAAGAAGTGGGGAGCTCCCACGATCACCAACGATGGTGTTTCCATCGCCAAGGAGATCGAGCTCGAAGATCCCTACGAGAAGATCGGTGCCGAGCTCGTCAAGGAGGTCGCCAAGAAGACCGACGACGTCGCAGGCGACGGCACCACCACCGCTACCGTTCTCGCTCAGGCACTCGTCCGTGAAGGCCTGCGCAACGTCGCAGCCGGCGCGAACCCGCTCGGCCTCAAGCGCGGCATCGAGAAGGCTGTTGCAGCCGTCACCGAGTCGCTGCTCGCGTCCGCCAAGGAGATCGACACCAAGGAGCAGATCGCTGCTACCGCCGGTATCTCCGCAGGCGACCCGTCCATCGGCGAGCTCATCGCCGAGGCAATGGACAAGGTCGGCAAGGAAGGCGTCATCACGGTCGAGGAGTCCAACACCTTCGGCCTGCAGCTCGAGCTCACCGAGGGCATGCGCTTCGACAAGGGCTACATCTCGGCGTACTTCGCCACCGATGCAGAGCGCCAGGAAGCCGTCCTCGAAGACGCGTACATCCTGCTCGTCAGCTCCAAGATCAGCACCGTCAAGGACCTGCTGCCGCTGCTGGAGAAGGTCATCCAGTCCGGCAAGCCGCTCGTCATCATCGCCGAGGACGTCGAGGGCGAAGCTCTCTCCACCCTCGTGGTGAACAAGATCCGTGGCACCTTCAAGTCCGTCGCCGTCAAGGCTCCCGGATTCGGTGACCGTCGCAAGGCGCAGCTCGCCGACATCGCCATCCTCACCGGTGGCGAGGTCATCAGCGAAGAGGTCGGCCTCTCCCTGGAGACCGCCGGACTCGAGCTGCTCGGTCAGGCACGCAAGGTCGTCATCACCAAGGACGAGACCACCATCGTCGAGGGCTCGGGAGATTCCGACGCCATCGCCGGTCGCGTCAACCAGATCCGCGCCGAGATCGAGAACTCCGATTCCGACTACGACCGCGAGAAGCTGCAGGAGCGCCTGGCCAAGCTGGCCGGTGGCGTTGCAGTCATCAAGGCCGGAGCGGCAACCGAGGTCGAGCTCAAGGAGCGCAAGCACCGCATCGAAGATGCCGTGCGTAACGCCAAGGCAGCCGTCGAAGAAGGCATCGTCGCCGGTGGCGGCGTGGCACTGCTCCAGGCAGCGCCCGCACTCGACAACCTCAAGCTCGACGGTGACGAGGCAACCGGCGTGAACATCGTTCGCGTCGCACTGTCCGCTCCGCTCAAGCAGATCGCATTCAACGCAGGCCTCGAGCCCGGCGTCGTTGCGGACAAGGTCTCCAACCTGCCCGCCGGTCACGGCCTCAACGCCGCGACCAACGAGTACGAGGACCTGCTCGCTGCAGGCATCAACGACCCGGTCAAGGTCACCCGCTCGGCACTGCAGAACGCAGCGTCCATCGCGGCTCTGTTCCTCACCACCGAGGCCGTCGTCGCCGACAAGCCCGAGAAGGCCGGAGCGCCCGCTGGCGATCCGACCGGTGGCATGGGCGGCATGGACTTCTGAGTCCCTTGTTGCACTGAAAAAGCCCGACTCCCTTTCGAGGGGGTCGGGCTTTTTCGTGCTTCGGGGATTCGCAGTATTCAGTCCCGGTGATACGCGATGTTGACCACGTTGCCGTCGGGAGCCCGCACGAAGAAGCGGCGCACACCCCACGGCTCGGTGGTCAACGGGTAGACGATCTCGTAGCCCAACTTTTGCGCTTCGGCGTACGCACCGTCGACATCGTCGGTGAGCACCGACATCACAGAATCCTCCGGTGCGCTCTCGTCGCGGGTGACCAGCTGAACGCTGACCGGCCGGTCGGGTGACGTCAGCCGCGCAACCCAGCCCATGTCGAACTCCTCCGAACGCAGCCCGAGAAACTCGGAGTAGAACGACTTGGCCGCGTCCACGTTCGGTACGCGCAGATTGGTGATGATGCTTCTCGTTCTCATCGAATTCTCCTCCGATTCGTGGACGGCCGGAAGCCTGGACGTTCGACGGTAACAGCGCAGTTGCCGGCTGTTCGGTGGTTGAGTGAGCGGTCGCGTTGTGGTTAGTGTGGGTAATGGCTCGAATTCGCTCGATGACGGTCGCACTTGCCGTAGCAGCGGCCCTAGCGGGCTGCTCCACCTCGGGGACCGCCACGCCCGCGTCGGCACCGACGACCACCGAAGTCACGGTCACCACCGAGAGCGCCGAGCCGACCACCACAACGCCTACCACCACCTCGAGTGCCGCCGAGCCGTACGTCGTAGGCAGCACTCGGATCACCGGATCCACGGAGCATGCCACCTTCAACGTCGCAATTCCGCAGCTCAGTGGTGGAAATCCCGCGGTGACGGCAGAGTTCAACGAGTCGATGCGTGCTGCGCTCCAAGATCAGATCGACCGCGACTACGGATACGACTTCGCCCTCAGTGACGGCTACTCGACAGGTGCGACCTACGTCGGGCGGCGAGTGATCAGCGCGGAACAGATCACGGATTGGATCGCCGTGCCGCCCGGAGCGCACGGCAATTCGCTGATTGCGACTGTGACGATCGATGCCGACACCGCGCAGCCGATCTCTCTCGGCGATGCCTTCACCGACCTGGATTCGGGCCTGTCGCGGCTGTCCGAACGAGCAGCGGAGATTCTGCCGACCACACGCGCGGGCGAGAGCTTCGAGCGCTCGGGCATCGAGCCGACGGTGGCCAACTTCGCGAACTGGACGGCATCTCCGGAGGGGATGAACATTCACTTCGGGGACTACCAGGTGGGGGCCTACGGCATCGGCCTCGTCACGATCACCGTGCCGTGGACGGAACTGTCCGATGTTCTCGCTCCCGGCATGGAGGATGTGCTGAGCAGCTGAGCCGGCGCGGCAGCACAATGCGAGCATGGACCGATGATGATTCGCGCAGGCGTGCTGGATGTGGCGTTCGACCGTTTCGGTGATCCGTCCGGTCGTTCGGTGGTACTGCTGCACGGGTTTCCGTACGACCCGCGCGGTTACGACGACGTCGCCAGGCTGCTCGCCGAATCCGGCTACGACGTGGTGGTGCCGTACCTGCGAGGTTTCGGACCTACCCGGTTCGTCGACGCCGACACGATGCGCTCCGGGGAGCAGGCCGCGATCGGCTACGATCTTCGCGAGCTGATCATCGCGCTGGAACTGAACGAGCCCATCGTCGCCGGCTACGACTGGGGTGGGCGAGCGGCGTGCGTCGTCGCCGCGATGTGGCCGGAGTTGATATCCGGACTGGTGAGCGTGTCCGGATACCTGATCCAGGACATCACCGCGGCAGTGTCCACACCAGTGCTACCGCACCTCGAGAAGCGGTACTGGTATCAGTACTACCTGCATTCCGAGCGAGGCCGGGCCGGGCTCGCGGCCCACCGCGCGGAGATCGCACAAACACTGTGGACGGATTGGTCGCCGACCTGGCGGTTCGGCGACTCCGAATTCGCGGCTACGGCACCCTCGTTCGACAACCCCGACTTCGTGGACGTGTCCGTGCATTCCTACCGGCACCGATACGGCATCGAGCCGGGGGATGCTACCTACGCAGCGACGCAGGAGTTGCTGACTCGGCAACCGAGAATCACGGTGCCCACGGTCGTGATCGATCCGACCGAGGACACCGTCGCCTCGTTGTACGGCCGCCCGGACCACCCGGCGCACTTCACCGATCTGATCGACGTTCGCCAGATCGACTGCGGCCACAACCCGCCGCAGGAGTTGCCCGGCCAGTTCGCCGACGCCGTCGTCACGCTGGGCGAGGCGGTCCGGGATCGAGAATCGAACTAGTCGACGGCGAGCTCTCCCAGTTCGTTCCAGTCGGTGCCGTCGACCTCTTGGCTGATGATCTTCGGCGTCTCCTGCAGGTACGGCGGGAGATCCTTCTGGGCCTGCTTGAAGTGATCCGAGTTCACATGAGCCGCACCGGCATCGGGGTCCTTGAACGCTTCCACCAGGACGTACTCGGTGGGATCGTCGAGCGTGCGCGACCAGAAGTACCAGAGGCACCCTTCCTCGGCCTGGCAGGCCTGCGTGAAGTCGCGTGAGATCTCGGGCCAGTTGTCCGCGTGCTCGGGCTTGACCTTGAACTTGGCGGTGATGAAGATCAACGTTGCTCCTTGTTGTCGATGGCCTTGTTGCTGTACCCGGATTGCATGGAGAGCATGCCTGCCGTCGGGGGAATCGCCTACGCTCGGACTCATGGCCAGTAGCTCACCGTCGATCGAGATACCGGTGGGCGAGCGCAGCGTCCGCATTTCCAACCCCGATCGGGTCTATTTCCCCGAAAGCGGAGCCACCAAGCTGGATTTGGTGAACTACTACCTGAGCGTGGGCGACGGCATCGTGCGGGCGCTGCGGGAACGACCGTGCATGATGCACCGCTTCCCGAAGGGCCTCGCCGGCGACAAGGTGCATCAGAAACGCGTGCCCAACGGAGCGCCGCCGTGGCTCGAAACGGTGCAGGTGACGTTTCCCCGCTACAACCGCACCGCGGACGAGCTGTGCGTGACGGAGTTGGCGCACGTGGCCTGGGCGGTCCAGATGTCGACCGTCGAATTCCATCCGTGGAACAGCCGTCGCGCCGATGTAGAGATGCCCGACGAGTGGCGCATCGACCTCGACCCGATGCCCGACTGTTCCTTCGACCGAGTACGACGCGTGGCCGGGGTGGTCCAGGAAGTGTTGGACGACCTCGGTGCCGTCGGCTGGCCCAAGACCTCCGGCGGACACGGGCTGCACATCTACGTACGCATCGACCCGGCCCACGGATTCAAGGACTTGCGAAGGGCTGCACTGGCTTTCGCGCGCGAGATCGAGCGACGAGCCCCGGACGACGTGACGACGACGTGGTGGCGCAAGGACCGCGATCCGTCGAAAGTGTTCGTCGACTACAACCAGAACGCCCGCGACCACACGATCGCCAGCGCGTATTCGGTGCGTGGAAATCAACAGGCGACGGTGTCGACGCCGATCTCCTGGGACGAGGTTGCGAGCGTCGACCCGCGCGAGTTCACGATGTTCACGGTGCCGGCCAGGTTTGCCGAGTTGGGCGATCTCCACTCGGGCATCGACGATGCGGTGTTCGCGATCGACGAGCTACTCGAATGGGCGGAGCGGGACGAGCACGAGGGTTTGACGGAGCCCGAGGAGTAGCCGAACTCGCAGTTATGTACAGAAATCAGCGGAAATCCGTACATAACTGCGAGTTGGGCAGCGTCAGTCGGTACCGGACTCGATGGCGGCGTGGTCGAGTGCCGAGGAGTCCACGGAACCGTCGGGACCGCTGGCGGCGATGGCGTCGGCTCCGCCTGCGGGGAGTTCGCCGATCAGTTCGCCCCAGGCCGTGAGTTGATTCTGGGCGGCGTACTGCTCGAGCTTGCTGCGCGAATCGGCGATGTCGAGGTTGCGCATCGTGAGCTGACCGATGCGGTCGCCGGGGAAGAACGCCTGGCCCTGGCTGCGTTCCATGGACAGCTTCTCGGGGTGGTAGCTGAAGTTGCTGCCCTGGGTGTCGACGATCGTGAAGTCCTGGCCGCGGCGCAGTCGCAGCGTCACGCTGCCGCTGACGACGTTGCCGACCCAGCGCTGCAGGCCCTCGCGCAGCATCAGCGCCTGCGGATCGAACCAGCGTCCCTCGTACAGCAGACGGCCGAGTCGACGGCCCTCGTTGTGGTACGAGGCGACGGTGTCCTCGTTGTGGATGGCGTTGACGAGGCGCTCGTAGGTGATGTGCAGCAGTGCCATGCCGGGAGCCTCGTAGATGCCGCGGCTCTTGGCTTCGATGATGCGGTTCTCGATCTGATCGCTCATGCCGAGGCCGTGGCGTCCACCGATGGCGTTGGCTTCCATGACGAGGTCGACGGCGCTGTCGAAGCTCTTGCCGTTGATGCGGACGGGGCGGCCGCGCTCGAACTCGACGGTGACTTCCTCGGGCGCAATCTCCACCTCGGGGTCCCAGAACCGCACGCCCATGATGGGGCTGACGATCTCGAGGGAGGTGTCGAGGTATTCGAGCTTCTTCGCCTCGTGCGTTGCGCCCCAGATGTTGGCGTCGGTGGAGTAGGCCTTCTCGGCGGAGTCACGGTAGGGGAGGGTGCGCTGGGTGAGCCACTGCGACATCTCGTGTCGGCCGCCGAGCTCGGCGACGAACGCCTCGTCCAGCCACGGCTTGTAGATCCGCAGCTGCGGGTTGGCGAGCAGGCCGTAGCGGTAGAACCGCTCGATGTCGTTGCCCTTGTACGTCGATCCGTCGCCCCAGATCGAGACGCCGTCCTCGGCCATGGCGCGCACCAGCATGGTGCCGGTGACCGCGCGGCCGAGCGGGGTGGTGTTGAAGTAGGTCTGCAGTGACGAGCGGATGTGGAATGCGCCGCAGGTCAGCGCGGCCAAACCTTCTTCGACGAGCGGTTCACGGCAGTCGATGAGCCGCGCCTGCTCGGCCCCATAGGCGAGACCGCGCTCGGGCACATCGGACAGATCCGGCTCGTCGTACTGGCCGATGTCGGCGGTGTAGGCATACGGGATCGCGCCGTGCTCGCGCATCCAGGCGACAGCCACCGAGGTGTCGAGACCACCGGAGAATGCGATGCCGATTCGTTCGCCGACCGGGAGAGAGTTCAGTACCTTCGTCACGGCAGCAGCCTAGTAGGGGTCGTTTCGCAGGCTCCACTCCCGGCCTAACGGGGGTCGTTCCGCAGGCTCCACTCCCGGCCTAACGGGGGTCGTTCCGCAGGCTCCACTCCCGGCCTAGTCGTACGGTCAGCTGGGTCGATCGGCGAGCGACTCCACGGCATTGCGCACCGCATCGAGATGCGCGGTCATGGCGCGTGCTGCCGCGTCGTACTCGCCGGATCGGATGCCGTCGACGATCGCGTCGTGCTCGACGTTGGATTGCTCCTGCCGGTGCGCAACGAGGTTGAGGGTTTCCGATTGCCGCGTCAACGCGTCGCGTATGTCGACGATGATCGACTCGAACACGCGGTTCTTGCTCGCCCGCGCGATCGCGGTGTGGAATTGCGCGTCCAGCACTACCCAGGCCTCGTGGTCGTCCTCCGAACGCATCTCGTCGGCCAGGCCGGCGAGCACCGTCAACTCCTCGTCGGTGCGACGCTCTGCGGCCCAGCCTGCGGCGGGAATCTCCACGTGAGGGCGGGCCTCCATGAGTTCGCGGGCCGCGTAGTTGCCGATGTCGAGGTCGTTTCCGACGCGGTCACGAATGACGAAAGTGCCGAGGCCCGTCTTGGTTTCGGTCAGGCCGAGGGCGTGGCAGGAGCGCAGCGCCTCGCGAATGACCGAGCGGCTGACGCTGTGCCTGGTGGCGAGCGCGGCCTCGGACGGCAACTTCTGCCCGACGGGTAGATCGCCCGACGCGATCGCTGCGCGGAGGTCCGCGAACACCGCCTCGGCTGCGCTCATTCGGGCATTCGTGGGCGCACTGACTGCCCAGCTGTCCGACAGGTTCATGAACGTGATCCTAGCGTGGGGTTGACCGATGAGGTGTTCTCCGCCACACTCTACCTGTCAGACAGCCGGACAGCTGGACACCCTCACCTAGGAGCGCACCGTGGCCGATACCCGCATCGAGAAGGATCTTCTCGGGGAACGTGAAATCCCGTCGAGCGTGTATTGGGGAATCCATACCCTCCGCGCCCTCGAGAACTTCCCCATCACCGGGCGTCCGATCTCCACCAATGCGCACCTCGTTCGCGGACTCGCGGCGGTGAAGTGGGCAGCTGCGTCGGCCAATCAGGATCTCGGAATTCTCGACGCCACCCGCGGGGAAGCGATCCGCACCGCGTGCCAGGAAATTCTCGACGGCCAGTGGCACGAGGAGTTCGTCGTCGACGTCATCCAGGGCGGTGCCGGCACCTCGACCAACATGAACGCCAACGAGGTCATCGCGAATCGCGCGCTGGAAATCCTCGGCCACCCGCACGGCGACTACAGCATGCTGCACCCCAACGAGCACGTGAATGCGTCGCAGTCCACCAACGACGTGTACCCGACGTCGGTCAACATCGCGACCATCTTCGCCGTCCACGAGCTGATCGCCTCGATGAAGGTGTTGCGAGATTCGTTCGGCCGCAAAGCAAGCGAATTCGCCACGGTCGTCAAGATGGGCCGCACGCAGCTGCAGGACGCAGTGCCGATGACCCTCGGTCAGGAGTTCGGCACCTACGCGATCATGATCGACGAGGACTGCTCGCGGCTCGAAGAAGCAGCGCTGCTGGTGCACGAGATCAACCTCGGAGCCACCGCCATCGGTACCGGGCTCAACGCTCCCGCCGGCTACACAGAATCGGCCGTCGCGCATCTGCGGACCATCACCGGTCTGCCGCTGGTGACTGCGACGGACCTGATCGAGGCAACGCAGGACGTCGGTCAGTTCGTGCACCTGTCCGGTGTACTCAAGCGTGTCGCGGTGAAACTGTCGAAGATCTGCAACGACCTCCGGCTGCTGTCTTCCGGGCCGCGGGCGGGCTTCAACGAGATCAATCTGCCTCCGATGCAGGCCGGTTCGTCGATCATGCCCGGCAAGGTCAACCCCGTCATCCCCGAGGTGCTCAACCAGGTTGCCTACGAGGTGATCGGACACGACGTCACGATCACGATGGCAGCCGAGGCAGGGCAGTTGCAGCTCAACGCATTCGAGCCGATCATCGTCAAATCCCTGTCCGACGGCATGGCGCATCTGAGTGCCGCGTGCCGTACCGTCGCACATCGGTGTGTCGACGGCATCACCGCAAACGTGGACCTGCTGCGCGAGCGCGTCGAGAACTCCATCGGCCTGATCACCGCGCTGAGCCCGTATCTCGGATACGTGGAATCCACTGCGATTGCACAGGAAGCGTTGGTCAGTGGCCGCAATGTCGTCGACCTCGTCCTCGAGAAGGGGCTGCTGGCCCGGGACGAGTTGGATCGACTCCTGAGCCCCGAGCATCTCGCGAACCTGCGGGTGGCCCCCGTCGAGCATGCAGATGCCCCCGAAACGTCGACGAGGTAATGCGATGACCACAGAGAATCGGAGTGTCGATACCCGCAAGGCCTTCACCGAGGAAGACCCCGGCTATCGAAAAGAGTTGGCTCCACGCCAGATCCAGATGATCGCCATCGGCGGCGCGATCGGCACCGGGCTGTTCATGGGTGCGGGCGGGCGACTGCGTGACGCCGGGCCTGCCCTCGTGCTGGTGTACGCACTGTGCGGATTCTTCGCCTTCCTGATCCTGCGCGCATTGGGCGAACTGGTGATGCACCGGCCGACGTCCGGATCGTTCGTCTCGTACTCGCGCGAATTCTTCGGGGAAAAGGTCGCTTTCGCCGCCGGTTGGCTGTACTGGATGAACTGGGCGATGACGGCGGTGGTCGACGTGACGGCCGTGGCGTTGTACATGAACTTCTTCAAGAAGTACTGGGCCCCGCTCGGCGACATCGACCAGTGGGTGTTCGCACTCGCGGGCCTGCTGCTCGTCCTCGGTCTGAACCTGGTGTCGGTGAAGGTGTTCGGTGAGTTGGAGTTCTGGTTCGCGCTCATCAAAGTTGTTGCTCTGGTGACGTTTCTGTTGATCGGTACCTACTTCGTCATCTTCGGAACGCCCATCGACGGCCAGGAGCCGGGGCTGAGCGTGCTGACCGACAACGGCGGACTGATCCCCAACGGGCTGTTGCCAGCGATCGTCGTGATCCAGGGTGTGGTGTTCGCCTACGCCTCGATCGAGCTGGTCGGCACTGCTGCCGGGGAGACGCAGAACCCCGAGAAGGTGATACCGAAGGCGATCAACACCGTCATCATCCGGATCGTGGTGTTCTACGTCGGCTCGGTGCTGCTGCTCTCGTTGCTGTTGCCGTACACCAGTTATCAGGCAGGCGAGAGTCCGTTCGTGACGTTCTTCGGAGCCATCGACGTCGAGGGTGCGGACGCCATCATGAATCTCGTCGTCCTCACCGCGGCACTGTCCTCGCTCAACGCCGGTCTGTATTCCACCGGACGCATCCTGCACTCGATGGCGGTCGCCGGCTCGGCACCCGCATTCGCTGCGCGGATGAACAAGTCGGGTGTGCCCTACGGCGGCATCGCACTGACGTCGGTGGTGACGTTGCTCGGCGTCGTGCTCAACGCAGTGGTCCCGGCGCAGGCCTTCGAGATCGTGCTCAACCTCGCCGCGCTCGGCATCATCAGCGCCTGGGCCGTCATCATGGCGTGTCAGCTCAAGTTCTGGTCGCTGTCCAAGACCGGCGCGGTCACCCGACCTGCGTTCAAGCTCTTCGGTGCCCCGTACACCGGGTACGCAACGCTAGGCTTCCTGGCGTGTGTACTCGTGCTGATGGCCTTCGACAAACCGGTCGGTACCTGGACGGTGGCGTCGATCCTGCTCATCGCGCCGATGCTGATCGGTGGTTGGTTCCTGTGCCGCAAGCGAATTCGAGAGGTGGCGGCGCGCAGTGACTGACCATGTCGCATTGCTGACGACCGGCGGCACGATTGCCAGTAGTCGCGACGAGTACGGGGTGTCTCGTCCGGTGGCCGGTCTCGGGATCGATGTCGACGGTGTTCGGGTGCGCGGGGTGATGTCGAAGGACAGCTCGGCGTTGGACTTGGTGGATCTCGACACCATCCGTACGGCGGTGGTCGACGCGCTCGCCGAGGACGGCTGCGTCGGAGTGGTGGTGCTGCACGGGACGGACACGATGGAGGAGTCGGCCCTGTACGTCGATCTGTTCCACGCCGACGATCGCCCGGTTGTCTTCACCGGTGCGCAGCGCACGGCCGATCATCCCGATCCGGACGGCCCCGGCAATATCGCCGCGGCGGTGGCGGCGGCGCAGTCCGAGCGCGGTGTGTTGATCGCCTTCGGCGGGCGGTTGCTGCCTGCGCGTGGTGCGATCAAGAAGCACACCTCCGAGCTCGACGCGTTCCGGTCAGCTGCGTTGCCGCGACCGAAACCGTTGCCGTGGAAGCCCATTGCCGGGATCCGCGTGGACATCGTCGCCCTGTATCCCGGTGCAGACGGTGTGCAGATCGAAGCGTGCCGCGAGGCTGGGGCGTCGGGCATCGTGCTCGAGGCGATGGGCTCGGGCAACACGAATGCCCGCGTCGTGCATGCGGTGAAAGAAGCTGTGGCTGCCGGGGTACACGTGGTGGTCACGACGCGGGTGCCGTTCGGTGAGACCTCGCCGACGTACGGCGGCGGCGGTGGTGGACACGATCTGGTCGATGCGGGTGCAGTGTTTTCCCGCGAACTGAGGGCGGGGCAGGCGCGTATCCAGTTGGCGGCGCTGGTTGCAGCGGAAGCAGGTGCGATGGTTGTTCACGATTTCTTCTCGTAGGCGGAAAAACCGTCTGCGAAAGCAAATAGTGGACAAAAATCGCACCACACCCGCGCTATACCGTTACTCTAGGTAACTATGGGCACGATCGAGATCGAATTCGCTCCGCACTGGGTGAACGCGTCGCTGGTGCGCACGTTGGCGCGGCCCTTCGTGACCATCGACGGCGTCGAGCATCGGCAGTCGTGGACCGCGCCGTCGACTTACACGCTCGAGCCGGGCAGGCACGAACTCACCGCCTTCATCCGGTACCGCGGCACGAACGCCGCGCTGGGTACCGGCCGGAGGACGGTGACGGTGCAACCAGGACAACAGCTTTCACTACGAGCCCGCAACGGCTGGGCCAATCACATGCCGTTCGAGCTACAACTCCGACTCGCCCCAACTCTCGACGCGTAGTTCGTCGCCGACGGTCACCGTGCCGTCCTGCAGCACAGAGAATTTCGACCCGAAGGCGACGCCCTTCTGCCGACCGCGGCGGTAGTCGCCGAGTGTGCGCAGCGGCTCGGGGCCGGTGCGCACGCCGGTGGTCTGCTCCACGGTGGTGACGGCGCAGCGAATCGCGAGTTTGGTGTACGCCAATCGCGCCCCGCCGATGGTCACCTCCCTCAGCTCGTCTTCTCGGTGCGGGGAGTCCCAGCCGTCGACGACGATGTTGGGGCGAAAGCGATCCATCGGCAGCGGTACGTCGAGGCGAGAATTGAGACCGGCCAAGGTGGCGGTCGAGAGGATGTGCACCGCCGAGCTGTCGGCGAATTGCGCTGATCCGGGCGAGATTCCGTCGGTGACGCGGCCGAGGTCGCGTGGTGCGGCGACCAGACGTGACGGCTCCTCGATCACCTCGGTGAGCCAGTCGGCCACCTCGTCGCCCTGATCGATTCCGCGCATCGGGCTGCGGAACATCGTGATGTCGCGCGACTCGGAGTCCCGGTCCACCGGCACGGTCACCGAACCGGTCGACGCGTGTGTGAGGGTCAACGCCTCGTCCGTCACCGAGCATCGGACGACGGCGAGAACGGGATCGCTACGCTGACTGCGGAATGCGCCGTCGGAGTCGACGATCATGAATGCCCGGTCGTGTTCGAGGCCGGTAGCGCTCACGTGAGCCGAATGCAGCGTCGAGCCTGCACATCCCTTGACGGGGTAGGTCACCAGAGACGACACGCGCACCCGTCGAGGATACTGGGATCCATGACTCGTGCTCTGTTGGTAGTGGATGTGCAGAACGACTTCACCGAGGGTGGCGCGCTGGCGGTGACCGGCGGCGCGGAAGTCGCGCGCAAGATCAGTGAGTATCTCGCGCTCCACGGGGACGAGTACGACCTCGTGGTGTCCTCGCGCGATTGGCACGACGCGGAGGGCGACAACGGCGGACACTTCGCCACCGACGCCGCCCCGGATTTCGTCACCACCTGGCCGGTGCACTGCGTCGCGGGCACGGTCGGCGCCGAGTATCACCCCGATTACGCCACCGGTTCCGTGGACGTGCACGTCTACAAGGGGCAGGGCAAGCCGTCGTACTCGGCGTTCGAGGGTGTCACCGAGGACGGGACAGCCCTCGCCGAGATACTCACCGCAAACGAGGTCACCGACATCGATGTCGTCGGACTTGCGACCGACTACTGCGTCCTGGCCTCGGCGAAAGACGCTGTGGCCGAGAAGCTCGAGGTTCGTGTTCTCACCGACCTCGTTGCGGGAGTAGCACCGGAGTCATCGGCCGCGGCCCTCGACGATCTGCGGGCATCCGGCGCTTCGGTGGTCTAGGCCGAGGTGACCACCGTCGTCAGCAGAACAGCCGCATCGGTGGTGGCCCGCAGCGAGTGCGGTGCATCGGGAACCACCAACAGATCGCCGGTCATCCCGCTCCAGACGTCGTCGCCGCTGAGCAATTCGACCCGACCGGACAGGACGTGCACGGTGGCCTCGCCTGGATTGCTGTGCTCGGACAGTTCGGCACCGGCCGCGAGTGCGATGAGGGTCTGCCGGAGAGCATGCTCGTGGCCTCCGTACACCGCCGACGCCGCCCGACGCGACGACGCCGAGGTGGCCTTGGCCATCAGCTCGCGCGTGAGGGCGTCGAGCGAGACCTTCTTCACCCGGCCACCGTGACGGGAGACCACAGGTCCGGACCGAACACCTCGAAGGAGATGCGTTCCGAAGGCACACCACGCTGGAGGGCCGCGAGGCGGACGGCGCGCAGGAACGGCAACGGTCCGCAGCTGAGCACGTGGGTATCCGGGGTGAAGGCGAGCCGATCGAAATCCATCAATCCGGTGAACGACGTCGAATCGTCCGCTTCGACGGTCTCGTACCAGGCGTGATCGACGACGGAGTCGAGTGCTTCGGCCGCAGTGGCGATCGCCTCTCGTAATGCGTGGTCGGCGCGGCTACGGTCCGCGTGGGCCAGTATCAGCTTTCGGGCGGGCTGAGTTCGGGCGAGATGCTCGACGAGCGGCAGCACGGTGGTGATTCCGGCACCGGCGGTGGCGATCAACAGCGGCCCGTCGCCGATAGGCACTCCGAAATCACCTGCGGGACTGCTCACTTCGAGAATGTCTCCGACGGCAACAGCCTCCTGAAGGTGCGTCGAGACCTGCCCGGGCGGACCGTTGCGTACCTGCGCCACCGTGATCTGAAGGCGGGTGTCGGAGGCGATGGACGAGACGCTGTACTGACGCGGCTGCCGAGTGCCGTCGGCGAGGTCGGCGAACACCGTGACGTACTGGCCGGCCTCGAGTGCGGGAAGGGGAGCGCCGTCTGCGGGTTCGAGGACGAGCGAGACCGTGCCGGGGCTTTCCTGCGTGCGCCGCATGACGCGGTACGGGCGCAGCGGATTGTGGGGGTCGATGTCTGCCGCTGCGTAGAGTCGGGCTTCGGTGGCGATGAGCTGCGTGGCGAACAGCCAGTAGACCTCGTCCCACGCGGCGGCGACGGCGGGAGTAACGGCGGCACCAAGGATGTCGGCCACGGCACCGAGCAGGTGTCGGCCGACGAGGGTGTACTGCTCCGGGGTGATGCCGAGCGTGATGTGCTTGCCGGCGATGCGGCGCAACACCGGCTCGAACGACGGTGCGTCCGGGTCGATCAGCTGAACGGCGTAGCCGACCACCGATGCGGCCAATGCCCGACTCTGCTCGCCGGTTTCCTGATTCGCGCGATTGAACAGACGCCACAGCTCGGGGCGTTCACCGAGCATCGACTCGTAGAAGCGGGCACTGATCGTTTCGGAGTGTTCTGCCACCACACCGGCAGTGGCGCGGACGACGGCCTCGGCGGCGGGAGACAGAACGGGGTGGGCGGCGGGCACGAGACGTGCGGGAGCGGTCAGGGTCACGCCGCAATCCTGTCCGCTGTGGGGCCGCGAAAGCAGCCCTTTACGTCCCCACCTCGGGGGACTTTCGTCCTTCGGTCAGCCGTCGATCGTCGTGGTGATGGATGTGACCGACGGTGCCGCCGGGGTGCTGCCGAAGCCGAACGTCACCGGGGGAGTGACGGGGGTGAGCGATCCGAGGTCCTCGCCCTGCCAGGACGCCGAGACATCGGTGACGCGATGTTGGTGGCGGGCACCGTAGTACTCGCGTCGGTCGTTGCCCGCGCTGCCGCGGGTGCGCACTCCGCGGAGCACGACGCGGGCGATGGGGTCACTGATCGCGCAGAACCACGGTGCTGTCGATATCGCGTCGGGGACCAAGCTCAGCGCGCGGCCGAGAACGGTGGGTCCGGCAACACGAATTCTCACCGACAGATCACCCGCTGTCACTGATCGCCAACCGTCCTGCTGAGCGGCGAACGTCACCGGGACCAGTTCGGTGTCGTCGAACGTGTATGTGGCGGTGACGAATTCGCGTACGTCCTCGTTGGGGGCGATCAGCAGACGTCTGCCGTCGGCGAATTGGATCATGACGTCGGTGAATTCGCCGAGCGGCGATCGCGTCCAGTGGCCGACGACGATCCGCACACCGGACGTCGTACCTACCCCGTAGATCTCACCGTGAAACCGTGATCTGGTCATCACACCGACTGTAGCCATGCTCGGCCCGGGTCGGTGCATAGTGGAGGTCATGGCGTCCTCGCAACCCACTGTATTCGTCCTGTTCGGCGCAACCGGAGACCTCGCGAAGCGAATGGTCCTGCCGTCGTTCTACCAACTCCATCTCGAAGGTCTGCTCCCCGAGGAATGGGTCCTGATCGGCAACGGCCGCAAGGATTCCTCCGACGACGAATTTCGCGATCACGTCCGCAGCGTTCTCGACGAATTCGCCGAGAATGTGGCCGAGGACGATTGGTCGACATTCTCCGAGCGAATCCGCTTCGCGGGCAACGGCTTCACCGTCGACGATCCCGGTGAGTTGCCCGAGGTCGTCGCCGACGCGAAGAAGGGCATCGGCGACGACGCCCAGTTGGTGCACTACATCGCTCTGCCGCCGAGCACCTTCGTCGATTACACGAAGGCCCTGGGTGCACACGGTCTGGCCGACGGCTCCCGCGTGGTCTACGAGAAGCCGTTCGGCACCTCGCAGAGCAACTTCGAGGAACTCGACACAGCGGTGCACGAGGTGGTCGACGAAGAGCAGGTCTATCGCATCGACCACTTCCTGGGTAAGGAGGCGACGCAGAACCTGCACGTGCTGCGGTTCGCGAACGGCATGATCAGCGGGATATGGAACTCCGAGCACGTGGCGCAGGTACAGATCGACGTCCCCGAGACGCTCGACATCGACGATCGGGCCGAGTTCTACGACGAGACCGGTGCCGTGCTGGACATGCTCGTCACCCACCTGTTCCAGGTTGCCGCGGAGGTCGCGATGGAGCCGCCCACATCGCTGCAGGCGCAGGATCTGCAAGCGGCGCGCGAGACGGTGATCGGGCAGTTCCGGCCGCTGGACACCGACGAGGTGGTGCTCGGGCAGTACGACGGGTATCGCGACGTCGAGGGTGTTGCCGATGACTCGAAGGTCGACACGTTCGTCGCGGCCACGTTGTGGGTCGACACCGACCGTTGGCGTGGCGTCCCGTTCCTGCTCCGCACCGGAAAGATGTTGGGTGTCAGCGAGCAGCGCGTCTCGTTGGTGTTCCGCAAACCGGCCGACAGTCCGCTGGGCGAGCTGCCGGAGGACGGCGCGGTGCTCTCGTTCGACCTCTCCGGCGACGGCAGCATCGACATCGCGATGACGGTCAAGGAGCCGGGCCCGGATTTCGATCTGTCGGTGGGGCATCTGGCGTTGCCGTTGAAGTCGGTGCCCGATGCCGAGCCGCTGAGCCCGTACGCGCGCCTGATCCTCGATGTGCTCAGCGGCGACCGGTCACTGTTCACCCGTCCCGACGGCCTGGCGCATGTCTGGGATGTCGCCGCTCCCTTGCTGAGCAATCCGCCCGAGGTGCAGAGCTACGCGCCCGGTTCGATGGGACCGGCCGAGGCGGACGAGCTCGCCGGACCCTGTGGCTGGTTGATCACCGGGACGGAGTAGTTCACCCGCGGTCCAGCGGGAGTTTTTTCGGACAACAAACGGGGCGCAGGACTTTTTCGGCGAAACGGCGGATCGGACAGAACGGGCGCGTTATATTTCTGCCGCCTGGTCCAATGTTCAACCAGGCCTCGTCGTTTCTCCGAAAGGTGCTCACCCCATGCTTCTCGATCTCATCACCGGTCTGCTCGGCGGCGGCACCGAAGGCGGCGGCCTCGGCGGAATCATCACCGACGGCATCTCCGCAGGCATCGCCGACGCGATCTCCGAGCTCTTCACCGGAAGCGCTGAAGGGCTTTCCAGCGTCGCCGAGTAGTCGGTCGCGGGGCCCCGGACCTGTTGTCGAGGTCCGGGGCTTCGTCGCGTTCGGGCTTCACCGGAGCGGCATCAGCATCAACGCCGCGAGGTAGATCAGCACGACGGTGCCGCCGGTCAGGACCGTGCCGGCAACGGTCGCGAGTCGGACGATGTTGACGTCCCAGCCGAAATATTCGGCAACTCCGCCGCATACACCTCCCATCATCTTCTGTGAACTCGACCGGGTGAACTCTCTGGGGGAACCGCTCTCGAATGTCATGCTGAAAAGTCTGCATCAGCAATGCCTTTCGGCACATCGGGGATTTCACCCATATCGACCCCGACAAACGAGCGGTCCGAAAACGGCGCGCGAACAAGATCCTCGACTTTTCCGGGCCGACCCCTGGACCTACCGCTGCGAGGGCCGCTACGGTCGCACGTGATCGGCGAGTGCGCGACCGGCGCTACCCGGTCCGTCCCCCTTGCGGACCGGGTGGTGCCTGCGGTGAAACCGGATGCATCGGGTGTTCACCGAATCGCCATGGATTGGTCACCGATGAGCACTAACTTTCGGCCCATGACCGACAACGATCTCCGCAACGGCACGGCTGCGCGTACGAATCTGAGCGACTTGCTCGACATCACCAAGGCCGTGAATCTTGCCGACACGTCGGGCTTCGCCGTCGACGACTCCGATGACGACGATCCGGTGCTGCTGACCGTCCCCGACGGCCATATCGTCGACACCTGGCGCGAGAACTACCCGTACGACGAGCGCATGACGCGTGCCGAGTACGAGCTCGAGAAGCGTCTACTGCAGATCGAACTCCTCAAGTTGCAGATGTGGACCAAGGAGACCGGACGACGGCACGTCATCATCTTCGAGGGCCGAGATGCCGCCGGTAAGGGCGGCACGATCAAGCGCTTCATGGAACACCTCAACCCGCGCGGTGCCAGTGTCGTCGCACTGGAGAAGCCGTCTGCTCGTGAGTCGACCGAGTGGTACTTCCAGCGCTACATCGCACATCTGCCCGCGGCCGGGGAGATCGTCATGTTCGACAGGTCCTGGTACAACCGGGCCGGCGTCGAGCGGGTCATGGGCTTCTGCACCGACGAGCAGCACGCTCAGTTCGTTCGGCAGGCACCGCTGTTCGAGCAGATGCTGGTGGACGAGGGCATCAGCTTGACCAAGTTCTGGTTCTCGGTGTCGCAGCACGAGCAGCGCACCCGCTTCGCCATTCGGCAGGTCGATCCGGTGCGGCAATGGAAGCTCTCGCCCATGGACCTTGCCTCGCTGGACAAGTGGGATGCTTACACCGCGGCGAAGGAAGAGAATTTTCGCGCCACCGACACCGATGTCGCGCCGTGGACGGTCGTCAAGAGCAACGACAAGAAGCGGGCCCGCATCAATGCGATGCGCTTCGTGCTCAACAAGTTCGACTACGCGAACAAGGATCCCGAAATCGTGGGCGAAACCGACCCGTTGCTCGTGGGGCGCGCCAAAGACGTGATCGGCGAATAGTTTTGGTCGGTCAACCGGTGAAATTTCCGCTGAACCGTTGCGGCACCACCTCTTCGGGATCTCGAGTTGGTACCGGGGGCTGCGCCAAACCTTAGCGTGCGGTAAGAACGAGGGAGGTCGTATCGCTTACGGCTGTCCTTGCACACGAGCAACAGGAGTTCTCATGGGTTCAGCAGCACAGTTCATTTCCGACATCGCATCGGGCGTCTACGACGGAATCGTCGACGCGATCGTCGATCAGATCGTCGGCGTGCTGACATCGGGTAGCGCCGCGTAATCGTCCGACATCGTCGCGGTCGCCGTCGGGGGCGGCCGCGACATCTCGGTCCCGTGGCTGTTGGCCGTTTTGTGATGTCACACCAAGATTTTCGACTTTTACTATCTTTTCCGTATACAGAGCGTGACCTTCTGAGGTAGAAATCTTCTTGCAGAGATCATCGCGTGACATAAGTCACAGCAGATCTGCACACCCCCTCGATGAAGGAGTTTTACGTATGTCCGCTGAACTCGGATCCATCCTCCAGATCCTCCTCGCACTGTTCAACGCCGGTAGCTCCGAGACCCCCACCGCGCTCTGATCCCAGTTCTGAGATCCGAATGACCGGTGCCCACCCTGTCGTGGGTGCCGGTCATTCGTTCGTTCGAAACGTATTCGAGCCGTGAAAGATTCGGTTGCATCCCAGGCGCATCATAGGGTTGCCCCATGCAGACGGTTCCGATTCAGATGCCCGACGGTTCGACGGTGCCGGTCTCACTGTTTCCCGGTGAAGGCCGTGACGATGCACCCGTGATCGTCGTTCTTCCCGGCCTCGGCATTCCCGGTGGCTACTACCGACTGTTCGCCGAGGCGCTCGTCGCGCGCGGGTTCCAGGCCGCGATCGGGGACCTGCGCGGCCAGGGAGACAGTGTCCCCAAACCGAGTTCGGCGAGTCGGTACGGGTATCAGGAGCTGGTCTCGGTCGACTTTCCGGCGATCTTCGAGGTGGTTCGTGAGCAGTTCCCGGCGGCGACGCCGTATTTGCTCGGGCACAGCATGGGTGGGCAGCTCGGCTCGATGTACGCCGCACGCATCAGGGGAAGGCTCGGGGGATTGATCCTGGTGGCGTCCGGGTCGCCGTATCACCGCGGTTTCGGCACGTCCCGTGGTGTGCCGCTGTACGTGGGCGCGGCGGCGATGGCGATCACCAGCAGCATCGCGGGGTTCTGGCCGGGGGATCGAATCGGAATCGGCGGCTTCGGTCGGCAGTCGCGGGTTCTGATCGACGATTGGTCGCGGTTCGCGCGGACCGGATCGATCGAGCCTGCGGGGGCCGACATGGACTACGAGGAACGGATGGGCCGTCTGACACTTCCGGTGCTGGCGGTGACCATCGAGGGCGACGACCTCGCGCCCCGTGGCTCGATGGACAACCTCGTGCGCAAGCTTGCCAACGCCGATGTCACCTCGGTGCACGTCGACGAGCCGCTCGGCCACAACGGGTGGATTCGAAACCCCACGGCGGTCGCCGACCTGGTCGCCGAATGGATGCACAAGTAGTTCACTCGAATTAACTTTCAGTTGTTTTGCTCGCTATTGGTCATTTCTACATACTCATGGTTCGTTTTGGTGTAGAAAGCTGTTGAACCAACAATTGTTCGACGACGTTAGTGAGCACGACTATGAACGGCCTGGGGGCTTCGGTCCGTCGAATCGGTGATGGTCTGCTCGTTCGCTACTCCGCAGCACTGCGAAGATCAGCCATGGTGGGCGTGGTGGCATGCCTGGCCATCGGCGCCCATCCGACTGCCTCCGCCACGCCGTCATCGTCGACCGATCATCCGGCGACGGTGCAGACGGGCTCGTACGTGGTGCGGACCGAGGTGGCCGACGACACCGCGATGACGGCATTCGTTCACTCTGCCGCGATGGACCGAACCATTCCACTGAAGATTCTGCGGTCTCCTGATCGGACGGCTCCGAGCCCCACGCTGTACCTGCTCAACGGGGCGGGCGGCGGAGTCGACGGAATGGACTGGTACACCCAGACCGACGTCGTGTCGTTCTTCGCCGACAAGAACGTCAATGTGGTGACCCCCGTGGGTGGGGCCTACTCCTACTACACGGACTGGCAGCACGACGATCCGGTGCTCGGCCGCAACAAGTGGGAGACGTTCCTGACCGCCGAACTGCCACCGCTCGTCGACGATCTGTTGGAGACCAACGGCCGCAACGCGATTGCAGGTATCTCGATGGCCGCTACCTCTGTGCTGAACCTGGCCGCGCACCATCAGGGGCTGTACCGAGCCGTCGGTTCGTACAGCGGATGCGCGTCGACCACCGACGCGTTGGGACGGGCATACGTCAAGACGGTCGTGTCCATGGCGCTGGGCGCGAACGTGACGAACATGTGGGGGCCGGACGATCATCGGGACTGGGTGCGCAACGATGCGGTGGTCAATGCCGAGAAGTTGCGTGGCACAGCGCTGTACATCTCCAACGGCAGCGGACTGGCCGGGGCATCGGACACTCTCGACGGCACCAATCCCAACGGACCCGGCTTCGTGTTGCTCAACCAGATGGTCGTGGGCGGTGCCATCGAGGTGGCGACCGGAGACTGCACTCGCAGGCTGAAGACGGCCCTCGAGCAGCTCGACATCCCGGCACACTTCGAGTTGCGTGACCGTGGCACCCACTCGTGGGGCTACTGGCAGGACGACCTGCACGATTCCTGGCCGATGTTCGAGGACGCTCTCGCTGCCTGACCGTCAGTTGCGAGCGAGGTGCCGCCACAGAAATTCGTAGGTCAACGCCGTTTTGAACGCCAACTGCGCATTGTCCGACGCCCCGCCGTGCCCGCCTTCGATGTTCTCGTAGTAGCTGACGTCGTGACCGAGTTCGGCCAATCGAGCCGCCATCTTGCGGGCGTGTCCGGGATGGACGCGATCGTCGCGGGTGGACGTAGCGATCAGAATCGGCGGATACCGACGCTCGGATGCGGACACCACGTTCTGGTACGGGGAGTACTGCGAGATGAACTCCCACTCGTCCGGGTCGTCGGGGTTGCCGTACTCGGCCACCCAGGACGCGCCCGCGAGGAGCAGATGGTATCGCTTCATGTCCAGTAGTGGGACCTGACATACCAACGCGCCGAACAGTTCCGGGTACTTCGTCACCATGATGCCCATCAGCAGGCCGCCGTTGCTACCACCCTGTGCGGCCAACTGTTCGGTGGTGGTGATCCCTCGGGTGACGAGATCGCGTGCGACGGCGGCGAAGTCCTCGTGCACCAGATGGCGTCCGGCGCGCAGTACCTGGGTGTGCCAGGACGGCCCGTACTCACCGCCGCCGCGGATGTTCGCGACGACGTAGGTGCCACCACGTTCGAGCCACGCCCGTCCGGTTGCGCCGCTGTAGCCGGGCGTCATCGAGATCTCGAAGCCGCCGTAACCGTAGAGCAGTGTCGGTCCGGGGCCGGAATCGGCGCGTCGGACCACGAAGTAGGGGATGTCGGTGCCGTCGTCGGACCGGGCGAAGAACTGTTCCACCGTCAGCCCGTCGGCGTCGAAGAATGCCGGAGCCTGCTTGAGGACTTCGAGTTCGCCGCCCACCGTGCCCACCAGCAGTGTCGCCGGCGTCAGATAGCCGGACGAGGAGAGGAAGAACTCGTCGCCGTTCTCCTCGGCGTCGGTGCCGATGATCTCGGTGGAGATCAGGTCCGACAGTCCGTCGACGGTGGTGCTGACCCACTCGTTCGTGCGAGGGGTGAGCACGTGCAACTGCGTCCGTACGTCCTGCAGCGTCACCAGCAGCAGATGATTCTCGGTCCACGCGTACTGGTGCAGTGACGTGTGCGCGTCCGGGGCGAAGAGGACGGTGAGAGCGATTGTGCCGGAAATGAACTCGTCGAAATCCGCAGCCAGCAGTGCGCCGGCCGGATAGGTTTGCTCGCCGACCGTCCACGGCGTCATCGTTCGGACCAGCAGCCAGTTCTCGTGCACCGAGGTCGACGCGTCGGTCGGCGTCGGGATCCGGGTCAACGCAGATCCGTCGAGGACGTAGGTCTCGGAGTTGTAGAAGTCGGTGGCACGCTGGACGAAGTCGCGCTCGAATCCCGGCGTGCGATCGTGCCAGGCGGAGATCGAGATGTCCTGCGACTCACCCTCGTACACGGTCTCGGCGTCGTCGAGCGAGGTGCCGCGACGCCACCGCTTGGTGATTCGGGGGTAGCCCGATTCGGTGAGCGAACCGGGCCCGAAATCCGTTCCGACGAAGACGGTGTCCGCGTCGATCCAGCCGATGTCGGTCTTGGCCTCGGGGAGGGCGAATCCGCCGTCCTCCGAGGCGCGGAAGGTGCGGGAGTCCAGATCGAACTCACGGACCACCGTCGCGTCGGCCCCGCCGCGGGAGAGCGTCACCAGAGCCAGTCGTTGATGGGGGCGGAGCACCTGCGCGCCACCCCACACCCAGTTCTCGTCCTCGCTGCTGGCCAGCGCATCGAGATCGAGCAGTACGTCCCACGCCGGGTTCTCGGTTCGGTACTCGTCCATCGTGGTTCGACGCCACAGGCCGCGGACGTGCTCGGCGTCGCGCCAGAAATTGTACAGAAACTGCCCGCGACGACGGGCATACGGAATGCGGGCGTCGGTGTCGAGAACTTCTCGGATGCTCGCCTCGGTGGCCTCGAAGGTGGGGCCGCTCAGCGCCTCGACCGTCACCTCGTTCTTCTCGCGCACCCACGCGAGCGCAGCGTCGCCGGTGACGTCTTCGAGCCAGAGGTACGGGTCGTCCGAGATTGCCATTCCACAGTTCTAGCAGCACTCGGGCCGTCGGGGTGGTCGGCGCTCGCGTGGCTACCGGCTGGTAACGAAGACCAGGTCGAGCGAGCGTCGGACAGCACGACTACGCTCGGGACTCGTGACCTCACACTATGACGTCGTTGTCCTCGGAGCCGGTCCCGGTGGGTACGTCGCTGCAATCCGCGCGGCACAACTCGGACTCAGCACTGCCATCATCGAGAAGAAGTACTGGGGCGGTGTGTGCCTGAACGTCGGCTGCATCCCTTCGAAGGCACTTCTCCGTAACGCCGAGCTGGCGCACCTCTTCACCAAAGAGGCCAAGCTGTTCGGCATCTCGGGTGAAGCCTCCTTCGACTTCGGGCAGCGTTCGATCGGAGCCGCAAGGTTGCCGACGGCCGCGTCAAGGGCATCCACTTCCTGATGAAGAAGAACAAGATCCCCGAGTACGACGGCAAGGGCACGTTCACCGATGCCAACACCATCGAGGTCGAGCTGACCAAGGGTGGCACCGAGACGATCACGTTCGACAACGCGATCATCGCGACGGGCAGCACCACCAAGCTGCTTCCCGGCACCGAACTGAGCGAGAACGTCGTCACGTACGAAGAGCAGATCATGACGAAGGACCTGCCGGGTTCGATCCTCATCGTCGGTGCCGGTGCTATCGGCATGGAGTTCGGCTACGTCCTCAAGAACTACGGAGTCGACGTCACCATCGTCGAGTTCCTCGATCGCGCGCTCCCCAACGAGGACAAGGACGTCTCGAAGGAAATCGAGAAGCAGTACAAGAAGCTCGGCGTCAAGGTCATCACCGGCGCAGGCGTGCAGAGCATCGACGACGACGGCTCCAAGGTCACCGTTGCGATCAAGCACAACAAGTCCGGTGAGAGCGAAACCTTCACTGTCGACAAGGTGATGCAGTCCGTCGGCTTCGCGCCCGCGTCGACGGATTCGGCCTCGAGAAGACCGGCGTCGAGCTCACCGATCGCGGTGCCATCGGCATCACCGACACGATGCAGACCAACGTGCCGCACATCTACGCCATCGGCGACGTCACGGCCAAGCTTCAACTCGCCCACGTGGCGGAGGCGCAGGCCGTCGTGGCTGCCGAAACCATCGGCGGCGCAGAGACATTGCCGATCGACGACTACCGCATGATGCCGCGCGCGACGTTCTGCCAGCCGCAGGTGGCCAGCTTCGGCCTCACCGAGGACCAGGCCCGCGAAGAGGCTCAGGCCCGCGGTTCCGACATCAAGGTCGCGAACTTCCCGTTCGCCGCAAACGGCAAGGCGCACGGACTGGGCGACGCCACCGGCTTCGTCAAGCTCATCGCCGACACCGAGCACGGCGAACTGCTCGGCGGACACCTCATCGGACCGGACGTGTCCGAGCTGTTGCCCGAGCTGACCCTCGCCCAGAAATGGGACCTCACGGTCAACGAGCTCGCACGCAACGTCCACACGCACCCGACGCTGTCGGAGGCACTGCAGGAAGCTATCCACGGCCTCGCAGGCCACATGATCAACTTCTGATCTTCACGGAACGACAAGGGCGGCGACCACTTCGGTGGTCGCCGCCCTTTCTCGTTCGTGGTCCTGCTCCGGCGCTACGACTTTCGCCAGTGATCGAAGCGCCCCTTGATGTCCGACGCCACGTCGCCGATTCCGTTGCCGACGGCATCGACGGCTCCGGTGAAGCCACTTCCGATGTCTCGCACCGTCTTGATCAGCGGGTCCTCCGAGGTGTCGAAGTTGTTCTTGTACGTGCGCGCTGCGTTGCGGAATTCCTCCGAGACCTTGGCCTCGTGGTCGGTGGACCTGCGCGGGTAGTCGCCGCGAAGTACGGCCGCGTACTCGCCGTTGTCGACCCACTTCTTCAACTCTGCGGCGCGCAGCACCGAGAACGGTGCGAGAGGAGTTCGAGTTGAGCAGCTTGAGCACGCCGTCGCGCAGATCCCCACTGGCCTCGTACTCGCGGCCTGAGCGAGGAAGGCGTCGACGTCGATCTCGCTGATTCGTGCGCCGCCCGCCAACTTCAGCTGTACCCGGATTGCGGTGTGTACGTCCTGCCCGCACAGCAAACCTGCTCGGTCGCCGGACAATTCGGACTTGCGCTGCCATTCCATCAGCCGCGATGACCGCACGTAGCGCCCAACCGCCCACCGGAACCCAGCCGACGGTGCCGCGAGGCGCATCAGATGCATCAACACGGTGCGGTACACCGCGTGACGGACAGTGCGTGCCAGCTCGTGACCGACGACGAACCGCTGCTCCTCGTAGGTCATGATGTCGAGCATGCCGGTGGTCAGGACGATGAAGGGTCGGTCCATGCCGATCGTGAACGCATTGACCATCGGCGACTGCACCACGAAGAGTTCGGGTGTTTCCTC